>JAWVXM010000068.1:0-11832 GCA_033723255.1 Thalassovita sp.
AATCCCGAGGACCTGCCCTGGGGCGACGTCGACGTGGCCTATGAGTGCACCGGGCTGTTCTCCAGCCGCGATGCCGCCGCGCGCCACCTGCAGAACGGGTCCAAGCGGGTGCTGATTTCGGCGCCGGGCAAGGATGCCGACTGTACCATCGTCTATGGCGTCAACCACACCGACCTTACCGCCGACGACATCGTCATCTCCAACGCGTCCTGCACCACCAACTGCCTTGCGCCGGTGGCCAAGGTTCTGGACGACGCGTTCGGCATCAAGACCGGCTACATGACCACCATCCATTCCTATACCGGTGACCAGCCGTCGCACGATACCGATCACAAGGACCTGTACCGGGCCCGGGCGGCATCAGTTTCGATGGTGCCGACCTCGACCGGTGCGGCGCGTGCGATTTCGCTGGTGCTGCCGCAGCTCAAGGGGCGGCTGGAAGGATCCGCCGTGCGTGTGCCGACCCCGAACGTGTCGCTTGTCGATCTGAGCTTCATGCCGGAAAAACCGGCGACCGTGGCCGAGGTGAACGCGGCGATCAAGGCCGCATCGGAAGCGGCGCTGGAAGGTGTCTTGGCCTATGAGGAAGATCCGCTGGTGTCGATCGACTTCAATCATGACAGCCATTCGTCCTGCTTCGCCGCGGCGCAGACCGCGGTGACCGAACAGGGGCTGATCCGCGTGGTCAGCTGGTACGACAACGAATGGGGTTTCTCGAACCGGATGCTGGATAGCGGCCGCTATATCGGGAAATTGCTGCGCGAAAGCGAAACCCCGTCGCTGAACGCCGCCGAGTGATCTCCCGCTCTGGTGGCGACGGGCGAACCGGCTGTGTTTCCCATCCCCGGCCTTGGTTCGCCCTATCTGATACTTTCCCAGACGAAAAGACCGCCAGCACCCCGGGCGCTGGCGGTCTTTTTGGTGTTTCCCATGTTCTGACGGTTGAGTCCGTTCTCAGGCGCTGCCCAGCATCCGGGTCAGCCCCGCGCGCGGGTCGTTCTGCGCGGCCTTGCCGCCCTGTTGCGGCGCGGGCTGCGCCGGGTTCGCGGGCTTCTTCCGCCGCCGACGCCGGCGCGATTTCCGCGCGGGATTTTCGGCGTTATCAGCGCGTTTGGAAGGACCCTTTGCCGGGTTCCGCTTGGGCTTGTCCTGCTTGATCTCTTCGCTGCCCTGGCCGCCGAAGCGGCGGCCGATCAGCTTCTCGATATCGCGCAGATAGTCGCGTTCATCCGGGGCGCAGAAGGAAATGGCGACGCCATCGCGGCCCGCCCGGGCGGTGCGCCCGATCCGGTGGACATAGGATTCCGCCACATTGGGCAGGTCGTAGTTGATCACCATCGCCACGCCGGGAATGTCGATGCCACGCGCGGCCACGTCGGTGGCGACCAGCACGGTAACGGTGCCTTCGCGGAATGCCTTGATGGCGCGGTCGCGCTGGCCCTGGCTTTTGTTGCCGTGGATCGAGGCGGCGTTGTACCCGTCTGCCACCAGTTTCTTCATCAGCCGTTCGGCGGTGTGCTTGGTGCGCATGAAGACAAGCGTCAGTGCATCGGTATCGCGCGACAGGATTTCGCGCAGGCGCTTGGGCTTGTCCGCCTTGGGCATGAATTCCACCGCCTGTTCGATCTTGTCGGCGGTCTTGCCCGGAGGCGCGACTTCGACCCGGCGCGGATCGGTCAGGTAGCTGCGGCTCAGCTCTTCCATCTGTTTCGGCATGGTGGCCGAAAACAGCATGGTCTGGCGCGGCTTGCCCAGCTTGGGCGCGATCTTGCGCAGGGCGTGGATGAAACCCATGTCGAGCATCTGGTCGGCTTCATCGAGAACAAGGTTGCGCACGGTGGACAGGTCCACCGCGCCGCGATCCATCAGGTCGATCAGCCGGCCCGGCGTCGCGATCAGGATGTCGGTGCCGCGCGACAGGGTCGCGATCTGGCGGTTGATCGACTGGCCGCCGACCACGGTGGTGATCCGGACCGGCGTTCCCTGCACGAGCGGGCGCATGTTGTCGGCGATCTGGGTGACCAGTTCGCGGGTTGGCGCAAGGACCAGGGCCTTGGCCGTTTTCGGCGCGGGCTTGCCGCCTTCACCCAGCAGGCGGTCGATCATCGGCAGGCCGAAGGCCAGCGTCTTGCCGGTGCCGGTCTGGGCCAGCCCAAGGATGTCGTGCCCCTTCAGGGCCAGCGGAATCGATTCCGCCTGGATTTGCGTAGGTTTTGTGAATTCGGCGCGTTCCAGCGCCGCAAGAAGTTTCGGCCCGAGGCCGAGGGAATTGAAATCTGACAAAGCTGTCCTTTCGGGCGCCTGCTGTGCGCAGACACCGGGTTTCATCCGCCGCACCGTGCGGCAGCAATGGGGTTCGGCGGTGCCACGGGTTCAGACGGGCGCATCCCGTGTGACCCGGCCCGGCCAGGAGAACCCTGCGTGATGGGAACTGGATTTGTCGCTGATGCGCCCGGGTCCGTTCAGACCGGCGCGGCATGCTCACGCGGCAGCGCAGCGATGGGTGCTATCTATGGGTTTTCGCGCGGATGTCAAGCTTGATCGGGCTGGGCTTGCGTCGCACCGGGCGGCCTTGATCGCGGCCGATCTGGGCATCTATCACGTGCTGGCCGTCCTGGCGACCGAACCGGAGAGCTGAACTGCCGTTTCTTCTGCCGGAAGGGCCCGCCCGGGGATGTCGGAGCGAATTCCGGTTTTCCTGAGAAGCGCCATGGCGCCTTCCGGCAGGAAGTGGCCGGCAAGGTTTCCAACTGAAATATGTCACGCTTGCAGGCGAAAAAATCCAATCGGGATTGACGTTTACCTTCGATGTTCCACTAATCTGCCTGTTGATCGCCGCCGGGCACAAGAAGACAGGGAAGGAACACGTCCATGCGCATTGTTGATATCTGCGAGGTCACCAAGCCGATCTCCTCGCCGATCCGAAACGCCTATATCGATTTCAGCAAGATGACGGCGAGCCTGGTGGCCGTTGTCACCGATGTCGTCCGGGACGGCCGCCGGGTGGTCGGCTATGGTTTCAATTCCAACGGCCGCTATGGTCAGGGCGGGCTTATCCGCGAACGGTTCCGTGACCGCATCCTTGAGGCGGATCCTGCATCGCTGATGAACGACGAAGGCACCAATCTGGATGGCCACAAGATCTGGGCCGCCATGATGCAGAACGAGAAGCCGGGCGGGCATGGCGAACGTTCGGTTGCCGTGGGCACGATCGACATGGCGGTCTGGGACGCCATCGCGAAGATCGAGGGAAAGCCCCTGTTCCGCCTGCTGGCCGAGCGCAAGGGCGCCGAGGCAGATCCGAGGGTCTTCGTCTATGCAGCAGGCGGGTATTACTATCCGGGCAAGGACGATAGCGCGCTGCGCAGGGAAATGCGCGGCTATCTCGATCGCGGCTACAACGTCGTCAAGATGAAGATCGGCGGAGCCTCCATCGACGAGGACAAGCGCCGGATCGAAGCGGTGCTGGATGAGATCGGCACGGAAGCGCAGTTGGCCGTGGATGCCAACGGACGTTTCGATCTCGAAACCGCCATCGCTTATGCCAAGATGCTGCGCAACTACCCTCTGTTCTGGTTCGAAGAGATCGGCGATCCGCTTGACTACCAGCTTCAGGCCGCGATGGCCGAGTTCTACCCGGGGCCGATGGCGACCGGTGAAAACCTGTTTTCGCATCAGGATGCGCGCAACCTGATCCGCTATGGCGGCATGCGTCCCGACCGCGACTGGCTGCAATTCGACTGCGCCTTGTCCTACGGTCTGGTGGAATATCTTCGGACGCTTGACGTGCTGGAAGAAATGGGCTGGTCACCGTCGCGCTGCATTCCGCATGGCGGTCACCAGATGTCGCTCAATATCGCGGCGGGCCTCGGGTTGGGCGGCAATGAAAGCTATCCGGACCTGTTCCAGCCCTATGGCGGCTTCCCCGATGGGGTGCAGGTCGAGGATGGCCATATCGTCATGCCGGACCTTCCCGGCATCGGCTTCGACGGAAAATCCGACCTGATCAAAGTCATGCGGGACTTGGCGGAGTAGGGCGCCTCGCAGCGGGTGGAGGCAGTCCGCCGCTGTCAGCGATACCGCGCGACCTGACCGGACAGCCGGTCGAAGGCGGCGAAATATTCCGCCGCGATCCTGTCGATCAGCCGGGCCGCCGGAACCACTTCGCGCACCGCGCCGATGCCCTGGCCCGATCCCCAGATTTCCTTCCAGCTTTTCGGCTTTTCCCGCTTTTCGCCGAAATTCATCTTTGACGGTTCGGACCGTTCCAGGTTGTCCGGGTCCATCCCCGCCGCCGCGATCGAGGGTTTCAGGTAATTGCCCCAGACGCCGGTGAACAGATCGGAATAAACGATATCGGAGGCACCGCTGTCGACGACCATCTGTTTGTAGCGTTGATCGGCATTGGCCTCTTCCGTGGCGATGAAGGCCGATCCGGCATAGCCGCCATCGGCGCCCATCGCCTGCGCCGCCAGCAGCGCATCACCGGTGGCGATTGCACCGGACAGGAACAGCGGCCCGTCGAACCATGCGCGGATTTCCTGCACCAATGCCAAGGGCGACAACGCGCCCGCATGGCCGCCCGCACCGGCCGATACCGCGATCAAACCGTCGGCGCCCTTTTCGATCGCCTTGTGCGCAAAACGGTCGTTGATCACGTCATGGAGCGTGATGCCGCCGACCGAATGGGCGGCATCGTTCACCTCGGGGCGGGCGCCGAGCGAGGTGATCCAGACCGGGACCTTGTGTTTGACGCAGATCTCAAGGTCGCGTTCCAGCCTTGTGTTCGACCGGTGCACGATCTGGTTCACCGCGTAAGGGGCTGCCGGATTGTCCGGGTTGGCCTGATTGTAACGGTCCAGTTCTTCGTTGATCCGGGTCAGCCAGGCGTCCAGTAGGATCGGCTCGCCGTCCTTTTCGCGCGCGTTCAGCGCCGGGAAGGACCCGACGATCCCGGCCTTGCACTGGGCGATCACCAGATCGGGGTTGGAAATGATGAAAAGCGGGCTGCCGATCAGCGGGATCCGCAGGTTTTGCAATTGGGCGGGCAGGGTCATCGCGGCCTCACTTGCCTTTGAAATCGGGTTTGCGTTTTTCGATGAAGGCCTGCACGCCTTCGTGGAAATCCTCGGTTGCGGCCAGTTTGCCCTGAAGCTGCGCCTCGGCGGTGAAGGCATCGCTGTAGGATCCTTCGCCGATGTTGCGCAGGATCTGCTTCGCGGCCTGCGCGGCCAGCGGCGCGGCCCTGGATAGGCGTTCGGCCAGCGCACGGGTTTCAGATCCCAGCTGGTCCTCGGGCACCACTTGGTTGATCAGGCCCATCCGTTCGCAGTCCGCTGCCGGGATCTTCTGCCCCTCGATGATCGCCTGAAGCGCCTTGTGATATCCCATGCCCTTGAGCAGCAGCCAGGTATTGCCGCCATCCGGTACCAGTCCGATCGCTGCGAAAGCCATGTAGAGAGACGCGTTTTCGGCCATCACCACCATGTCGCAATTCATCGCGAAGGCGGCGCCGATCCCGGCGGCGGTGCCATGCACCTGCGCGATCCACAGCTTGGGCGAATTGGCGATCCCGATCAGGGCCGGGCGATATTCGGCCTCCAGCATGTGCGAAACCGACGGAGACAGCCCATCCTTCAGGTCCGCTCCGGCACAGAAACCGCGGCCTTCGCCCTTCAGGATCACCACCCGGATTGCATCGTCGCGGTCGATCTCGGCCACGGTATCAAGCAGTGCCTTGCGCATCTCGCCGTTGACCGCGTTGAAGGCCTCGGGGCGATTCAGGGTGACGGTGGCGATGGCCCCGTCGCGGGTGATGCGGATCACGTCGGTCATGTTTTCCTCCTCAGCTCAGCACGCCGCTGGCGCGGAGGCTGGCAATCGTTTCTGCGTCATAGCCCAGTTCGGCCAGGACGGTTTCGGTGTCGGCGCCGGGGGCGGGCGGTTTGCCCACCGGTCCGGGCGGCGTGCGGTCGAAACGCGGCGCGGGGGCGACCTGCATCACGCCGTCGACCTCGGTGAAGACGCCGCGCGCCTGCATATGCGGATGCCCGGGCGCTTCGCTCCAGCTCAGGACGGGGCCGACGCAGGCGTCCGATCCGTCGAAGATCGCGGCCCACTCGTCACGCGTTTTCGTTGCGAAGACCTTGGCATAGCTTTCGCGCCGTTGCGCCCATGACGTTTCGTCATATTGGCTTTGCTTGTGCTCTCTGGACAGCCCGGCCAGATCGACCAGCTGGGCGAAGAATTGCGGTTCCAGCGGCCCGACCGAAACGTATTTGCCATCGGCGCATTCGTAGGTCCGGTAGAACGGCGCTCCGCCGTCGAGCCAGTTGCTTTCGCGGTCTTCGCCCCAGCGGCCCTGCGCGATCATCGAATGCACCAGAGCCAAGAGCGCCGGCGCGCCGTCGACCATCGCCGCATCGATCACCTGGCCCTTGCCCGAGCTTTGCCGTTCAAAGATCGCCGACAGGATACCCAGCAAAAGGAACATCGTGCCCCCGGCATAATCGGCCGCGATGTTGAGCGGGGGGATGGGCGGTTCGTCCTTTTTCCCGATCGCGTTCAGCACCCCGGTCAGCCCGAGGTAATTGATGTCATGCCCCGCCATCTGCGCCATCGGCCCGGTCTGGCCCCAGCCCGTCATCCGGCCATAGACAAGGCCGGGGTTGCGGGCGTGGCAGGCGTCTGGCTCCAGCCCCATCCGTTCCATCACCCCGGGCCGGAAGCCTTCGATCAACACGTCGGCGCGCGCGATCAGCCGCAGGGCGGCTTCGACCCCTTCGGGCGTTTTCAGGTTCAGCGCGATCGATCGTTTGCCGCGGTTGTTGATGTCGGTGGGGTCCTCCGCGCCCGACTTGCGGGTGATCAGCGTCACCTCGGCCCCCAGATCGGACAGGAACTGCCCGGCCAGCGGTGCAGGCCCCAGCCCTTCCATTTCGACCACTTTCAGGCCGTTCAACGGTCCGCTCATGTCGCTTCCTCCCTGTGTATCCCGATCATCCGTCCAGCTTCATCGGTGTGGGCAGCGCCTGTGCGACCGCGGCGAAATCCAGCCGGGGCAGGGGGGCGAAATCGACCGATGCCAGCGCCTGTGCCTCGGCCGGATCAACCCCCACCGCTCGCAGAAACAGCGCCGCGATTTCCGATCCCGACTTGCGCCATGTCACCGCACCGGCAAGCACCTGCGAAAACGATCCCATCATCGCGCCGCCGGCCAGCGTGGTCACCGAATGGATCTGTTCGGGCGGGAAATCGAACCGGCCTGTTTGCAGCCCCGTGCGCAGGATATCGGCGGGTTCCATCGCCAGAAACTTGCCGATCTGCGTTTCGGTCATCGCAAACAGGGCCAGGAACCGGCCCCAGTCGGGTTCGTCATGGACCCGCCGGATCAGCTGCCGGATCAGGGTGGCGATGCGCAGCGCGGGATCGTCATTTTTGTCCAGGCCGATGCGCACGCTGTCATTCAGTTCCCGGGCGATCATGCGGCAGGTGATGGCGAACAAATCGTCGGGATTTTCGACGTTGTTGTAGATCGTGCCGCGCGACAGGCCGGCTTCCTTCGCCAGGTCGCTGATGGCGATCTGCATGGTGCCCTTTTCGGCAAACAGCCGCATGGCGGCGTGAAGGATGCGGGATTTGGCGCTTTTCATCGAAGGTCGATCGTCAATATTGACAGAAATTGAACATCAATGTCTAATTTAAGTCAACTATGTTCATTCGCGCGCTGGAGGAGGCGAACAATGCTGACACGGTCCCTGTACGAGGAAGAACACGAAATCTTCCGCAACACGGTACGTAGATGGGCCGAGGCCGAGGTGTTTCCCCATGTCGAGGACTGGCGCCAAGCCGGATGCGTCAGTCGCGAGGTCTGGCGCAAGGCGGGCGAACAGGGGTTCCTGTGCATGTACGCGGATGAAAAATACGGCGGGCTGGGGCTCGACGATTTCCGCTATGACATGATCCTGTGCGAAGAAATCAACCCGCGCGAACCGGGTTTTTTCATCGGGCTGCATAACCGCATCGTCGGGCCCTATCTGCACAAGCTGGGAACCGAGGAACAGCGCGACCGCTTCATGCCGGGCGTGGTGTCGGGCGAAACCGTTCTGGCCATCGCGATGACCGAACCGGGAACCGGGTCGGATCTGGGCGCGGTGAAGACGCGGGCCGTGGACATGGGCGATCACTGGCTGCTGAACGGATCCAAGACCTATATCTCGAACGGGCTTCTGGCCGGTCTGGTCGTGGTTGCCGCGCGCACCGGCGATGGGCACGAAATCGGGCTGTTCCTTGTCGAGGACGGCATGGAAGGGTTTTCGCGTGGCCGCAACCTGAAGAAGCTGGGGCTGAAATCGCAGGATACGGCGGAACTTTTCTTCGACAACGTGAAGGTGCCGAGGGAAAACGTTCTGGGCGATCCGAAGCGCGGGTTCCGGGCGATGATGACGAACCTCGCCGAGGAACGGATCATCGGTGCGCTGGGCTTCGTGGCGCGGGCGGAACATGCCTTCGGGATCACGCTGGATTTCGTGCAGGACCGGCGCGCCTTCGGCCGGCCGGTCGGCACCTTCCAGAATTCGCGGTTCAAGATGGCGTCGATGCGGACCGAGCTGGATGCCGCCTGGGCGCTGACCGATCACTGTGCGCGTGAACACATGGCCGGGAAGCTGAGCGCGGAGATGGCCGCCGAGGCGAAGCTGTTCACCTCCGAGGTCGAAGGCCGGGTCGTCGATGAATGCCTGCAGCTGCATGGCGGTGCGGGCTATATGGACGAATATGAAATCTCGCGGCTCTACGCCGATGCCCGGATCAGCCGGATCTATGCCGGAACGTCGGAAATCATGCGTGAAATCATCGGCCGGGGGCTGGGGCTGGACTCGCGCGGCCGCAACTGAGGGCGAATATCCTTATAACTTCGTCAGGCGAAGGGCGTGCCTGGGAAAATCCGGGGAAAAAGCGGACCTTCCCGACCGGTCTGCAGGTCCTGGTCGAGAAGGTCGCTGAGTTCACGCACCCCAGATGCGTTAAAAATTCAGTGGATGCCGCGCGTGGCGACCGGTTGGTGCCCGGCCGCCCGATCCCCCGGTTAGGAGAGAATGAGTTGCGGGACCGGGCGCGAATTCCAGACCCCAGCCGGGGCCACGCGCGAAACATCCGTTGCTGCATATCGAAAACAGCAAGGACCGTGCCAAGATTTTCATGCGCGAGAAATTCTTCCGGCGTTTCGCAATCGCGCTATCCCGGCTAAGCTGCGCGTGAATCGAGCGGGGTGAGATGGCTGCGAAACGGGTAATCATTGTCGGGGCGGGGATTGTCGGCGTGGCAACCGCCGTGTGGCTGCAACGCGACGGGCACGAGGTGGTTCTGGTCGATCGCGCGGGTCCGGCCGAGGGCGCGTCTTTCGGCAATGGCGGCGTGCTGGCCTCTGCCTCGGTGGTGCCGGTGACCACGCCGGGGCTGTGGCGGAAAGCCCCGCGCATGGTGCTGGACCCGGACAGCCCGCTGTTCCTGCGCTGGTCTTACCTGCCGCGGATGCTGCCGTGGCTGGCGCGGTATCTTTCCCACGCCAATGACCGTGACGTGCGCCGCACGGCAAAGGCGCTCTATCCGATTGTCGGCGACAGCCTGGCCGATCATCGGGCGCTGGCCGAAGGCACCGGGGCCGAGAAATGGATCACGGAGGCAGATTTCGTCTATCTGTACCGATCGCGCCGCGACTACCTGGCCGATGCCTATGAATGGAAGTTCAACCGAGAATACGGGTTCGAGCCGGTCGAATATGAAGGCGAAGCCTTGCGAAACTATGATCCGGCCTATGGCGGCACGATTGGGTTTGGCGCGGCGATGCCCAATCATGGCCGGATCGCCGATCCCGGCCAATACGTGAAGGACCTTGCCGCCCATGTGGTGGCGCGGGGCGGGCAACTGGTCACCGCCGAGGTGACCGGGTTGATCCGGGGCGGGGGCAAGGTCGTGGGGGTGCACAGCAAAACAGGTCCGTTGCACGGTGACTCGGTGTTGATCGCCACCGGCGCGTGGTCGGGTCCGATGTCCAAGGCCCTGGGTTTGAAGGTGCCGCTGGAAACCGAACGCGGCTATCATATCGAACTGTGGAACCCGTCGGTAATGCCACGGTCGCCGGTGATGATGACGACCGGGTCGTTCGTCATCACCCCGATGGAGGGTCGCCTGCGGCTCGCAGGCATCGTTGAGTTCGGCGGGCTTGAAGCGGGGCCGTCGCGGGCGCCGTTCAAATTGCAGATGAAGCAGATCAAGGCGGCGATGCCCGGGCTGACCTGGGACGAGGCGACCGAATGGATGGGCCATCGTCCGACGCTGACCGATTCCGTGCCGGTGATCGGTCCGGTTCCGGGCCAACCGGGGGTGTATATGGGATTCGGGCACCAACATGTTGGGTTGACCGGCGGGGCGAAAACCGGGCGGCTTCTGGCCCAGATGATTGGCGGCAAGACCCCCAATATCGACATGTCGCCCTATGATCCCGGCCGCTTCGGGACTTGAATTTTCCTCCTGAAATCACGAGGTAATGAGGCATGAACGCCTTGTCCAAACCTACCAGCGTGCGCCGATGACGGTTGATTTTCCGCGCATTTCCCCGGTCGGCCTGTCCGGTCTGGCGGTGAGCTTCGCCGACCGGCTGGAAGAGCCCGCCAACCGCGCCGCGCTGGCCTTTCGCGCGGCGGTGGAGCGGGAAGGATGGGATGGGGTGGAAGAAACCTCGACCTCGCTCTGTTCGACTTTCCTGCGGTTCGATCCGCTGGCGGTTGGCGCCGGGCCGCTGCGGGCGAAATTGTCCGAACTGCTGGCCTCGACCGACTGGACCCGGGCGGACTTGCCCGAGGGTCGGCGTCATTACCGCATTCCCTGCGTGTTCGGTGGCTCCCACGGTCCGCAATTCGCCGAGGCCGCGCAGGCAGCGGGGATGAGCGAGGCCGACGCCCTGCGCAGCCTGACCGAAGCCCGGCCCCGGGTTCTGACCATCGGGTTCGCGCCGGGCCAGCCCTATACCGGGCAACTGGGCCCGGAATGGGATATCCCCCGGCTGAAGGAGCTGACCCCGACGGTGCCGCAGGGCGCGCTGGTGGTGGCGATCCGGCAGCTGATCATCTTTTCCAACGAAACCCCGACCGGCTGGCGCCATATCGGCCAGACCGCGTTCCGCTGTTTCGATCCGGCATCGGACGATCCTTTTGCCTTGCGCCCCGGCGATGAACTGAGTTTCCGCGCCGTCACGGCGGAGGAGCTGGAAAATATCCGCTCCGACCCGGCGGCACGGTTTGGCGGCGCCGATATCGAGGTACTGCGATGACCCGGGCGCTGATCGTGCTGGAGTGCGGCCCGGCGCTGACGGTGCAGGACCGGGGGCGCGACGGTCTGCTGGATCAGGGCGTGTCGCATGGCGGCGCGGCGGATCCGGTGGCGCTGACCGAGGGGGCGGCGCTTCTGCGGCAATCGCCCGATCTGGCGGCGCTGGAACTGGCCGGGCTGGGCGGCAGTTTCGAGGCCGCCGAAGACATCCGGATCGCGCTGACGGGGGCGCCGATGCAGGCCTCGATCGATGGCGAGGCGATCAGCTGGAACGCGTCGCACCTGTTGCCGAAAGGCGCGCGGCTGAGCATCGGGGCGGTCCGGCAGGGCAGCTATGGCTACCTGCATCTGGGCGGGGGGATCGATGTGCCGGAAGTGCTGGGATCACGTTCGACCCATCTTGCGGCGGGGCTGGGCCGGGCGCTGAAACCGGGCGACCGGATGCCGGTCGGGGCCGACCGGGCGGACGAAACCGGCCTGACGCTCGATGCCGAACCGCGTTTC
>JAWVXM010000069.1:0-11766 GCA_033723255.1 Thalassovita sp.
GGCAACGTCTTTCGTGGCCTTCAGGGCAGCGCGCAGGGGATGGAGCGGACGACCGCCGACTACATGGGGATGCTGGCGACGGTGATGAACGCGCTGGCAATGCAGTCCGCGCTGGAAGGCTTGGGCGTGTTCACCCGGGTGATCTCCGCGATCCGCATGGATGAGGTCGCTGAACCCTACATCCGCCGCCGCGCGGTGCGGCATCTGGAAAAGAAACGGGTCTGCATATTCGCGGCGGGTACCGGCAACCCCTATTTCACCACCGATACGGCGGCGACGCTGCGGGCCAACGAAATGGCCTGCGAGGCGATCTTCAAGGGCACCAAGGTGGACGGCGTTTACGACAAGGACCCGGTGAAGTTCCCCGATGCCAAGCGGTTCGATCGGGTCAGCTATGACGAGGTGCTGGCGCAGCATCTGGGAGTGATGGACGCCTCGGCCATCGCGCTGGCGCGCGACAACAACCTGCCGATCATCGTGTTCAGCCTGGATGAACCGGGCGGTTTCCGCGGCATCCTGGCGGGTGAAGGCACCTATACAACGGTTCACAGTTAAGGCTAGTCTGCCGCAGGCCGGGATACCGGGCCGGGCAGGACGGGCCAGCAAGCAAGGAAGAACAAGATGTCTGAAGATTTCATGATCGATACCGACGACCTGCAGCGCCGGATGGAAGGCGCGATGGCGGCGCTGAAGACCGAATTCGCCTCGTTGCGGACCGGGCGGGCCTCGGCCTCGATGCTGGAACCGGTGATGGTCGAGGCCTATGGCCAGAAGACCCCGATCAACCAGGTCGGCACCATCAACGTGCCCGAACCGCGCATGGTCACCGTCAACGTGTGGGACAAGTCGATGGTCAGTGCGGTGGAGAAGGCGATCATGAACAGCGGGCTGGGCATCAATCCCCAGACCAACGGCACGATCGTGATGCTGCCGATCCCCGAACTGAACGAAGAACGCCGCCGTGAACTGGGCCGGGTGGCGGCGCAATATGCCGAAAGCGCCCGCGTGGCGATCCGCAACGTGCGCCGCGACGGCATGGATCAGGTGAAAAAGGCCAAGGCCGACGGCATGTCCGAGGATGACCAGAAGTTCTGGGAAAACGAGGTGCAGGACCTGACCAACAAGTTCATCGGCAATGTCGACAAGGCGCTTGAGACCAAGCAAGCCGAGATCATGCAGGTTTGAGCCGGATTATCCCGATGCTCAAGCAACCCGCCCCCGAAACCGGTACCGGGACCGGCCCGCGCCATGTCGCCATCATCATGGATGGCAACGGTCGCTGGGCACAGGCGCGGGGGCGGCCAAGGCTGTTCGGCCACCATGCCGGGGCACGGCGGGTGCGCGAGATCGTCGAAGCCTGCCCGGAGCTGGGGGTGAAATACATCACCATCTTCGCCTTCTCGACCGAGAACTGGAAACGGACCCAGGTCGAGGTGGCTGGTTTGATGAGCCTGTTCCGCCGCTACATCACCAAGGAAGCCAAGGCACTGCATGACGAAGGCGTGCGGGTGCGTTTCATCGGCGACCGGGTGCGGCTGGACAAGAAGCTGACCGACCTGATGGACGAACTGGAACAGCTGACGGCGCAAAACGACAAGGTGCATCTGACCATCGCGCTGAATTACGGCGGCCGGGACGAAGTGGCGCGGGCCACCAAGCGGCTGGCGCAGGACGTGGCGGCGGGCAGGCTCGATCCCGAGGAAGTGGACGAGGAAACCCTGCCCAAATATCTCGATACCTGCGTTCTGCCCGATCCCGACCTGGTGATCCGGACCAGCGGCGAGGCGCGGATTTCCAATTTCCTGCTGTGGCAGTCGGCCTATGCGGAATATGAATTCATCGACACGCTGTGGCCCGATTTCACCCGCGAAATCTTCGCCGAGCTGGTCCAAAAATATGGGGCGCGCGACCGTCGGTTCGGCGCGGTCAAGGCATGAGTGGATCGACGAAATGGAATGACCTGGCGCCGCGCGTCGGTTCGGCGCTGGTGATGGTCGCGGTGGGTGGCGTTGCCACCTGGGCGGGCGGCATGGTGTTCCTGGTGATGATCGCGGCGCTGGCCGGGGTGATGATCTGGGAACTGATGCGGATGCTGGCGCCGGAAAACGGCGCGGTGCGGGTCTGGATGGGGCTGCTCTGCGCCGGGGTGATGGCGGCAACGCCCCATCTGCCGCCGCAGGCGCTGTTGCCGGTGCTGCTGGCGCCGGTTTTGGTCGGCATGTCCTCGGTCAAGGCGCACCGCTGGATCTGGCTGGGCTATGCGCCGTTGGTGATGCTGGGCACATTCGGTGCGCTGAGCCTGCGCGAAACCGGGCTGACCTGGGTGATCTGGCTGGCGGCGGTGGTTGCGGCCAGCGACATCGCCGGGTATTTCGCCGGCCGGCTGCTGGGCGGACCCAAATTCTGGCCTCGTGTCAGCCCGAAAAAAACATGGTCGGGCACCGTGGCGGGATGGGTCGCCGCCGCGCTGGTCGGGGCCGCGTTCATGACCTTTGCGTCCGCCGGTCCGGGGCTTGTCGTGGTCAGCGTGATCATGGCTTTCGCGGGCCAGCTGGGCGACGTTGCCGAAAGCGCGGTCAAGCGCAGGGCGGGGGTGAAGGATTCCTCGGCGCTGATCCCGGGGCATGGCGGCTTCCTTGACCGGTTCGATGCCATGCTGGGGGCGCTTTTTCTGGTGCTGATCGTCCGCGCGGTGACCGATTTCCTGCCGGGGGCGGGATGAGACGGGTTTCGATTTTCGGGGCCACCGGCTCCATCGGCCAGAACACGATCGACCTGATCGCCCGCGATCCAGATGCCTATGACGTGGTGGCGCTGTCCGGAGGGCGCAATATCGCCCGGCTGGCCCGCGATGCGCAGGATCTGCGCGCCGAGGTGGCGGTAACCGCCTATCCCGAAATGTTGCCCGACTTGCGCGACGCGCTGGCCGGATCGGGGATCGAGGCGGCGGCGGGGCAGGCGGCTTTGCTGGAAGCCGCGGCGCGGCCGGTCGACTGGGTGATGTCGGCAATCGTCGGCTCGGCGGGGCTTGCGCCGGGGCTGACCGCTCTGGAGCAGGGCGCGACGCTGGCCCTGGCCAACAAGGAATCGCTTGTCGCCGCCGGTCCGTTGCTGATGGAAACCGCGCGCAGGCACGGCGCCCGGGTGTTGCCGGTGGACAGCGAACATTCCGCGATCTTCCAGGGGCTGGTGGGCGAAGACATCGCCGCGGTCGAACGTATCATCATCACCGCCAGCGGCGGCGCCTTCCGCGACTGGCCGCTGGACAAGCTGGCCACGGCGACGCTGGCCGAGGCGTCCAGCCATCCGAACTGGGACATGGGGCAGCGGATCACCATCGACAGTGCCTCCATGTTCAACAAGGCGCTGGAAGTGATCGAGGTGAAGGAATATTTCGGCGTGCGGCCGGACCAGATCGAGGTGCTGGTGCATCCCGAATCCTTGGTTCACGCATTGGTGGGGTTCAACGACGGGGCGCTGATGGCGCATCTGGGCGCGCCCGATATGCGCCATGCGATCGGTTACGCGCTGCATTGGCCCGAACGGCGGTCCCTGCCGGTTGAGCGGCTGGACCTTGCCCGCATCGGCCAGCTGAATTTCCGCGCCCCCGATCCGGACCGTTACCCGGCGCTGCGACTGGCCTATGAGGTGATGGAAACCGGCGGGCTGTCGGGGGCCGCTTTCAACGCCGCCAAGGAACGGGCGCTGGATTTTTTCATCGCGGGGCGCACCGGTTTTCTGGACATGGCACGGATCGTGGAAGAAGTACTGAGCGACTTGGCGAAAGACGCGCCCCTGCTGCGGGCTGTGGTCACCCTTGATAACGTCGCGCAGGTCGACCAAATGGCACGTCAGGCGGTCGACAGGTGGATCGACGCGCGTGTGTAACAGTTAAGAAGAGGCAAGAGCTTGGACATCATTTCGCAGATACCCGCATTCGGTGGCTTGCTTTCGACCCTGTTGGCCTTTGTCGTAGCCCTGTCGGTGATCGTGGCGGTGCATGAATATGGCCATTACATCGTGGGCCGCTGGGCGGGCATCCATGCCGAGGTGTTCTCGCTGGGTTTCGGGCCGGTTCTGTTTTCACGCATGGACAAGCGCGGCACCCGCTGGCAGCTCGCGGCTTTGCCTTTCGGTGGCTACGTGAAATTCGTCGGCGACACCAATGCCGCTTCGGCCGGGCGGGACGACGAGATGGCGCTGCAGCTCAGCCCGGAAGAGGCGCGCCACACGATGCTGGGCGCCCCGCTCTGGGCGCGCGCCGCGATGGTGGTGGCCGGCCCGGGGTTCAACTTCCTGCTGTCGATCGCCCTGTTCACCGTGCTGGGGTTCAGCAACGGCGTGGTCAAGGACCCGCTGACGGTGGGAGGCTTGCACCCGATGCCGGTGCAAATGGAACTGCAGCCGGGCGACGAAATCGTTTCCATTGCCGGCCTGCAAGTGCCGTCCTTCAGCGATCCCGCATTTTCCGATTTTCTTGAGGATCTGCCGCTGCAGCCCGAACTGGAATACGTGGTGCAGCGCGATGGCGACACGCTGCAGGTCATGGCGCCTTATCCGATGCCGGCCGCGATCCGGCAACTGGCGCCGCGCTCGGCGGCCTATGACATCGATCTCAAGGTCGGCGACGTGATCACCCGGGCCGACGGACAGCCGGTTTTCGCCTTTTCCCAGCTGAAACAGGCGGTCGAGGCCGGCCATGGCAAGCCGCTGACCCTGTCGGTGTGGCGCGACGGCGAGGAAATGGAATTCGTGCTGGCGCCGCGCCGGGTCGATGAACCCATGGCCGATGGCGGTTTCCAGACCAATTGGCGCATCGGTATCGTCGGAGCGCTGCTGATGGAACCGGCGACCGAAGCGCCGGGCGTCGTGCAGGCTCTGGCGAACGGCGTTGCGATCACCTGGGAAATCGTGCGCAGTTCGCTGTCGGGGCTTTACCACATGGTGATCGGGGCGATCAGCACCTGCAACATGTCGGGACCGCTGGGCATCGCCGAGGTGTCCGGCGCGATGGCCAGCCAGGGCACCCAGAGCTTCGTTTATTTCATCGGGGTCCTGTCCACCGCCGTGGGGCTTCTGAACCTGTTCCCGATCCCGGTTCTGGATGGCGGGCATCTTGTCTTCTACGGCTACGAGGCGGTCAGCGGCCGCCCGCCAAGCAAGAAGGCGATGGATATCATGATGCGGATCGGGCTGACGCTGATCCTTGGCATGATGCTGTTCGCGCTGTTCAATGATATCTTCTGCCCCTGAGCGGGGCGGTTTCATCGCACGGGCAAAAAGCCGCCGCATTACTGCCGCATTTCGCCGGTAGTCCGGATCGGGTAGGGGAAAACCCCTGCGGTTCAGACGGAGCAGAGCGATGCAAACACTGCATGACGGATATCGGGGACTCAGCCTTCTTCTGCAGCTGAACTGGGACCGCATCCTTGTTCTGCTGGCGATTGCGATCGCGTTGGGGATCAACGCTTTCCTGAACAGTTTCTGACACGCGACGGAAAAGACATTGCCGACACCCGCCGGGCTTCCGCGCGGGCGTTTGTGTTTTTGACAAGTGCGGGTAATCCCGATACTCAGATCGGGAATGGGATGTCTGACTGGAATTTCTGAATGACCTACGGTGTTGGGGGTCGGCACAGTTTCCGTGCCTTGACTGCAAACAGCCTGCGCCGCATCGGCGCGGCAGTTTTTCTTTCTGTAGCAACGGCTTCGGTGATCCTGCCAGATCCCGCCGCGGCTCAGAGCTATAGCTTCGGATCGGTTCGGATCGAAGGTAACCAGCGGATCGAGGCCGGGACGATCCTGACCTATGCGGGAATCGAACGCGGCAAGACGATCTCGGCCGGCGACCTGAACGCCGCCTATCAGCGCATTCTGGCAAGCGGTCTGTTCGAAACCGTCGAGATCACACCGCGCGGTGGCACTCTGGTGATCGAGGTCAAGGAATACCCCACCATCAACGTGATCAGCATCGAGGGAAACCGGCGCCTGAAGGACGAGGACCTGCAGGCGCTGTTGCAATCGAAATCGCGGCTGGTGTTCAATCCCAAGATCGCCGAACGCGACGCGGCGGCCATCGCCGAAGCCTATAACCAGCAGGGGCGGCTGTCGGCGACGGTGTCGCCCAAGATCATCCGCCGCTCCGACAACCGTGTCGACCTGATCTTCGAGGTGTTCGAAGGCGGCCTGACCGAAATCGAGCGGATCAGCTTTGTCGGCAATCAGGCTTATTCCGACCGGCGGTTGCGCCGGGTGCTGCAGACCAAGCAGGCGGGGCTTCTGCGCGCGCTGGTTCGCAGCGATACCTTCGTCGAGGACCGAATCGAGTTCGACAAGCAGGTGCTGCGCGATTTCTACTTGTCGCGCGGCTATGTCGATTTCCGCACCACCGGCGTGAATGCCGAACTGACCCGCGAACGCGACGCCTATTTCATCACCTTCAACATCGAGGAAGGTCAGCAGTTCCGCGTTGGCGAAATCACCACCAGCAGCGATCTGGCGGATGTCGATCCCGACGAATTCCAGGCCGCGCTGAAAATGCGCCCGGGGATGGTCTATTCACCGATGGCCGTGGAAAATTCCATTGCGCGGATGGAACGCCTGGCGAACCGCAAGGGGCTGAATTTCGTGCGGGTCGAACCGCGGATCACCCGCAATGACCGAGACCTGACGCTGGATGTGGAATTCGTCCTGTCGCGCGGTCCGCGCATTTTCGTGGAACGGATCGACATCGAGGGCAACACCACCACGATGGATCGCGTGATCCGCCAGCAATTCAGGATCGTGGAAGGTGACCCGTTCAACCCGCGTGAAATCCGTGAAAGCGCGGAACGGATCCGCGCGCTCGGGTTCTTTGCCAAGGCCGATGTCAATGCGCGCGAAGGGTCCAGCCCGGACCAGGTGATCGTCGACGTGGAGGTCGAAGAACAGCCGACCGGGTCGCTGTCTTTCGGGGGTACCTATTCGACCAATGCCGGTTTTGCGATGATGATCGCGCTGAGCGAGCAGAATTTCCTTGGCCGGGGCCAGCAGCTGGACCTGTCTCTGTCGGGGGCCGAGAACAACCAGGTCTATGCCCTGAACTTCGCCGAACCGGCTTTGCTGGGTCGGGATCTGCGCTTCGACATGAATGTGGGGTACCGCGAAACCCAGGGCGCGTTTGCCAATTACGACACGACATCGATCGTGTTCCGGCCCGGGTTGACCTTCCCGGTCAGCGACAATGGCCATCTGAACTTCTATCTCGGTTCCGAGAACGTCGAAATGATCGATGACGGAAGTTCGGAATTCGGCGGTATCGTGGGCGCCGAAATCGCCGCCGGAGACCTGTGGTCGAACGGGATTGGCTATCGCTACAGTTTCGATACCCGGCGGTCGGGGCTGGACCCCAATGCGGGCGTCCTGTTCGAATTCGGCCAGGAATTTTCCGGGCTGGGTGGGGATGTCACCTTTTCCAAGACATCGGCAAAGGCCGTGGCGCAGACACGGATCCTGAACGAAGAGGTCACTTTGCGGGCCTCGATCGAAGGCGGGCTGCTGGATTACCAGTCCGGTTCCAGCCGGACGGTGGATCGCTATCAGATCGGCAACGGCCTGATCCGAGGCTTCACGCCGGACGGGATCGGCCCGCGCGAAATCGTCTATGACGGGGCTGACGTGAAATCGAACGATGCCCTGGGTGGTGATATGTTCGCGGTGGCCCGGTTCGAAGCCGAATTCCCGCTGGGCCTGCCCGAGGAATATGGCATTCACGGCGGTCTGTTCTACGATGTCGGATCGCTGTGGGGGCTGTCCGACACCAGCGCGGCCACCGGGACGGTGCTGTACGAAGACTTCTCGCTGCGCCACGTGCTGGGTGTTTCGGTCTTCTGGAAAACGCCGGTGGGGCCGCTGCGGTTCAACTGGTCGCGGGCGCTGAGGAAAGAGGATCAGGATATCGAGCAGACCTTTAACCTGACGGTTTCGACCGAATTCTGATGCCCGGGTCCTGGCGCATCCTGATCGCGGCGGCTTGCCTGATGCTGGGAAGCATCGTGGCAGGCGGCCCGGCCGTCGCGCAGGAAAACGCGCTGGTGCGCAGCCCGGTGCTGACCATCGATTCCGACCGGTTGTATGCCGAATCCCTTTACGGCAAGCGCAAGCAGAGCGAATTCGAAGCCGATGTCGTGGTTCTGGAAGCTGAGAACCGTCGCATCGAAGCCGAGCTGACCGAGGAAGAAAAGCAGCTGACCGAAAAGCGCCCCGGCATGGCAGCGGATGAATTCCGGGAACTGGCGGACGCCTTCGACGCCAAGGTGCAGCGGATCCGGAACGAACAGACCGCCAAGCTGCGCAACCTGGCGCAGAGGCGCGACAATGCGCAGCGCAACTTCCTGCAGGCCGCGATTCCGGTTCTCGAAGACATCATGGCCGAAGCCGGCGCGGCGATCATCGTGGAAAGCCGCAGCGTGTTTCTCAGCGCCCGCATCATCGACGTGACGTCGGATGCGGTGGCGCGGATCGATGAACGCATCGGCGACGGCTCCGTTCCGGACTCGTCGGAACAACAGCAGTAGCACGCTTGCCCAAACCTCGGCTTGTTGTTAGGGAATTCTGCAAAAGAAACGGGTTTGCCAGAAAGGAAACACCAATGACCGAGCAGCTTCTGACGGCCGATATCGCCCTGATCCAGCGGATCATCCCGCATCGGTATCCGTTCCTTCTGGTCGACAAGGTGGTCGATATCGACGGTTACCAGTCGGGCCGCGGCATCAAGAACGTCACCATGAACGAACCGCATTTCCAGGGCCATTTCCCGGGCAAGCCGATCATGCCGGGGGTGACCATCGTGGAAGCGATGGCGCAGACCGCCGCGGTGATGGTGGGCACCGCCCTGGACATGGCCGACAAGAACATGCTGGTCTACTTCATGGCCATCGACAAAGCCAAGTTCCGCCGCATGGTGGTGCCGGGCGACGTTCTAGAAATGAATGTGACCACCACCCGTGGCAAACCCGGCGGCAAGGTCTGGAAATTCTCGGGCGTGGCGACGGTCGAGGGTGAAATGGCCTGCGAATGCGAATTCACCGCGATGATGGATCTGAGCGCGGGTCAGGAGTAACCGTCGATGGGGACCAAGATTCACCCTTCGGCCATCATCGAGGACGGCGCCCAGATCGGCGAGGGCTGCGAAATCGGCCCGTTCTGCATCGTCGGGCCCGACGTGGTGCTGGAAGACCGCGTCACGCTGAAAAGCCACGTGGTGGTGACCGGTCAGACCCGGGTGGGCGAGCACACGGTGATCTTTCCCTTCGCCTGTATCGGGGAAGTTCCGCAGGACCTGAAATTCAAGGGCGAAGATTCGCGGCTCGAGATCGGCAAGCGCAACCGCATCCGCGAACACGTGACGATGAACCCCGGCACCGAAGGCGGTGGCGGGCTGACACGCGTGGGCGATGACGGGCTGTTCATGGCCGGCTGCCACATCGCCCATGACGTGATCGTCGGCGACCGGGTGATCGTGGTGAACCAGTCGGCCGTCGCGGGCCATTGCCAGATCGGCGATGACGTGATCATCGGCGGGCTGTCGGGCGTGCATCAATGGGTGCGGATCGGGCAGGGCGCGATCATCGGCGCGGTCACCATGGTGACCGCCGATGTCATTCCCTACGGGCTGGTGCAGGCGCAGCGCGGCGAATTGGACGGTCTGAACCTTGTCGGCCTGAAACGCCGTGGCGTGCCGCGTGCCGATATCACGGCGCTGCGCGCCGCGCTGAAGACGCTGGCGACGGGCGAGGGCGCGTTCCAGGACCGTGCGCGCGCCTTGGGCGAAGAGGCCGAAAGCGATTACGTGCGCCAGATCGTCGATTTCATCACCGGGGCGAGCGACCGTTCGTTCCTGACCCCGCGCTGATCGATGCCGGGGCGTCTGGCCATCCTTGCCGGCAACGGCGGCCTGCCGGTGGAAATCGCCGCCGCGCACCCCGATGCGGTGAAGGTCGTGTTCGACGGCGTGCCGCATAAGTTGAGCGGCGATCTGCAGTGCCATGCGTTCGAGAAACTGGGGGGTATGTTCGAGGCGCTGAAGGCGATGGACGTCACCCGCGTGGTGATGGCCGGGTCGATGGTCCGTCCGCCGCTCGACGCCACGGCCTTCGATCCGCTGATGATTTCGCTGGCGCCGCGTTTGCTGTCGGCGATGCATGGCGGCGATGACGCGCTTTTGCGCGAAATCATCGCGATCATCGAGGAACAGGGCTTCGAGGTGATCGGCGCGCATGAGCTGGTCGAGGGGCTGGTGGCCGAAGAAGGTGTGCTGACCGGGCCGGAACCGTCTGCGGAACAGCTGGCCGATGCCGATCGCGGTGCCGATATCCTGAACGCGCTGGCCCCGGTGGACGTGGGGCAGGGCTGCGTGGTGGCCGGCGGGCTGTGCCTTGGGGTCGAAACCATCCAGGGCACCGATTTCATGCTGGCGACGGTGGCGCAGACGCCCGAGGCGCTGCGCCGTGGTGCGAAGGGCGTTTTCGTCAAGGCGGCAAAGCGCGGGCAGGACCTGCGTGTCGATATGCCCGCGATCGGGCCCGAAACGGTGGCGCGGGTCGAAAAGGCGGGGCTTGCGGGGATCGTTTTGCAGGCCGGGCAGGTTCTGATCCTCGAGCGGGACAAGACACTGGCCGCGGCGGAAAAGGCCGGGGTGTTCGTGATGGGGCGGGTGTTGTGATCCGGGTCTTCCTGGTCGCGGGCGAAGCGTCGGGCGACAAGCTGGGCGCGGCCTTGATGGCGGGACTGAAGCAGCTGGCGGGAGAGGTCGAATTCCTTGGCGTCGGCGGGCCGCTGATGCAGCAGGAAGGCTTGGACAGCCTGTTCCCGATGGATGAGCTGTCGGTGATGGGGATTGCCGAGATCCTGCCGAAATACCGCCACCTGATGCGACGGATCAACCAGACGGCACAAGCGGTGATCGACGCGAAGCCGGACGTTCTGATCACCATCGACAGCCCCGATTTTTCCCTGCGCGTGGCGCGGCGGGTCAAGGCGGCATCAGATATCCGCACGGTGCATTACGTCGCCCCCACGGTCTGGGCCTGGCGGCCGGGACGGGCGGCGAAGATGGCGAAGATGATCGACCAGGTTCTGGCGCTGTTCCCGTTCGAGCCGCCCTATATGGAAGCGGCCGGGATGGAATGCGCTTTCGTCGGTCATCCGGTTGTGGCCGAAACCGTGGCCGCGCCGGATGAGGCGGCGGATTTCCGGGCGCAGCACGGGCTGGGCGACGCGCCGGTGCTGCTGGTCCTGCCGGGCAGCCGGCGGGGCGAAGTTTCACGCCTTACCCCGGTTTTCGGCGCGGCGCTGCGCCGTATCGTGGCCCAAAATCCCGATATCAGGCCAGTGATCCCGACCACCGGAAACGTGACCGACCTGGTGCGCGAACAGGTGGCCGACTGGCCGGTTCAGCCCTTGGTGCTGGACCCGCGCGGCATGACCCCGGATGATTACAAGCGGCAGAAGGCGGCTGCGTTTGCCGCGGCCGATGCGTCGCTGGCCGCCTCCGGGACGGTGTCGCTGGAACTGGCGGCCTCCGATACGCCGATGGTGATCGCCTATGACATGAGCCGGATCAGCCGGATCATCATCGGTAGGATGCTGAAGGTCGATACGGTGACGTTGGTCAACCTTGTCAGCGACACCCGCGCGGTGCCGGAATTCATCGGCGCCGATTGCCGGGCCGAGCTGATCGCGCCCGCCGTCCGGCAAGTGATGGACGCGCCGGACGCGCAGTGCAAC
>JAWVXM010000070.1:0-11746 GCA_033723255.1 Thalassovita sp.
ACAGGTGCACACTGTTGCCGTCGAACTCTCGATCGCTGGAGGCGCCGAGGTGGTATTTCACATCGCCCGAACCATCCACGTCTTCGGGTTTGAAGCTGCCGCCCTGGAATTCGTTGAAAATTGCGCGATAGGGTTTGCGCATCACGTTGGCAAGAATGTTCAAACGGCCCCGGTGCGGCATGCCAATGACGATTTCCTTAACGCCCAAAGCACCGCCGCGCTTGATGATTTGCTCCATCGCGGGAATAAGCGCCTCACCTCCGTCCAGACCAAAGCGCTTGGTGCCCATGTATTTGACGTGCAGGAATTTCTCAAAGCCCTCGGCCTCGACCATCTTGTTCAGGATGGCTTTTCGTCCTTCCTTGGTGAACTGGATTTCCTTGCCGTAACCCTCGATCCGTTCCTTCAGCCAGGCGGCCTGTTCGGGGTCCGAGATATGCATGTATTGCAGCGCGAAGGTGCCGCAATAGGTGCGCTTCACGATGGCGAGGATCTCGCGCATGGACGCGATTTCGAGTCCCAGAACGTTGTCGATGAAGATCGGCCGGTCCATGTCGGCCTCGGTGAAACCGTAGGATTTCGGATCGAGCTCCGGGTGCGGGGTCTGGTTGCGCATGCCGAGCGGATCGAGATCGGCCACGAGGTGCCCTCGGATCCGGTAGGCGCGGATGAGCATCAGCGCGCGGATGGAGTCGAGCACCGCCTGTTTGACCTGGTCGTCTGTGACCTTGATGCCCTTCTCGGCCGCCTTGGCCTGGATCTTTTCCACCGCCGAGTCAGCGGCCTCGGGCCCAAGATCGCCCCATTGCCCGTCAAGCGCCGCGGTCAGATCGTCACTGGGCTGCGGCGGCCAGTCGCGACGCGCCCAGGAAGGGCCTTCGGCTTCGCGCTTGGCGTCGATTTCGGTATCGCCCAACTGGCGGAAGAATTGCTGCCAGGCTTCGTCCACCGCGTTCGGATCGGTCGCGTAGCGGGCGTAGAGCTGTTCGAGGTATTCCGCGTTATGGCCTTGCATGAAGGACGAAGCGTGGAAGATTTCGTTGGGGCTTTGCTCTGTCATGCGGTCCTCCCGAACCCTCTCAACAGTTGTGCGGCTCCGTCTGTTCCGGAGCCGCAGGTCATATCATTTAGCCAATCGCCTTCAGCACGGCCTCACCGAGCCCCGCAGGGCTGTCGGCGACGACGATGCCGGCGGACTTCATCGCTTCGATCTTGTCCTCGGCGCCGCCCTTGCCGCCCGCAACAATCGCGCCGGCATGGCCCATGCGGCGGCCCGGAGGCGCGGTGCGGCCGGCGATGAAGCCGGCGGTGGGCTTCCAGCGGCCCTTTTTCTTCTCCGAGGCGAGAAACTCGGCGGCCTCTTCTTCGGCGGATCCCCCGATTTCGCCGATCATGATGATCGATTCCGTTTCATCGTCGGCCAGGAACCACTCGAGCACGTCGATATGCTCGGTCCCCTTGATCGGGTCGCCGCCGATGCCCACGCAGGTGGACTGGCCCAGCCCCACATCGGTCGTCTGCTTCACGGCCTCGTAGGTGAGCGTGCCCGAGCGGGACACGACGCCCACCGAACCGCGCTTGTGGATATGGCCCGGCATGATGCCGATCTTGCAGGCGTCCGGCGTGATGACACCCGGGCAGTTGGGGCCGACAAGGATGCTGTCGCTGTTTTCCAGCGCACGCTTGACCTTCATCATGTCCAGCACCGGGATGCCTTCGGTGATGCAGACGATCAGCTCCATTTCCGCGTCGATCGCTTCCAGGATCGAGTCGGCCGCGAAGGGCGGGGGAACATAGATCACGGTGGCGTTGGCTTCGGTCTTGGCCTTGGCTTCGTGGACCGAGTTGAAGACCGGCAGGCCCAGATGGTCCATGCCGCCCTTGCCCGGGGTCACGCCGCCGACCATCTTGGTGCCATAGGCGATGGCCTGTTCGGTGTGGAAGGTGCCTTGCGAGCCGGTCAGGCCCTGACAGATCACCTTGGTGTTTTCGTCTACGAGTACTGCCATTGTCTTAGCCCTTCACCGCTTTCACGATCTTTTCGGCGCCATCCGACAGGTTGTCGGCGGCGATCACGTTCAGACCCGAGCTGTTGATGATTTCCTTGCCGGCTTCCACGTTGGTGCCTTCCAGACGGACGACCAGCGGAACCTGCAGGCCGACTTCCTTCACTGCGGCGACCACGCCTTCGGCGATCACGTCGCAGCGCATGATGCCGCCGAAGATGTTCACCAGGATGCCTTTGACGTTCGGGTCCGAGGTGATGATCTTGAACGCCTCGGTGACCTTTTCCTTGGTCGCGCCGCCACCCACATCGAGGAAGTTGGCAGGTTCCGCGCCGTAAAGCTTGATGATGTCCATGGTGGCCATCGCAAGGCCCGCGCCGTTCACCATGCAGCCGATTTCACCGTCGAGCGCGATGTAGTTCAGGTCGTACTTGCTGGCCTGGAGTTCCTTGGGGTCTTCTTCGGTTTCGTCGCGCAGCGCGGCGATGTCGGCGTGGCGGTAAACCGCGTTGCCGTCGAAGCCCAGCTTGGCGTCCAGCACTTTCAGGTTGCCGCCCTCGGCCACGATCAGCGGGTTGATTTCCAGCATCTCCATGTCCTTCTCGACGAAGGCCTGGTAGAGCTGACCCATCAGTTTGACGCATTGCTTGACCTGTGCCCCGGTCAGGCCCAGCGAAAACGCGATGCGGCGGCCGTGGAACGGCATGTAGCCGGTGGCCGGGTCGACCGAGAAGCTGAGGATCTTGTCGGGGGTCGATGCCGCGACTTCCTCGATATCCATGCCGCCCTCGGTCGAGCAGACAAAGGAAATGCGCGAGCTTTGGCGATCGACCAGCAGCGCGAGGTAGAGTTCGCGCTCGATGCCCGAACCATCCTCGATATAGATGCGGTTGACCTGCTTGCCCGCCGGGCCGGTCTGATGCGTGACCAGGGTGCGGCCGAGCATCTTCTTGGCTTCCTCGGCGGCTTCCTCGACCGACTTGGCCAGGCGCACGCCGCCCTTTTCGCCGGCGTCGGCTTCCTTGAAGGATCCCTTGCCGCGGCCACCCGCGTGGATCTGCGCCTTCACCACCCAAAGCGGGCCGTCGAGCTCTCCTGCGGCGGTTTTCGCATCCTCGGCCTTCAGGACGACACGCCCTTCCGAAACCGGGGCGCCGTATTCGCGAAGCAGTGCTTTCGCCTGATACTCATGAATGTTCATGAACCTATCCCGTCTTGCTACGATTACGCATGATCTGACACAGGCCAACGCGATGTGTAATCGTTTTTTTAGGCTGAGGCGGGATTCGGCGGGAAAATTCACATTTTGTGATCACAGTTTTGAAAAGTGTGATCACAAAATGAAATCCGCTCAAAACTGTTGGCGCAAAAAGGGAATCAAGCCTGCGGGGATGGTGGTTGACGATGCCAATGAAATCAATAGGCGGGCCAAGGCATGAAAAAGGGCGCCGCAACGGGCGCCCTTTCCAAATCTCTTGCTGCCGGCGTCAGGCCAGCGACGGATCGATTTCCTTGCAGGCCGCGACCAGGCCTTTGACGGCATCGACCGACTTGTCGAACATGTCCTGCTCTTCCTTGTTGAGCTTGATGTCGACGATCTTTTCGATGCCGCCGGCGCCGATCACGGTGGGCACGCCCACATACATGTCCTTGACGCCGATTTCGCCTTCGCACCATGCGGCGCAGGGCAGCACGCGCTTCTGGTCCTTCAGGTAGGCTTCGGCCATTTCGATCGCCGAGGTGGCGGGCGCGTAGAAGGCCGAACCGGTCTTCAGCAGGCCGACGATTTCGGCACCGCCGTCACGGGTACGCTGCACGATGGCGTCGAGCTTCTCCTGGCTGGTCCAGCCCATTTCCACCAGGTCGGGCAGCGGGATGCCGGCGACGGTCGAGTAGCGGACCGACGGAACCATCGTGTCGCCGTGGCCGCCCAGAACGAAGGCGGTGACATCTTTCATCGACACGTTGAATTCTTCGGCGAGGAAGTGGCGGAAGCGGGCCGAATCCAGCACGCCGGCCATGCCGCAGACCTTGTTCGCGGGCAGGCCCGAGAACTGCTGCAGCGCCCAGACCATCGCGTCGAGCGGGTTGGTGATGCAGATCACGAAAGCGTCGGGGGCGTTGTCGCGGATGCCTTCGCCGACCGATTTCATCACTTTCAGATTGATGCCCAGCAGGTCGTCGCGGCTCATGCCCGGCTTGCGCGGCACGCCTGCGGTGACGATGCAGACATCGGCGCCGGCGATAACGGCGTAATCCTGGGTGCCTTTCAGCGATGCGTCAAACCCTTCCGAGGGACCCGATTCTGCGATGTCGAGCGCCTTGCCTTCGGGGGTGCCTTCGGCAATGTCGAACAGAACGACGTCGCCGAGTTCTTTCAGGGCTGCGAGGTGAGCAAGGGTGCCACCGATCTGTCCTGCGCCGATGAGGGCGATCTTGGGTCTGGCCATGGAATTCATCTCCGGTCCGTTGAGAAATCGCGCATGGGGTAGACCCTTCCGCGGTTTCGCGCAAGGGCGCTGCAACGCGGCGCAGCGCGTTTTGTGACTGTCATGTAACGTTTTTTACAGCTAAATCAGGGTCGATAGCGCGAAAACAAGGGAATTCGGCAAATGCAGATGGACTTGGCGACCTTGGCGATTGCCGCCGCTGCCGTGGTCTTCGCGGGCATCTCCAAGGGTGGTTTCGGGTCCGGTGCCGCTTTTGCATCGGCGGCGATTCTGGCCATCGTTTTGGAACCGGGGCAGGCGATCGGGATCATGTTGCCGCTGCTGATGCTGATGGATGTATCGGCGCTGCGCCCCTATTGGAAAAAATGGAGCTGGCCGGATGCGCGGCTGCTGATCTTCGGGTCGCTGCCGGGGGTTGCGGTGGGAGGATGGTTGTATCGATCCGTGGATGCTGATGTGTTCCGGGTGATGATCGGCACGATCGCCGTGGCCTTTGTACTATGGCAGGGGGCGTTGCGGTTGCGGCTTTTGTCCGGCCCGAAGCGTGAAATGCCGGTCTGGGGCGGGGCGATCGCGGGGTCCGTCGCCGGGTTCACCAGCTTCATCAGCCATGCCGGCGGGCCGCCCGCTGCGGTTTACCTGTTGTCGCGGGGGCTGGGGAAGACGCCTTACCAGGCGACGACGGTGCTGACCTTCTGGGCGATCAACCTGATCAAATTCATTCCCTATTTCGTGCTGGGGATTTTTTCCGTTCAGACCTTCTTGGCAGATCTGGTGCTGGCCCCCTTCGCTGTGCTCGGGGCATGGATCGGGGTGCGGCTGCATTACCGGATCCCGGAACGGGCGTTTTTTGGGCTTACCTATGTGCTGTTGACCCTGACCGGGGCAAAGCTGATCTGGGATGGCCTGACCTGATCAGGTGTCATGGCCTTGCGGGCGCGATGAATCGGTCCGTGCCTGATAGGCCTCACCGCTGGCGATAAGGCAGGTCATGCTCTCCGGCGTGGTCACGGTGATCGTCCAGCTGCCGGTCTGGTCCGAGGCAAAGACCTCGACCATCGTGTTGTCCGCCGCCAAACCGATTGCCCGCCGGGTTTCGCCGAACCGAGCCGCCAGCTGTCCGATCACCCGGTCGTGCGCTGCGCAGGGCGGATTGCTTCGCGTTTCCCCGGCTCCGGATGTTGCAGCCAGGCTAGCGCAAAGAAGTGTTGTGACCGTGATGCGTTTCATATGTGTATCCTTTCCGGCGGGGCACGCGACACCGATTTGATTTGCCCGAGGCTGAGATCCGGCGGTTCCGGTCCCGATGGGGGAAGAGTGCGGGTGCGGGCTGAAGCTGCGGTTAACGGGGCGCGCCGCAGGATTTGCGGGGCGATTTCTGCAGTGCGGCAATTTTCTACTTGAAGTTTTTGGTAAAAAATGCCCAATTCCGCGCAAGATTGTTGCGAGGAGATAAAAATGGACATGACAGCCCGCCCGTATCGTTCGGTTCTCTATATCCCCGGGTCCAAGGACCGGGCGCTGGACAAGGCACGCGGGTTGCCGGTCGACGCGATCATTTTCGATCTCGAAGACGCCGTGACTCCCGATGCCAAGATCGAAGCCCGCGCGACGCTGAAGGCGGCGCTGGAGCAGGGCGGCTACGGCAACCGGGCCAAGATCATCCGGATCAACGGGCTGGATACCGAATGGGGCAAGGGCGATGTCGCGGCGCTGCGCGATGCCGGCGCAGACGCCTTCCTGCTGCCCAAGGTGAACAGCGCCGCCGACGTGCAGGCGCTGGCCGATCTTCTGGGCAACGACACGCCGATCTGGGCGATGATGGAAACCCCGCTGGGCATCCTGAACGCTTTGGAAATCGCCGCCCATCCGCGGCTGGCCGGTTTCGTCGCCGGGACCAATGATCTAGCCAAGGAGCTGAACTGCCGTTTCCGCGCCGACCGGCTGCCGATGCAGATGGCGCTGCAGACCATCCTGATGGCAGCCCGCGCGCATGGCGTGGTGGCGATCGATGGCGTGTACAACCAGTTCAAGGATGACGACGGGCTGAAAGTCGAATGCGAACAGGGCCGCGACATGGGCTATGACGGCAAGACGCTGATCCACCCGGCGCAGATCGAGGTGGCCAATGCCGCCTTCGCCCCCTCCGAGGCCGAAATCGACCTGGCCCGCCGCCAGATCGCGGCGCTGGAAGAGGTCGAAGCATCGGGGCAGGGCGTCGCGGTTGTCGATGGCAAGATCGTCGAGAACCTGCATGTCGAAACCGCGAAAAAGACGCTGGCCAAGGCCGCGGCTATTGCCGAACTCGCACAATAAGGCACAGTAGCGTTCAGGGACCCAAATGTTGGAGGCATCCATGATCTGGCTTATCCTGGGCGTATTGCTTTGGTCGGGCGCGCATCTGTTCAAGCGGCTGGCGCCCGAAATCCGCGCCACATGGGGCGAAAAGGCCAAGGGGCCGATCGCCCTGGCGATCCTGCTGTCGCTGATCCTGATGGTGTCGGGCTATCGCATGGCGCATGGCGCGGTGTTCTGGGAACGCACACCGATGCTGACGGGGATCAACAACCTGCTGATGCTGGTCGCGATCTATCTCTTCGCCGCGGCAGGCATGAAAACCCGCATAACCGCGCGGCTGCGCCATCCGCAGTTGATCGGTTTCAAGATCTGGGCCGTGGGCCATCTGCTGGTGAATGGCGATGTGCCGTCTTTCATCCTGTTCGGCGGGCTGTTGGCCTGGGCGGTGATGGCGGTGATCCAGATCAACAATATCGAACCGGATTGGCGAAAGCCGACCGAGTTTTCCAACGGAAAGGAAATCGGCGCCCTTGTGGGCACGGTTGCCGTTTTCGCTATTATCGCGCTGATTCATAGCTGGCTTGGCTATGTCCCATTTGGATGAGGACCCATGAAACTCTATCGTTTTCTGACTGCCGATGACACGTCGGCCTTCTGCCACAAGGTGACCGAGGCCCTGAACAAGGGTTGGGACCTGCATGGCGACCCGAGTTATGCCTTTGACGCCGCCAATGGCGTGATGCGTTGCGGACAGGCGGTGACCAAGGACGCGCCGGGCGAATACCATCCCGAAATGAAGCTGGGGGAACAGTGATGGCGAAGACCAATCCGGGCCGCTTTTTCGAGGATTACAAGCTGGGTGACGTGATCGTTCACGCCGTGCCACGCAGCGTGGGCGAAGGCGAACGCGCCCTTTATCACGCGCTTTATCCGGCGCGGCATGCGCTCTATTCCTCGGACGAATTCGCCCGCGATTGCGGTCTTCCGGAAAGCCCGCTGGACGATCTGGCGGCTTTCCACCTGGTGTTCGGCAAGACGGTGCCGGATGTGTCGCTGAACGCGGTGGCGAACCTCGGCTATGCCGAAGGCCGCTGGCTGCAGCCGGTTTATCCCGGCGACACGCTGCGATCGGTGTCCGAGGTGATCGGGCTGAAGCAGAATTCCAGCGGCAAGTCGGGTGTTGTCTATGTGCGCACCCGCGGCATGAACCAGCTGGGCGAGGTGGTGCTGGATTACGTCCGCTGGGTGATGGTGCGCAAGCGTGATCTCGATGCGCCGGCGCCGGAAACGGTGATCCCGGATCTGAAGAAGGTGATCCCGGCCGAGGACCTGGTGATCCCCGAAGGGCTGGATTTCAGCAATTACGACTTCGCCCAGGCGGGCGAACCGCATCGCTGGGGCGATTACGAGATCGGCGAAACCATCGACCATGTCGACGGCGTGACCATCGAGGAAGCCGAGCACATGCTGGCGACACGCTTGTGGCAGAACACCGCCAAGGTGCATTTCGATGCCACCTTCCGCCCCGACGGGCAGCGCTTGATCTATGGCGGCCACGTGATTTCGATGGCGCGCGCGTTGTCCTTCAACGGGTTGGCAAACGCGCAGATGATCGTGGGGCTGAATGGCGGGGCGCATGCGAATCCCTGTTTCAGCGGGCTGACGGTGAAGGCCTGGTCCGAGGTTCTGGACAAGGCCGAAACCGCCGCGCCGGGGGTCGGTGCGATCCGCCTGCGCCTTGTGGCGACCAGCGGCGGCGATCCGTTCCGGCTGAAGGGCGAGGACGGGAAATACCTGCCCGAGGTGTTGTTGGACCTGGATTACTGGGCCCTGATGCCGATGTGAGCGCTGTCCCGTGGCGCGGTTACGCTGCGGGGCAGAATCAAGAAGAAGTCCGACAATAACAATCGGAAAGTTATTTGTGATCACGCTTGGATTTGCTGTGATCACGAAATCCGAAAAATCCGTTGTTTCTGCTGAATTTAGCGCTGGCACCATCCCCGTTCCGCGTGACACGGAGGAAAAAAACGGTAAGAAAGAAGCCAAGCAAGGGAACCTGAAAGGATCTGACATGGCTGACGCGAACAAGGCCGAGCGCCCCCTTTCGCCACATCTTCAAATCTATCGCTGGCAAATTCCGATGCTGACCTCGATCCTGTCGCGGGTCACCGGAAACGCCCTGATCGTCAGCGCGGTGCTGGTGGTCTGGTGGCTGCTGGCGGCGGCGACGAGCGCCGAGTATTACGCGCTGGCCGATGCGGTGCTGACCTCGTGGTTCGGCGATATCGTGATGACGCTTTCGGTGCTGGGCCTGTGGTATCATTACCTGACCGGGCTGCGGCACCTCTATTATGACGCCGGCAAGGGCTTGGATGTCCCGACCGCGGAAATGCTGGGCTGGGCCTGCCTGATCGGGTCGGTCGTGCTGACCGCACTGACCGTCATCATCGTGTAAAGGGAGCCGAGCAATGCGTTACCTGACCGCCCGCAAACGCGCCGAGGGCAAAGGCGCTTCCCATACCGGGACCGAACACCACTGGCACATGACCGTCAGCGCCGTCGGCCTTGCCTTTATCATCCCGCTGTTCATCTTCATCTTCGGCCGCGCCCTTGGCGGTGCGCACGAAGAGGTTCTGGCCACCTTTTCCCGCCCCATCCCCGCGGTTCTGACCGGGCTGGTGCTGCTGGTTGGGATGCGCCATTTCGCCCAAGGTGCACAGATGATGATCGAAGACTACTGGCACGGCACCACGCGCAAGCTGTTGGTCATGTTCGTGATCGGCCTGTCCTACGTGGTGACCGGTTTCGGTCTGTTTGCCCTGGCCAAGATCGCGCTCTGAAGGAACTGGAAAAATGGCTGCATACGAATACGAAACCCATGAATATGACGTGGTTGTCGTCGGCGCCGGCGGCGCGGGTCTGCGGGCGACGCTGGGCATGGCCGAACAGGGTCTGCGCACCGCCTGCGTGACCAAGGTTTTCCCGACCCGGTCCCACACCGTGGCCGCGCAGGGCGGCATCGCCGCGTCGCTGTCCAACATGGGCCCCGACAACTGGCAATGGCATATGTACGACACCGTGAAAGGGTCGGACTGGCTGGGTGATACCGACGCGATGGAATACCTCGCGCGCGAGGCGCCCAAGGCGGTTTACGAGCTGGAACATTACGGTGTTCCCTTCTCGCGTACCGAGGAAGGCAAGATCTACCAGCGCCCGTTCGGTGGCCACACCACCGAATTCGGTGAAGGCCCGCCGGTGCAGCGGACCTGTGCCGCCGCCGACCGGACCGGCCACGCGATCCTGCACACGCTTTACGGCCAGTCGCTGAAGAACAACGCCGAATTCTACATCGAATATTTCGCCATCGACCTGATCATGTCCGATGACGGTCAGTGCCAGGGCGTGGTTTGCTGGAAGCTCGATGACGGCACTTTCCATGTTTTCAACGCCAAGATGGTGGTGCTGGCGACCGGCGGTTACGGCCGGGCCTATTTCTCGGCGACCTCGGCGCATACCTGCACCGGCGATGGTGGCGGCATGGTGGCGCGCGCAGGCCTGGCGCTGCAGGACATGGAATTCGTGCAGTTCCACCCGACCGGCATCTACGGATCGGGCTGCCTGATCACCGAAGGCGCCCGCGGCGAAGGCGGTTACCTGACCAACTCCGAAGGCGAACGGTTCATGGAGCGCTACGCGCCTCAGTACAAGGACCTCGCGCCGCGCGATTACGTGTCGCGGTCGATGACGATGGAAATCCGCGAAGGTCGCGGCGTCGGCGAACATGGTGATCACATCCACCTGAACCTGTCGCACCTGCCGGCCGAAGCGCTTGCCGAACGCCTGCCGGGCATTTCGGAAAGCGCCAAGATTTTCGCCGGTGTCGACGTGACCAAGGAACCGATCCCGGTTCTGCCCACCGTCCATTACAACATGGGCGGAATCCCGACCAATTACTGGGGCGAGGTGCTGAACCCGACCGCCGACGATCCCACTGCCGTGGTGCCGGGCCTGATGGCCGCGGGCGAAGCGGGCTGTGCCTCGGTGCATGGCGCGAACCGTCTGGGGTCGAATTCGCTGATCGACCTGGTGGTGTTCGGCCGCGCCGCGTCGATCCGCGCCGGACAGGTTGTCGACCCGGATGCGCCCAACCCGGAACTGAACCGGGCTTCGATCGACAAGGCGTTCGAGCGGTTCGACGGGCTGCGCAATGCCAATGGCGGCGTTGCAACCGCCGACCTGCGGCTGGAAATGCAGCGTACCATGCAGGCCGACGCGGCCGTCTTCCGCACCGACAAGACCCTGAAGGAAGGGGTCGAGAAGATGACCGCGATCGCGGCCAAGATGGACGACCTGAAGGTGACCGACCGGTCGCTGGTCTGGAACAGCGACCTGATGGAAACGCTGGAACTGACCAACCTGATGCCGAACGCTCTGGCCACCATCGTCGGCGCCGAGGCGCGCAAGGAATCCCGCGGCGCCCACGCGCACGAGGATTACCCGAGCCGCGACGACGACAACTGGCGGATCCACACGGTCAGCCGCGTCGACGGCGACAAGGTGGATCTCAGCTACCGCCCGGTGATCGTCGATCCGCTGACCACCGAGGACGAAGGCGGCATCAGCCTGAAGAAGATCGCGCCCAAGGCGCGGACGTTCTAAGGAGAGACAGACCATGGTACAACTGACGCTCCCCAAGAATTCCCGCATCCGCACCGGGAAAACCTGGCCCAAGCCCGAGGGCGCGACGAATGTCCGCAAGTTCCAGATCTACCGCTGGAACCCCGATGACGGCGAAAACCCCCGGGTCGACAGCTATTTCGTCGACATGGACAAATGCGGCCCGATGATTCTGGACGCGCTGATCAAGATTAAGAACGAGATCGACCCGACCCTGTCCTTCCGCCGGTCCTGCCGCGAGGGCATCTGCGGGTCCTGCGCCATGGTCATCGACGGCGGCAACCACCTGGCTTGCATCTATGGCATCGACGAGGT
>JAWVXM010000071.1:0-11739 GCA_033723255.1 Thalassovita sp.
GCGGCGATGAAGACAAGGCGGTGATGTGGTACGCCCGGGGCTACTATTACGAAGCCAAGCGCCGCGGGTTGCTCCGTGAAACCGGGCTGCGCGGCTGATCACTTGTTCAGCAGGTCGAAAATCCCTTTCACAGCCTCGTCCTCGATCTTCTTCTTGACCGCATCCTCAAGGCTCTGGCCCTCTTCCACCTCGACGCCCAGTTCTTGCTTCAGCTTTTCCTTGGCCTTGCTCTCGGCCTTTTCCTCAAACGCCTTCTTTTCGTCCTGCAGGTTCAGGCCAATGGCATTTTCCAGGTCGGGCCAGATCTTCGGATCCGACCACGGCCCCTTGATGCGCACCGGGATCACCATGCCTGTTTCGCTTTCGGCGCGGGCGGCCCTGGGGGTGAACAGGTAATCGATGTCGCGCGCGCCAAGCCCCACGCGGCCTTCCCCCGTGGCCGAAATCACCGGCAGTTCCAGCAACAGGTCCTTGTTGTAGAGGTTCCCCTTGTCCATGGTGAAACTGGCCGACAGCCGGTCGAACACGGTGGTGCCGCCGGTGGCCAGCCCCTTGCGCATCAGGCTGTCCAGGTCGATCCCCTTGATCGTGCCGCGCCCCATCGAAACGCCGCCCTTGCCCGACAGCGAATTCATGATCGCGTGAGCCGAATTGCCCGCGCCGAGGAATTCGACATTGGCGTCGGCCTGTCCGGTGAAACGGGTGATCCCCGCCAGATCGCCCAGCAATTGCTGCATCTCCATTCCGGTTGCCCTCAGATTGCCGCCAACGCTCAACCCGCTACGGTTATTGGCCACCACTTGGCCGGATGCCACCCCGGAATATCCCGCCATCTGGTTCAGGTTCACCACGGCCCGCGACCGGTCCACGGCAATGTCCAGCCCGGCCTTGCCGAAACTCAGCCCGGACACCCGCAATCCCTGCAGGCTCAGCGACGCCTTCGCGTTGAAAAGCCCAAGCGCACCGGCATCGATCGGCGCTTTCGACCAGCCTGTCGCGCTCCCCGACCCCGCCCCGCCCGTCGCGGTCAGGTCCAGCACCCCGGCTGACAGGTTCGCCGTCACCATCGGCACCTCAGCCGCCAGATCGACTTCCATCTCGCCCGACAGGCTGTTTTGATCCAAGGTTGCCTTCAGCCCTTTCAGGCTCAGCATCCGGGCCTCGGTCAGGGTCAGGTCGGCCTGTGCCTTGGCGCGCCGACCGAATCCCTGCGGCACCTGCACGCCACCGATGCCAAGTGCTGCCAAAAACCCGCCCGTATCGGGCAGATCGGCCACCATCCGCCCCTGCGCCTGCAGCGGCAGCCCGGCACGACCGTCAAAGGAGACCTCTCCGCCGCCTGCCTTGGCCGTGACGGCCAGCCCGGTCACCTCGCCCTCGATCAGCGCGGCGAGATCCCCGATCTCGCCCGCCACGTTCAGCACCGACGCCCCTTGCGGCCGGGCCGACAGATCGAATCCTGCCGCGCCGCGATATTCCGGCCAGCGCAGATCGAGCGCGATATCCTCGAAAACGGTTTCGCTTGCCGCGCCATGATCGGCGTAAACCAGCCGCCCGCCGGCAATCAGCGCCCGGTCAAGCGACAGCGCCAAGGCGTCGCTGCGCCCCGAGGGCTGGCCCGAAGGCGCGACACCTTCGACCCCCACTTGCCAGTTCACCCGCCCGTCCGCGGCGCGTTCCAGCAATATCGCGGGGTTCACCGCCTCCAGCCCGATGATCTTCACCTCGCCGCCCAGAAGCGCCATCAGGTCGACGCCTACCTTCAGGCTATCGGCCACCATCATCGGGCCGCTTTCGGACCAGCCCGCATTGCCTATTTCCACTTCGCCGGTGCGGATGCCCAGCACGGGGTAGAAACTGACCGTGCTGTCACCCTTCAAAACGACCTCGCGGCGGGTCTGCGCCCGGATCTGATCCGCCGCCACCTGCGCGATCCGGTCGCCGGGCAGGAAGATCACCCCGATCAACCCAACACCGACCAAGACGAAGACGAAACCGATCAGACGGAAAATCCAACGCATCGCAGCCCCCTTGCGAACATGTCTGCCCCCAAGGTTAGGACAGCGCGGGCGACACAACAACGGATTTGCGCAGGGCGGGCGGCTCGCCTATATGCGCTCCATGACCAGCAATCCGCCCGATCTCCGCCCCGACCTCGCCCCGCGCGCCCGCATCAGCGACGCGCCCCGCCCCGGCCAGCCGACCATCGGCATGGTGTCGCTGGGCTGTCCCAAGGCGTTGGTCGACAGTGAACGCATCCTGACAAGGCTGCGCGCCGAAGGCTACGGCATCAGCCCCGATTACGCCGGCGCCGACGCGGTAATCGTGAACACCTGCGGCTTCCTCGATTCCGCCAAGGCCGAAAGCCTCGAAGCGATCGGCGAGGCGCTCAGCGAGAACGGCAAGGTGATCGTCACCGGCTGCCTTGGCGCGGAACCGGAATACATCACCGGGGTGCACCCCAAGGTGCTGGCCGTCACCGGCCCGCATCAATACGAACAGGTGCTGGATGCCGTGCACGGCGCGGTGCCGCCCGATCCCAACCCGTTCGTCGACCTGATGCCCGCCAGCGGCGTGAAGCTGACCCCGCGCCATTTCAGCTATCTGAAGATATCCGAGGGCTGCAATCACAAGTGCAGGTTCTGCATCATCCCCGACATGCGCGGCAAGCTGTCCAGCCGCCCGGCCTTTGCCGTGGTGCGCGAGGCCGAGAAGCTGGTGGAAAGCGGCGTCAAGGAACTGCTGGTGATTTCGCAGGACACCTCGGCTTATGGGCTCGACCGGCGGCACGGGTCGGAACGCGGGCATAGGTCGCATATCGTCGACCTGGCGCGCGATCTGGGATCGCTTGGCGCCTGGGTGAGGCTGCATTACGTTTACCCTTACCCGTTCGTGCGTGACCTGATCCCGCTGATGGCCGAGGGGCTGATCCTGCCCTATCTCGACATCCCGTTCCAGCACGCCCATCCGGCCACGCTGCGCCGCATGGCGCGCCCGGCGGCGGCGGAACGCTCGCTGGACCGGATCGCCGAATGGCGCTCAATCTGCCCCGATATCACCCTGCGGTCGACCTTCATCGTCGGCTACCCGGGTGAAACGGAAGAAGAATTCCAGACCCTGCTCGACTGGATGGACGAGGCGCAGCTCGATCGCGTCGGCTGCTTCCAGTACGAAAATGTCGAAGGGGCGCGGTCGAACGACCTGCCCGATCACGTGCCCGCCGAGGCCAAGCAGGACCGCTGGGAACGCTTCATGGCCAAGGCGCAGGAAATTTCCGAAGCCAAGCTGGAAGCAAAGGTCGGCAAGGTGATGGACGTGATCGTCGACGAGATCGATGAGGACGGCGCCACCTGCCGCACCAAGGCCGACGCGCCCGAGATCGACGGCAACCTGTTCATCGACGAAGGGTTCGAGGAGTTGTCGGTCGGCGATATCGTGACGGTCGAGGTGGACGAGGCGGGGGAATATGATCTGTGGGGGCGGTTGACCTCCTGATTGTCGGTCGTTTCTGAACGTTTTCACGGCGCATGGACTGATCCGGCTAAGGGCGGCCCCCGGCCGCGGGTGGGGGTGAAGCCCCGCCCATGGGGGCGGTCGGGGGCTGCCCGGCCTGCAGCCGGGCGGGCGCTGTGATTGAGGGCGCACCGCTTGTGTCGCAGGTTTTCAGGACCATTCCCGAACCGTTAAGCCGGTTCACCAAACCAGCACCGTCACCCAAGCCACCCCGGCGGCGATCGCCGCGATGGCGACGCCGGCGGAAGCGGCATCCTTGGCTCGGCGGGCAAGCTCACGCTGCTCGGTCGAGATATCGTCGACCACGTTTTCGATCGCGGTGTTGAACAGCTCCGCCGCCAGAACAAGGATGCCCAGCGACAGGATCAGCGCCCGTTCGCCGCCGCTCAAAGGCAGGACAAAGGCCAGACAGGCCGAAACGACGTTTGCCCAGACCCAACTGCGGAACGAATATTCATTGCGCCAGGCGTCCCGGCAACCGGCCCAGCTCCAGATGATCCTGAGCCGCAAGCGTTTGAAGAAATACAGCATCACCCCTCCGGACCGCGATGATGGACCGGACCGGCGGGGCGATCAAGCCACCCCGGAAAACCGGCGGATCGGCCTCAATGCTTCAGCCCGTTCAGGCGGGTTGCATTGACACAGCTCTCGGGCACCGTTTCGGCCCCGGCCCCGTTTTGCGCCAGCCATTGTTCGCATTGCGTCACCAGCGGGCATTGCCGGCAGCGGGTCACCATTTCGGTATATCCCTGCGGGCTCAGCTGTCCCCGGCTCATCGCGTCGGTCAGGCTCAGCCCGATGCTCCGGGCCACCGACCGGGTCAGCCAGAAATGCAGTGCAGGATCGCCCAGCGGCGTTACGATACCCATGTCTACCCCTCTTCAACAGCAGCCTGCTTGATCCGCATGAACGCGCCGCAATTCGGGCAGTTGCCCGGCACCTCGCTGCCGGTTTCGTGATCGGCCAGCCAGCGTTCACAGCCCTTGACCCACTCGCAGCTTCGGCAGGCTTCGACGACGTTCGCCCATTGCTCCTGAACCAGATCACCCTCGGCGTAGGCGCCGACCAGATCCGTCCCGGTGGTTTTAGCCATGCGCTGCGCCAGCCAGTAATGGCGCTTGCGGTCGCCCAGTGGTTTCATATTTCGGCCCTCCCTTGGCCTGTTCCAACCTAGGGGCGGCCACCGGGCATGTCCTTGACACGGATCAAGGCCCCGGCGCGCCGGTCACTTCAGCGCATCAAGATAGGCCTTCACGCAGGTCTGCACATGGCGGAACCGGTCGCCGCCCAGATGCTTGCCGCCGTACCACCGGGTGACCACCACGATCTGATCGGTGACACCTTCTCGTTCCAGCATCCGCAGGATCACATTGCCGGCGCCGCTTTCGCCGTCGTCATTCTTACGCTGCGTGCCATCCGATTGCAGCACCGCCCAGCTGTTATGGGTGGCCTTGGCGTATTTCTTCTGCCGCTTCAGCGACTTGAGGAAAATCTTGATCTCCTCGGGGCCGGAGACCGGTCCACCCGACACCGCATAACGCGACCCGCGGTCGCTGACGACGTTTTCAAGCTGCAACATGTCAGGACCCGGACCCTGCCTGTGGCGCGACGAATTCCCGCGCGGCGCGCCGCACCCCCTCGATCCGCGCGTCGTTCGGCGGATGGGTGCCCAGCATCCCGTCGCCGGCGCCGGGCAGGCGCAGGAAATACCGCGCCCCGATGACCGGATTATAGCCCGCCCGGATCGAGATGATCGCGCCGAGGTGATCCGCCTCCAGTTCGAATTCCTGCGAATATTGCAGCGCCCCGAGCGCCGCGCCCAATTGGCGCGCTTCGCGGATTTCCTCGGCGCTCGCGCCGTTGCTCGATGCCATCTGTGCCAGAACTTGTGCCCCCTGCCGGGCGTTGACTTCCTGCCGTGCCAGGTGCCCGGCGATATGGTGCCCAGCCTCGTGCCCCATGACGAAAGCCAGCTCGTCAGCGTTGCGCACCCCGTTGATCAGTGCATAGTTGAACGACAGGATCGGCCGGCCGGCTCGCGACAGGAACTGATGCGCGTTGGCCTCGCCCGCATCGGTCCGATCCACCACGATCCTGAAATCGCAATTGAGCTGCGGCGCATGCTGGCGGCACTCCGCTTCGGCCACGGGTTCGACCGCCCGGGCCACCGAAACGAACATTGCCGCCACCTGCTGCGACGGGGCCGGGCCGGCCGGCTCTGGCGGGACCATCAGGCACCCCGAAAGCCCGGAGGCGGCAGCAAGGATCAGGATCAGGCGCATCGAATTCCCTTCGGCTCTACCGCGCCTTTGTAACACGGGCCCTGCCAAGAACCAGCCCGCTCCAGCCAGATCGCGCTTGCCTCGCTACGGCGTTCGCGTATCCTTCCCCCATGTTTACCATCGAACACGATTTCGACGCCACGGTCGTCACCCTGATCGACGAGGGCAACGCCCCCTTGCAGGAAGACATCACCGTCAACGCCTTCGAGGATTGCGTGACCCTCGAACAGTATGATGCGCGGCTGGACAACGTGCAGACAATCACCTTCTCGCTGTCGCAACTGCAGGAACTGGCCGCCGCGCTGGACCTGCCCGAAGGGGTCTACAAGCTGCGCGCAAACGGCAAGGATTAGTCGACCCGGAAAACCTTGTCGCGTGACGTCTGGCCCCGGACCAGCACCAGCCGCGACTTGGCCAGCCCCATCGCCTTGGCCAGTAGCTTCTGAACCGCCGTGTTGGCCTTGCCGCCCTCGGGAACGGTGGTGACATAGACGCGGATCTGCCCCTCCTCGACGGCGATCCTGTTGCGCGATGCCTTCGGCGTCACCCGCACCGTGATTTCATTTCCCTCCACCGCCAGGTGGCTCAGATCGTCCTGCGCCATGCGGCCCTCCTGCAAATCCGGTCGCGACCATACCGGGTTTCGACGGCATGGACATCCCCGTTTGCGCCCGGAATAGTGGACGCAATAACAGGGAGAACATTCATGACCACGGGATTTTTCTGGGACGAAAGCTGTTTCTGGCATGGCGGCGGCGATTACGCGGTGACCTTTCCGTTGGGCGGGCATGTGCAACCGCTGGCCGCAGGCGGGTTGGCCGAGACCCCCGAAACCAAGCGGCGGCTGAAGAACCTGTTGGACGTGACCGGCCTGTCTGACGAGCTGTCGATGCGCCGCGCGCCCGCCGCAGGCTGGGAAGACCTGTCGCGCATCCACCCCGAATCGTTCCTGCGCGAGTTCAAGGAAACATCGGATCAGGGCGGCGGTGAACTGGGCCTGCGCACGCCGTTCCTGCAGGGCGGGTTCGAAATCGCCGCATTGTCGGCGGGGCTGGCCAAGGGCGCGCTGCTCAGCGTGCTGCAGGGCGATGTGGACAATGCCTATGCGTTGTCGCGCCCGCCGGGGCATCACTGCCTGCCCGACTGGCCGAACGGGTTCTGCCTGCTCAACAATATTGGGATAGCGATCGAGGCGGCGAAGGCTGCGGGGCTGGCACAGCGCTTCGCGGTGGTCGACTGGGACGTGCATCACGGCAACGGCACCGAGGCGGTCTTCCTCGACCGCGAGGACGTGCTGACCATCTCGCTCCACCAGGAAAACAACTACCCTCTCGACACCGGCGCGGTCGATGTGCGCGGCACCGGCAAGGGCGAGGGGTTCAACATCAACATCCCGCTGCCGCCCGGGGTCGGCCATGTCGGATACCTCGAAGCGATGGAACGGATCGTGCTGCCAGCGCTGACCCGGTTCAAGCCCGATGTGATCATCATCGCCTGCGGCTTCGACGCAAGCATTTACGACGTGCTGTCGCGGATGATGTGCACGCCGGAAACCTATCGCGAAATGACCCGGATGGTGATGCAAGCGGCCGATGAGCTGTGCGACGGCAAGCTGGTGATGGTCCACGAAGGCGGCTATTCCGAAGTCTATGTTCCCTTCTGCGGTCACGCCGTGCTGGAAGAACTGTCAGGCAGTTCCATCCGTGCGGTCGACCCGATGGCCGAAACGGTGCGGATCCGGCAGCCCAATGCCCGTTTCGACGCCTTCATCAGTGGGCTGATCGGAGAGATGGCAGAAACGCTGCTGTCCTAGGGGCCTTCCCGTCTCACCGGGTCAAATACTTCCCCCGACCGCTTGACCCTTCGCGGCGCAGCGCCGACATAAGGCACGACCCAAATCGCAGGACGATCATGCCCGAAAAGAACCAAGCCGCCCTCGAATTCCTTCTAAGCCGCCGATCGCGTCCGGCCAAGACGCTGACCACGCCGGTGCCCACGAAGGACGAACTGACCCCGATCCTGACCGCCGCCGCGCGCACGCCCGATCATGGCAAGCTGGAACCTTGGCGCTTCATCGTGCTGGAAAAACCCGCGCTGGACCGGCTGGCGGGCATCGCGCAGACCCGTGGCGAAGCGCTCGGGCTGGACGAGGACCGGATCGCCAAGGGCGTGAACCAGTTCGCAACCGGCAACTTCGCGGTGGCGGTGATCGAAATCATCAAGCCCAACGAAAAGGTCCCGGCGCTGGAACTGACCTATTCGGCCGGCGCGGCCTGTTTAGCGCTGCTGAACGCCGCGCTGGCCTCGGGCTGGGGCGCAAACTGGCTGTCGGGCTGGCCCAGCCATGATCGCGGGTTCATGCAGCAAGCGCTGAACCTTGCCGAAGACGAACGCATCGCCGGTTTCATCCATATCGGCACCGAAACGGCCACGCCCCCCGAACGCCCGCGCCCGGACCTGGACAAGATTACCCAATGGCTGCCGGAATAATCCTTTCGTCCTTCTTCAAGGCGCTCGGCCAAATCGGCGATCCGCGCTTTCGCAAGGTTCTGTTTCTCGGGATCGGGTTGACCTTCGCCCTGCTGGTCGCGGTCTTCGCCGCGTTCCTGTGGCTGCTGCAGGCATTGGTCGGCGACACGGCGACGATCCCGTTGGTGGGCGAAATCACTTGGCTCGACGATCTGCTCAACTGGTCCAGCTTCTTCGTGATGATCGGACTGTCGGTGTTCCTGATGGTGCCGGTCGCGTCGGCCATCACCTCGATGTTTCTCGACGAGGTGGCGCAGGCGGTCGAGGACCGGCATTACCCGCATCTGCCCCCCGCGCATAAGGTGGGCTTCTTCGAAGCGGTGAAGGATACCGTCAACTTTCTCGGCATCATCGTCGCCGCCAACATACTGGCGCTGTTTCTCTACCTGATCTTCGCGCCCGCCGCCCTGTTCATCTTCTGGGCGCTGAACGGGTACCTGCTGGGGATGGAATACTTCACCCTGGCCGCGATCCGCCGGGTCGGACGGGTCGAGGCCAAGACGCTGCGCAGGAAGCACCGGATCACCATATGGGCCGCCGGTATCCTGATGGCGATGCCGCTATCGATCCCGCTGCTGAACCTGGTGATCCCGATCCTGGGCGCGGCGACCTTCACCCATGTCTATCACCGGCTCACAGTTCGGGCGTAGACATCCGGTGGAACCAGTCCAGATCGCGCACTGTGATCAGGCCTGACAGGATCACCCCGGCGATGATGCACCACAACACCACCGCGATGGCGGTGGTGATCAGCGCCTTTTTCTTCAGGTTATGTTCATGCGGCGCGCCCGCATGGGTGCCCGGCACGACCTCGCCCACGTCACCCTGGGTTTTCAGGCGCAGCGGCAGCACGATGAAGAAGGTCATGAACCAGATGACCGCGAACAGAACGAGCGCAGAGGTGGGTCCCATCAGACTTGCTCCAGCTCGATCAGGCAGCCGTTGAAATCCTTCGGATGCAGGAACAGCACCGGCTTGCCATGCGCCCCGATCTTGGGTTCGCCACTGCCCAGAACCCGGGCACCGGTTTCCTTCAGGTGGTCGCGCGCGGCGATGATGTCTTCGACCTCATAGCAGACATGGTGGATGCCGCCCGAGGGGTTCTTTTCCAGAAAGCCGTTGATCGGGCTGTCTTTGCCCAGCGGATAGAGCAGTTCGATCTTGGTGTTGGGCAGTTCGATGAAGACCACCGTTACCCCGTGATCGGGTTCGTCCTGCGGTGCCCCGACCTTGGCGCCAAGGGCGCTGCGATACTGCTCTGATGCCGCTTCCAGATCCGGAACGGCGATGGCTACGTGATTGAGGCGACCAATCATCTCAGAACTCCTTGCACAGAACGGTTGGCCGCCTTTATGCGGCCTGCTGCGGCGCGGCGCAAGCGTCAGCAGGACGCAGCCGGGACCCGCCTGTTAACGCAGCCTTAGCCCAGCCCGCGCCATGCTGGCCACTCTCACGCAGGAGAGCACGATGGATGACAGCGACCATTTCCAATCGGGCGGGTTTCCCACCCCGTCGCGGCCGCTGACGGGTCTGACCCTTCTGGCGGTGGAGGACAGCCGCTTCGCCTTTGAGGCCTTCCGCCTGTTGGCTTTGCACAGTGGCGCACGCCTGCGCCGTGCCGACAGCCTGACCGCGGCGGAGCGGCACCTGGCAATCTACCGTCCCTCGGCGATCATCGTCGATCTTGGCCTGCCGGATGGCGACGGCACCCGGCTGATCGCCAAGCTGCACCATGCCATCCCCCGGATCGGCATCATCCTCGGCACCAGCGGCGATGACGCGGCGGACGATGCCGTGCGGGCCGCCGGCGCGGATGGGTTCCTGGCAAAACCGGTCCGCAGTCTGGCAACATTCCAGGAACTGATCCTGTCTCTCCTGCCGGGAGGATGCCGCCCGCTGGAGCCGCGTGTGGTGAACGACGAAGAAATCCGCCCCGATACCCTGACCTACCACGAAGACCTGGCACATATCGCCGAACTGCTGCGGCAATCGCCCGAAGGCCGAGGGCTGGATTACGTGGCGCAGTTTCTCACCAGCATCGCCCGCAGCGCCGGAGACCTACCCCTGCTGTCGGCCGGCGAAGCGCTGACCATCGCCCGGATGCAACAGCGCGCCTGCCTCGATCAGGTGGCCCGCATTACTGACCTCTTGCGGGATCGCATTGACGGTCGGTCCGCGTTACAGCGCGGGATCTGAGGCCACCCGCACAAGCGCAGCCAAGTCGGCCAGACGTTCCTTCTGCCGCCCTGCGGCATCGAAATTGCCCGGCGACAGCCAGAAGCGGAACGCCTCTTCCAGCGCCGGCCATTCCCTGTCGGTCGCGGCGAACCAGGCGGTATCGCGGTTGCGCCCCTTCACGATCAGGTGCTGGCGAAACACGCCTTCGAAACTCAGCCCCAGCCGCTGCGCCGCCCGGCGCGACCCGGTGTTGGCGGCATCGCATTTCCATTCGAAGCGGCGGTACCCGTGATCGAACGCCCATTTCATCATCAGGCAAAACGCTTCGGTCGCCGCACGGGTCTTCTGCAACGCGGGCGACAGGTTGATATGGCCCAGCTCGATCACCCCCATGTCCGGCGTGATCCTGAGATAGCTGGCAACCCCGCCGAACTGGCCGGTATCGAGGTCCTTGATGGCATAGAACAATGGATCGTCCTTCGCCGCCATTTCACGCGTCCAGCGGTGATAGGCCGCCGCCGAATGGAACGGCCCGTAAGGCAGGTAATCCCAGACCGCGTCATGCCCTTCGAAGGACCGGAACAACAGGGCCGCATGACGATCCGCCGACAGCCGTTCCAGCCGGGCGTAACGCCCTTCCAGAACCGCGCCGCCCGGCGCCGGGCAGGGTTTCCAATCCGGGACCGGTTCGCCCGGCTTTCGGCCTTCGGCCATGGCGCCTCTCCTCGCTGTCGGGGCAAGGCTAGCGCGGGAAAGTGACGGTGCATAGGGGCGCCTGAGGGTTCCCGAACAAAAAGACCCGGCAGACTTCCGCCGCCGGGTCCTTTCAAGGATCAGGATCCGATCACTCCTGCGGGATGATCCGCAGGCCGAGTTCCATCAGCTGGTCCGACGACGGATCGCTGGGCGCATTCATCATCAGGTCCTCGGCGCGCTGGTTCATCGGGAACATCATCACTTCGCGGATGTTCGCCTCGTCCGCCAGCAGCATCACGATCCGGTCGACACCGGCGGCGCAGCCACCGTGCGGCGGGGCGCCATATTGGAACGCGTTGACCATGCCGCCGAAGCGCTTCATCACCTCGTCGCGGCCGTAACCGGCCAGTTCGAAGGCCTTGAACATGATCTCCGGCTGGTGGTTCCGGATCGCGCCCGACACCAGTTCGTAACCGTTACAGGCCAGGTCGTACTGATAGCCCTTCACATGCAGCGGATCGCCCATCAGCGCATCCAGCCC
>JAWVXM010000072.1:0-11673 GCA_033723255.1 Thalassovita sp.
CAGCAGCATCTGGATCTGCGCGTATCCCGCCACCCCGATCAGCGCCGCGATGCCACCCGGCCCGAAAGCGACAGCTGCCAGCGCCAGCGTCAGGATCGCCCCGCCGACATAAAGCAGGTAGGGGTGGGACAGAGGGGATGCGCGGCCGGCACGCGTACGCCGCGCGGTTTCGGCCCGCCACCCGGCGCGGAAGGCGCCGGTCCAGCCGCGCCGGACAAAACGCCAGAATCCTTCGCCCTTCCGAGCCGAGCTGGGATCGGCATCGGTGCCGACATGGACGTGGTGCACCAGCCTGTGCGCCGACACGTGATGGCCGATCAGCAGCGTGACATAGACCATCCTGCCCAGACCCGACAGCCAGCGGTTGCCGCGATGGATCAACTCATGTGCGTTGGGGTGGCCGACCTGCCCGAAGAACAGCCCGAAGCCGATCAGCACCCCGCCCCGTTCCCAGCCGTTAAACCCGCTGCCGCCGCCCACGGACCAGACGGCCAACGCCAGCATCGGCAGGTGCAGCAGCGCCAGCACCGCCGATAGACCGTCGCCGGCGGGGAATTCGGCATCGGGTTTTGCTTCGGCGGCCTTGTGGCCCAGTCGGTCCATCAGGAAGGTGAACAGGGTGATGAACAGCAGTCCGGCCAGAACCCATAAACCGCCGCGAAGCGCCGACAGGATCAGCAGCAGGGCGGGGGCCAGCGTGGCAATGGAAAAAAGGATCATGGGCGTCCGGTGATGATTGGCCCGCTCAGCCTATCGCGAAGCCCGGGGCGCAGCAATCTGCCGGGAAAGGCGCTATACCCCGACTTCCGGCCCCAGGCACAGCATTGGTTCGTCGCTCTGGCTGGCCTCATAGAGCATGATCTTGTCTGGGTCGTCTCCGAGCCGGGCGATGAGCCCGCCTCTGTCCCGGTAGAAGCTCCAGCAGGACGGGTCTGGATCGTCCTCGTAGACAAAGCAGATTAACCGCCCGTCCTGGAACCAAGTACCTTCCTTGCAGTGTCCATCCAGAAACGACCAGCGCACGCGCCGGCCATCGAGATATTCCTCGCCACCATAGGGGCTGCCGTCTTCGGCGTAATAGAATGTCTTGCCACGCGTGTAGCTGTCGAATTCCGTGCCCGACATCGCTTCCTCGGCAAGCGCGGGGGCGGATAGAAATACAAGCGGTAACATCCATTTCATCCCGGCATCCTGCGCAACAAGGCTTTCGAAAACAAGCCTCAATCGCACCGGGTCGACAGGGGTGGCTTTGGTAATATGCGGGTCGGGTCTTGGCGCCGCGCGGCACCGCAACGTCGCGGCCGGGCGATTCCCTCGGGGCGGGCACCTGCGTGTGGTGCCGCTTCATCCGGCCCGCAAGGGGCGGTTCCGGCTCTTTCGGAGCGGGTGTGCAATCGGATCGCGCTCTGGCTCATGCAGTTCTTTCACTATGTGCTCCAACCCCTTTGAATCTAGGGATTCCTGGGGTGAAAATACATGGCCCTTCACAGGGTTTTCCACAGCGTCATCCCCAAGGAAATAAGGGCCGGGGCTTCCAATGCGGGATTGGAGTGGCTAGGTCATTTCAAACACTTACGGAATCCCCCCTGATGTCTTTCTTTGGAAAACTCAAGCAACGGCTGATGAAATCCTCGTCCCGGATCGAGGAAGGACTGGATTCCATCGTCGAAGAAGGTGGCGAGGCCGAAGAAGCCCGCGTTGCCGAAACCGCCGAAGAACCTGTCGTCGCGCGGCCTGAAGAGACGGTGCAGCCCGAAGCGCCCACCGACGTCGCGAAACCCGAACCGGCGCCTGCCGAACCGGCAGAACAAGAGCCGAAAACCGCGGCCAAACCCGGCCTGCTGGGCCGCATCATCGGCCGCAAGGAAGAAGGCCCGGCCAAGCCGGTCGTCCGCCGCGTGCTGGACGATGACATGCTCGAACAGCTCGAAGAGCTGCTGATCGCCTCGGACATGGGGGTCGACACCGCGATGCGCGTCACCGCCAATATCGCCGAGGGCCGTTTTGGCCGGAAGCTGTCGGTGGTTGAAATCAAGCGGCTGCTGGCCGATGAAATCGCCCGTATCATGGAACCGGTGGCGAAACCGCTGCCGCTGTATCCGAAGACCCCGCAGGTGGTTCTGGTCGTGGGCGTCAACGGCTCGGGCAAGACCACCACGATCGGCAAGCTGGCCAGCCAGTTCAAGGCGGCGGGCAAATCGGTGGTGATCGCCGCCGGCGACACCTTCCGCGCCGCGGCCGTTGAACAGCTGCAGGTCTGGGGCGACCGGGCCGGCGTTCCGGTGCTGACTGCGCCGGAAGGATCGGACCCGGCGAGCCTGGCCTTCGACGCGATGACCAAGGCCGAAGCGGACGGTGCCGACCTGCTTCTCATCGACACGGCGGGGCGGCTGCAGAACCGCGCCGACCTGATGGAGGAACTGGCCAAGATCGTGCGGGTGATCCGCAAGAAAGATGAAGCCGCGCCGCATAACACGCTGCTGGTGCTGGATGCGACCACCGGCCAGAACGCGCTGAGCCAGGTCGATATCTTCCAGAAACTAGCCGATGTGTCGGGTCTGGTGATGACCAAGCTTGATGGCACCGCCAAGGGCGGCGTGCTGGTGGCCCTGGCCGACAAGTTCGGCCTTCCGATCCACGCGATCGGCGTGGGCGAGCAGATCGACGATCTGCAAGCCTTTGATCCCGAAGAATTTGCAAAGGCACTGACAGGTCTCGATGATTGAGATTCACGACACTCTGAGAAACGAATACGGTTGGGATATCGTGGCGGTCCACGCCGCGGTGGACGAGGTGATGGATTCCTCCCGGCTGAGCTATCCCTACCTGGGCGACGATGACTGGTCGCAGGGGCGGATCCTCTATTCGGAATGCATCGTCACCGATGGCGACGAGGTGGTCGGCGCGGGGCGCCTGATCTGGGATTCGGAAAAGGAAAACGCCCTGCCGCGGATTCAGGATTTCTGCCTTTTGCGCGCCTATCGCAGCGAATTCGTGATCTCATCGATGATTTCCGCGCTGATCGACGGTTATGCCGAGGATGCCTCGGGCGGGACCACCGTGCTGGCCCATGACGGCAGCGAGATCGACATCTCGGAACGGGTGGAGCGGCTGCGCGATATCGCCTCGGGCGAATTCGAACCCCTCATCATATGAGCAACTGGCTGATCGGGCTGGAAGGCAGCGAGGCCGGGCATCAGCTGGCGCTGATCCTGGCCCTGTCGGCGGCCGTCCTGCATGCGGTGTTCGGCGCATTGCAGAAAGGGCGGCACGATCCCTGGCTGTCGCGCGGGGCGATCGATTTCAGCTATGGCATGATCGCCGCGCCCTTTGCATTTTTCGTGGTGCCGTTTCCCGAACCGCATATGTGGCCGATCTTCGCCGGGGCCTTCGTCATCCATACCCTGTACAAGTTCCTGCAGGCCTTCGCCTATACCAAGGGCGCCTATACCGTGGTTTACCCGGTGGTGCGCGGCACCGGCCCGCTTTTCGCGGTGATCGGGGCTTACCTGTTGTTCGGCGAAGTCTTCACCCCGGTGCAATGGCTGGGGGTGGCGGTTCTGCTGGCCGGCATTTTCGGGCTGGCGGTGTACAACCTGATCTTTCTTCAGGTGAACCGCGATACGCTGGGCATTGCCCTGGGGCTGGCGGTGGCGACCGGGCTGTTCGTGGCGTTCTATACCACCTATGACGCCTATGGCATCCGTGCCACGGCCGACCCGTTCACCTTCCTGGCCTGGTTCTTCCTGTTCGACGCCTTCGTGATGCCACCGATCGCCTTCCTGCGCTGGCGCAACATGGCGATCCGCCCCGAACTCGGGCCGTTGATGCAGCGCGGGGTTCTGGGCGCCATCGTGGCGTTTCTCAGTTTCGGGTCGATCATGCTGGCCACCCGGCTCGATAAGGTGGGCGAGGCCGCGGTTCTGCGGGAAACCTCGACCGTCTTCGCCGCTCTGATCGGCTGGTTAGTGCTGAAGGAAACCGTGGGGCCGCGCCGGATCGCATTGATGACTTTGATTGCGGCGGGCGCGGTGATAGTTGAGATGGGAGGCTGACAGGGAGACACCATGGCTGACAAGAAATACAGTCCGTTGCTGAAATCCGCTCTGGAATACGGCCCCATCGTGGCTTTCTTCGCGGCCTATCTGCTGTTGAAGGACAGGGTATTCACCGTCGGCGGCACGGAATACGAAGGGTTCATCGCGGTGACCGCCGGTTTCGTCCCGCTGATGATCGTCTGTACGCTGGCGCTGTGGCGGCTGACCGGGCACCTGTCGAAGATGCAGGTGGTGACCTTGGTGCTGGTGGTGGTCTTCGGTGGGCTGTCGGTCTGGCTGAACGATCCCCGGTTCTTCAAGATGAAGCCGACGCTGATCTACCTGTTCTTTGCCGGGGCCCTCGGGTTCGGGTTGCTGCGTGGACACAGCTATCTCGAGGCGCTGATGGATGCGCATCTGCCGCTGAGCAAGCAAGGCTGGATGGTGCTGACCCGACGTCTTGTCGTGTTTTTCATCGGCCTTGCGGTTCTGAATGAATTCATCTGGCGCACCCAGAGCGAAGAGGCCTGGGTCTATTTCAAGACCTTCGGACTGACTGCGGCGGTGTTCCTGTTCTTCATGACGCAGGGCGCGGTGTTTCGAAAATACGGGGCGAGCGACGAGGCCGACGAAGGTTAATGTCGCCTTCCGAAACGAAATACGCGGCGGGGAACGTGCTGTTCCCGCCGCGTTTCATTTGGGTTCGGGTCACGTGCCAGGGTGTGACACGGGGGGGCGATCTTCCCCGCCCACGTTACCCCTTCTGACTGAACAGGACCTTCTGCGCGCCCTTGTTGCCCTGAATGCCGCCGCGCTTTTCGGCCGCCAATGCGCGGCCGCGCTGCACGCCAGGGCGGGCCCCGACCTGATCGAGCCAGCGTTTCAGGTTGGGCTTGTCGTCCAGCGTCTGCTGCTGGCCTTCCCACAGCGATGCCCAGCCCCAGATCGCCATGTCGGCGATGGAATAGAAATCTCCCGCCACGAATTCATGCTGTCCCAGCTGGGTGTCCAGCACCCGGTAGAGCCGCGTGACTTCGTTGCGATAACGGTCCTTGGCATAGGGCAGGTCGTTGGGCGGTTCCATTGAGGGGGCGTATTTCAGGAAATGATGCGCCTGTCCCGCCATTGGCCCAAGTCCGCCCATCTGCCACATCAGCCACTGGTCGACGGAAATCCGTTCGCGTTCGGTTTCGCCATAGAACTGCCCGGTCTTGCGAGCGAGGTATTGCAGGATCGCGCCGGATTCGAAGATCGAGATCGGGGCGCCATCGGGTCCATCGGGGTCGATGATCGCGGGCATCCGGTTGTTCGGCGCGATCTTCAGGAATTCGGGGGCGAACTGATCGCCCGTATTGATGTTCACAAGGTGCAGGTTGTAGGGCAGGCCCATCTCTTCCAATGCGATGGAGATTTTCCAGCCATTCGGCGTGGGCCAGTAGTAAAGTTCGATCGGTTTGGTCATTTAGCGCTCCCTTCAGGCGGCGCACATGATGGTGTTTTTCCGCCGGGAGGCAAGGGCCGAGGGCGACGGTCATTCCCGCATCTGCTCACTTTCGCCCGAACGGCTCATGGTGGGTGCCCTCTTGGCGACGGCGAAGACACCGTGACTGTTGACGGACCGGGTGCGCGGGCGTATCAGCGACTTGTGGCGATTTGTTACCGGATTGCGGGCCACGTAAAACATTCCGCTAAAGAGGTCAGGAGGAAAGAGCCCCTTTCGCTTGACCGCGACGGGGCTTTTTTATTTGGCGCGACGCGCGCCGGAGGATGACAGATGAGCGAGAACTGGAAAAAGCGCACCGAACTGGTTCACGGCGGCACTCGCCGCAGCCAGTACAACGAAGTGAGCGAGGCGATCTTCCTGACGCAGGGATTTGTCTATGACACCGCCGAACAGGCCGAAGCACGGTTTCAGAAGCTGGGCGAAGACGAATTCATCTATGCCCGTTACGGCAACCCCACCGTTGCAATGTTCGAGGAACGCCTGGCGATGCTGGAAGGCACCGAGGATGCCTTTGCCACCGCGAGCGGCATGGCAGCGGTGAACGGTGCGCTGATGTCGGGCCTCAAGGCGGGCGATCACGTGGTCGCGGCAAAGGCGCTGTTCGGTTCCTGTCTCTATATCCTGGAAGACATCCTGACCCGGTTCGGTGTCGAGGTGACGCTGGTCGATGGCATCGACTTGGGCCAGTGGAAGGCCGCGCTCCGCCCCGATACCAAGCTGGTTTTCTTCGAATCTGTGTCGAACCCGACTTTGGAAGTGATCGATATCGCCGCGGTGGCTGACCTGGCCCATGCGGTTGGCGCGCTGGTGGTGGTCGACAACGTGTTTTCCACCCCCGTCTTCAGCCGCGCGGTGGAACTTGGCGCGGATGTGATCGTCTATTCCGCGACCAAGCATATCGACGGGCAGGGCAGGGCGCTCGGTGGCGTCGTGCTTGGGACCAGGGACTTCATCCGCGGCACGCTGGAGCCCTATCTGAAACATACCGGCGCGGCGATGAGCCCGTTCACGGCTTGGATCATGCTGAAGGGGCTGGAAACCATCGATCTGCGGGTGCGGGCGCAGGCAGACAGCGCGCTGAAGCTGGCGCAGGCGCTGGAAGGCCATGAAAAACTCGCGCGGGTGATCTATCCGGGGCTTGCGGATCATGCGCAGCACGCGTTGACCATGTCCCAGATGGAAAAGGGCGGCACGGTCTTGTCTTTCGAGCTGAAGGGCGGACGGGATGAGGCCTTCCGGATGCTGAACGCGCTGAACGTGGCGGTGATTTCGAACAACCTGGGCGACGCCAAGTCGATTGCGACCCATCCCGCGACCACCACCCACCAACGGCTGCCCGATGAGCAGAAGGCGGAGCTGGGGATCACGCCGGGCCTGATCCGCTTCAGCGTCGGCCTCGAAGATCCCGAGGACCTGATCGCGGACGTGCTGCAGGCTCTGGACAAGGCGTAAACGCAGCGGGTCGTAATCGGCCGGAGAAGCCGCGCGATTTGGCAATCGCGGTGTCCGGCCCTACATTAACCCTGCCATCAGCATGTGCAGGAGGGACAAGATGAATGTCCACAGCGCCGAAATCGATGCCCTGACCCGCCGGAAAGAGGCGGAAGAGGCCCTCGCCCGGTTGCGGGATTGGGCCCAGCAGGCCACGCCTGAGGAAATCGCGGATCTCGATCCGGCGGTGGCGCGCCTGCTGCCCGATGCTGCGCTGGCGAACTATCCGGCTCTGCGGCGGGAATATCCGGAGGAATTCCAGGTCGATGACGGGTACAAGGACAGCCTGCCCGACCTGCAGAACGGCCCGGCCAGCCTGATCCGCGGGGCCAAGCGCATCATCCAGCATGTGGGCATTTCCAATTTCCGCTTGCCGATCCGGTTCCACCGCCGCGACGCATCCGACCTGACGCTGGAAACCAGCGTCACTGGCACCGTCAGCCTTGAGGCGGAAAAGAAGGGCATCAACATGTCGCGCATCATGCGCTCCTTCTACAAGCATGCCGAAAAGACCTTCAGCTTCGAGGTGATCGAGGCGGCGCTGGAAGATTACAAGACCGATCTGGAAAGCTTCGATGCGCGCATCCAGATGCGGTTTTCCTATCCGGTGAAGCTGCCTTCGCTGCGGTCGGGGCTGGAAGGGTTCCAGTATTACGACATCGCGCTTGAGCTGATCGAAGCCGCCGGCGCGCGCAAGAAGATCATGCATCTCGATTATGTCTATTCCTCGACCTGCCCCTGTTCTCTGGAACTTTCCGAACACGCGCGGCAGTTCCGTGGCCAGCTGGCGACACCGCATTCGCAGCGTTCGGTGGCGCGGATTTCCGTGGTGGCGAAGCCGGGTGAAATCCTGTGGTTCGAGGATCTGATCGACATAGCACGCAGGGCGGTGCCGACCGAAACGCAGGTGATGGTCAAGCGCGAGGACGAACAGGCCTTCGCCGAGCTGAACGCGGCCAACCCGATCTTTGTCGAAGACGCCACGCGGCTGTTCGCGCGGGCACTGGAAGACGACCCCCGGGTCGGCGATTTCCGCATCGTGGCCAGCCACCAGGAAAGCCTGCACAGCCATGACGCGGTCAGCATCCTGACCGAAGGCGATACGTTTTCTTCCGAAAGCATCGACCCTAGGCTGTTCAATACGCTTTATCACGTTGGCTGACACGGCCCGTTTTGCCGCCTATTTTGAAGGCAGGACGGCCGGGAATGCGCCGATCTGCCCGTCTGATGCGGAAAAGGACTGGTCTGGCCATGCAGGGTTGCGCAGAGTTGAGGGACCGGTCGGTCTTCATCTGGTTGTGATGTGAATCTGCTAGGCGGGGCCGGACCTCAAGGTATCTAGTCGAGAGGATAGAAGATGATCCATGTGATGAATCCGTTTCAATTGTCGGTCGCCATGTTCCGCCTCACGTCCGTCGGCATGGAATGCCAAGTGCAGATGATGAAGGCGCTGACGGCAATGGCAATGGCGCCGATGAAGGCCGCGATGCAGTCCGAGACCGAAGAAGATGGGGAAGCCGCAACGAAAACCGAGGCTGCGCCCGCCGGATCTGGAAGAGCAGCGAAACCTGCCGTGCGCCGGTCGCATGGTGCTTTGAAGGCCGGAACGGCCAAGAAACGTCGGCCCCGGAAGCCTTCGACCCCACCGGAGATGCCCGAAGCGGTCGGCAAAACGGTCGCCGTGGAAGAAGATGGCGTGGTTGAAAGCGTGCCGGTCTGATCCGGTTTTCTGCGTTGCAGCAGGCGCAGGGCCGCTATTCTCATTCGGAAATAGTAAAGTCAGTCAAACTTACCTAAGTTGATTGCCAAGGGGGGAACCAAACAGAATTTGAGGGTTCCGAAAATGGCAACGCAAGCAACCAACGTATCGATCAACAAAACCGGTCTGCGGGACCGTTTCGAAGGTTTCCTGGCAGGTATTTCCGTCGGCTTCACCGCATATATGGACCGCATCGCCCGCACCCGTCAGATCGAATATCTGAACGCCAAGAGCGACGCAGAACTGGCCAAACTGGGCCTGAAGCGCGAAGACATTCCGCGTTACGTATTCCGCGACGTCTTCTATTTCTGATCCGGTTTCGGATCACGCCGATACTATTCCCAAGGCCCCACGCCGGTTCGTCCGGCGCGGGGCTTTGTTGTTTCGGATGAGCATGTTGGCTTGACACATATGGCTCGCCGGGTCATCGCTGGGCGCATGTTTGACCTAAGACCCGTCGGATATGTAATCGGATTGCTGGTGGCCTCTCTCGGGCTGACCATGCTGCCGCCTATGCTGGTGGACATCGCCGAGGGGCGCGATCACTGGCGCAACTTCGCCGAAAGCGCGTTGCTGACTATTCTGTCGGGCGGCTTGATCGCGCTGGCCTGCCAGAATGGCACCCGCGAAGGATTGTCGATCCAGCAGACCTTCATTCTGACCACCGGTGTCTGGCTGACCTTGCCGATGTTCGGGGCGCTTCCATTCATGCTGGGCGAAACCGACGCCCGCCCGGTGGATGCTTTTTTCGAAGCGATGTCGGGCCTGACCACCACCGGGGCCACCGTGTTCACCGGGCTGGATGCCATGCCGAAGGGGTTGCTGTTGTGGCGCGGGATTCTGCAATGGCTGGGGGGGATCGGAATCATCGTCGTCGCGATGGTGTTCTTGCCCGAACTCAGGGTCGGGGGGATGCAGATCTTCCGCTCGGAAAGCTTCGACACGATGGGCAAGATCCTGCCCCGCGCGACCGAGATCGCCGCGCAGATCTCGGTGATCTATGTCGCGCTGACGATGATGTGCCTGTTCACCTACATGTTTCTGGGGATGGATTCGTTCGATGCTACGGTGCATGCGCTGACCACCATTTCGACCGGCGGATTTTCCACCCGCGATGCCTCCTTCGCCGCGTTTTCCGGGCCGCTGGAATATGTCGCCGCGATCTTCATGGTGCTCGCAGCGCTGCCCTTCGTGCGCTACGTGCAGATGGTCAACGGTCACCGGACCGCGCTGCTGAAGGACAGGCAGGTCTATGGTTTCGTCCTGACCATGGCGGTGTTGATCGCCTTTACCACTTTCGTGCTGCTGGCGGTGTTCCCGCATCACTGGGAAAAATCCTTCCGCGAGGCGGTTTTCAACATCACCTCGATCATCACCGGTACCGGCTATGCCAGCGCCGATTACATGGGCTGGGGAAACCTTTTGATCTTGCTGTTCTTCTTTACCGGGCTGATCGGAGGCTGCGCGGGATCGACCGCCTGTTCGGTGAAGATCTTCCGCTATCAGATCCTGCTGGCCTCGATCAGGGCACAGCTGCGCAAGACCCGCTCGCCCAGCGGGATGTTCGTGCCGCGCTATGCGGGGCGTAAGATAGACGACGACGTGCTGAACTCGGTGATGTCGTTCTTCGTCTTCTTCATGGTCACCATGGGTCTGCTGGCCGTGGCCCTGGGCATGACGGGGCTGGATTTCATCACCTCGGTATCCGGTGCGGCATCGGCTCTGGCCAATATCGGGCCGGGGCTGGGGGATGTCATCGGGCCGGCGGGGAATTTTTCCGAACTGAACGATACCGCGAAATGGCTGCTGTCCTTCGGGATGCTGATCGGCCGGCTGGAATTGCTGGCGGTTTATGCGATGCTGACCGTGGCGTTCTGGAGATCCTGAGAGGGGAGTGCTTTCTTCATCATCCTGACAAAGAAAAACCGGCGCGGAAGCGCCGGTCTCATTCACTTGGCTGCGTCCTGCGGGGTCATTCCCAGCAATTGACCAATACGGTCATGCCGCTTGCTTTCCGGGTCAGGTCCTCGGGGGGCATCAGGTCGAGGCTGTCGGTGGTGGTCGGGGTCAGGCCCAGATCGGAAAGCAGACGGCCGATCCTGTCGGCATCCACGACAAAGCTGACGTCATCGGGAAGCTGCTTGCCGCCGGTCGCTTTGGGCAAAAGCATGCCCATCACCGCGCCACCCGCATCAAAGACGGGTCCGCCGACATCGCCGGGCAGGGCGCTCAGCACCAAACGCGCCAGTTCTTCTTCGCCGCCCAGCCCGCGCAGATCCGCCAGGGTGCCGAAGGTCAGCGTCGGGGCGCCTAGGATACCGCCATAGGAATATCCCGACACGGCAACATCGGATTGCAGGCGCGGTGCCGCCAGCTGCAATTCGGCCACCTGCGCCGGTGACAGCGACGCTTCGGGTTTCAGCACCGCCACCCCAAGCGCGTCGCTCTGACCCAACAATTCCGCCTCGATACCGCCTTCCAGCGTGATCCGGCTGCATTGTCGCACCGCTTCTGTCGTGGTCACGACGGTGCCGCGGCTGTCGACGAAGAAGCCCGAGCGCGATACCCGCGGTTGGCGGATTTCCAGCCCCGACAGCAGGTCGATGCGCTGCTCCGCATCTCCTCCGGCGGCGGGGCTCATCACGCCCCCGGTACGGGTGAAGCTGTCCTGCATCATGCCGAGGATACGCTTGCGCCGTTCCTCGTCCCCGGCGGGCCAGACCAGGGTGAAGCCCTTGATCTCGCCGTTTTCCAGGCTGACCTGCGTATGCGAAACCGTCTGGGCGTTTTCGCCGATCAGGACGAAGTTGTCATTGTTGCGTTTGCGCGGTCCGTCAAGCGGCACGATTTCCAGCGTCTGCATGATGTCGTACAGGCCGAAC
>JAWVXM010000073.1:0-11364 GCA_033723255.1 Thalassovita sp.
AGATCCATACGCCGATCAGCAGCAGGAACGGCAACAGGCTCAGGATGAAGGTCTGGAAACCGGACTGTTCCTGGCTTTCGGCCGACACCGGGATGCCTTCAGCGATCAGCATGTCGGTGATCGAGGCGTCTTCCGGCTTGATGGTCACGTAATCACGGCCGTCGGTCCCGCGGAAGCGCACGGTTTCGCCGTCCAGCGTGACCTTGCTGACCTTGTTGTCCTCAACCGACTGGACGAAATCGGAATAGCTCGTGGTCTGGCTTTGCAGCGTGCTGCCGGATCCGCTGAACAGGTTGAACAGCGCCAGGATCAACAGAAACAGCACAACCCAAAAGGCGATATTTTTCGCGTTGCCCAAGGAAAATCTCCCAAATCTTCGGATGCTCCTGCGGGTATCACAGGAGGCACCGTTCTTAAATAGAGATCATGCGCCCATCTTCAATGAGATAAAAGCGTCTTGGCGAAATCGCGGCGCCCTTCGATCAGCTTTGCCTGCCATCCGTTCGGAAAACCCGCCAGTGGCGCGGCGATCAGGCGGTCATCGCTCCATACGGCAGGGTCGGCCATCACGGAGGCGGCGGGCCGACCGGTGTCGCGCCAGTCAGGACATTGCGCCAGCCCCGCTTCGCCCAGGGCAGCGACATGACAAGGCGCGGTTTCCGGCCCGCTCAGGATCCACCGGCTGTCCCAAGGCTGTCCCGGGGCCTCGGTCATATCCTTGACCGCATCGTATTCGCGAAACAGATGCACTCCGCCCTTGCGCAGCATCATGCGGCAGCCTTGCACCGTTGCCCCCCTGCCATCCCGCGCGGACTGCAGGAAATGCGCGACCTCGGCCCGGCGCGGCGCATAGCCCGCACCGCTGATCCAGCCCAGGGCCCGGACCACGACCCGGCGCGCCAATTCCGCCGGCAGATCGAGAAAAGCGTCGCGCGCGATGATCAGGTCCCCGCCCAGGACCTTCACATGCTCAACCGCAAAACGACGCGCGGCCCAGTTCAGCGCATCGCGCGCGTCGGACAGGTTTTCCGCTACCCGTGACAACTGTTGCGCATCGATCCCCATCGATGACAGGCCTTCCAATGCCCGCCGCGCCTTTACCCTGTCGAATCTCGTGTCGTCATTCGACGGGTCCTCGATCCATTCCTGGCCACGGGCTTCCAGGAAAGACCGCAGATCCTGCCGCGACAGCGACAACAAGGGGCGCAGGAACACCACCCCGTTCCAAATGAACCGTTCCGCCATCGCAGACAGACCATCCACACCCGCGCCCCGGGCCAGACGCATCAACAGGGTTTCTGCCTGATCGTCACTGGTATGGGCCAGAAGCACCGCACCAAGCCCGCGTTCCCGCGCCCAATCCGCCAGCAGGCGATAGCGCGCCTGACGCGCCTGATCCTGAAGGTTGCCCTGCCCGTCCCAGCCGGTCCAGCACAGCACGTCATGCTGAAGTCCCAGATTCGCAGCCGTTTCACCGACAAAGGCGGCTTCCTGCGCGGCCTCGAGGCGCAAGCCGTGATCGACCGTCGCCGCGAAAACCGGGTGCCCCGATCGCTGCGCCCTGTCCGCCATCAGCAGCAAAAGCGCCATCGAATCCCCGCCGCCGGATACGGCCACGCCCAACGGGCCCGCGGGAACCGCCGCCAATGCGACATTCAGCATCTGCTCGAAATCAGGTCCGGTCACGAACATCCAAGCCGGGCGCGTTCGGCTTCGGCATCCGTCACCACCGCCGCGCCGGGGAAACGCACACCGACTTCCGACAGCGTGACGCAGGCCTCGGACGTCTGGCCCAGCTGGCCAAGGGCACGGCCCAGCTTGAACAGGGCCTCAGCCGCGACCGGCCCTGACGGGGCGGCGCTGAACGAATCCAGATAGGCGCGGGCAGACCCCGTTTTTTCACCCAGCGTATCGAGCCCGTCACCACGCTTCAGATGCACCTGAGCAGTCAGCGGGCTGCCGGGATAGGCGTCAAGGAAGCGTTCGAACATCGATACCGCATCCGCCGCGCGGCCTTCGTTCATTGCCGTCGTAGCCTGATCGAAATCGGCCTGTTCACCCACCGCCAATTCGGGGCTGGTGGTGTCGGGCACGGTTGCCACGGTGACCGGCGAGGTTTCGAAATCACCGCCCAGAGTGGTGGTTTCGCCCAGCTGGCCGATATCGCAATCGGCCTCCAGTTCACACAGGCGGAATTCCAGATCACCGATACGGTTGCTGCCATCGGAAACGATCGCGTTGATCCGGTGTTCCAGCTGTTCAACCTTGGCCGTCACCTGTTGCATCGCGGCCTCGATCGCGTCGATCCGCGCCAGTGCCGAACCGCCATACCCGGTCCCCAGCGGGGCACCGGTGGTGCTGAGTTCCCGCTTCAGGCGCTGAACATCGACATAGAGAACCGACAATTCCTGCCGGATATCGGCCAAGGTCTGATCGCTGTCCTGCGCCCAGCCGGACGAAGCGGCAGGCGTCAGTAGCGCAACACAGGCGAGGACAGACAGAAGGCGCATCCCGGACTCCGTTCCTTATCCTGGCTCAACCCGTCAACCCGGCGGAGATGATGGTCACCGCGCGCCGGTTCTTGGCATAGCAGACCTCTTCCGAGCAGATCTCGATCGGCCGTTCCTTGCCGTAGCTCACCACCTTCAGGCGGCTGGCCGGCACGCCGCGCGAAATCAGGTATTCCTGCACGGCGTTGGCGCGACGCGCGCCAAGCGCAAGGTTGTATTCGCGCGTGCCCTGTTCGTCGGCATGGCCTTCGACGATCGCGGTGTAGTCGGCGTTGGCCAGCAGCCATTCCGCCTGCCCGTCCAGCGTCAGGCGCGCATCGTCGCCAAGCGTCGACTGGTCGACGGCAAAGAAGACCCGGTCGCCGACGGCCTGCTGAAAATAAAGCGGCGACGCCGGGTCGCTGGCGGATCCATCCGCCATGCCTGCACCGCCACCATTGAGATAGACGTCATCGCCGAAACGCCCCCCGTCGGTACAGGCCGCCAGACCCAGAACCGAAGTTAACAGAATTGCCCGTGCCACGAATTTCATTGGATATGCCCCGCTCGATTTCGTGTTTCTTTTGACTTCTTTATCATATCGTTCCCACGCTGGAAACGTATTGCCGATTTCCCGCCCTTCGGAGGCGGTTTTGCGCGAAAGGGCGCGAACGCCCCGTTCAGTTCTGCAGCGGCGACCACGCCGGATCGGACGCGCCGCTTTCCGTTTTCAGCCGTTTCAGGTTCCGACCGGTGATGTCGACCGAATACAGGCTGGACTGGCCGCCCGCCCCCTGGGTTTCGCGGGTGAACATGATCACGCGCCCATTGGGGGACCAGGTCGGCCCCTCGTCAAGGAACGATGCCGTCAGCAGCCGTTCTTCCGATCCGTCCGTGCGCATCACGCCGATATGGAACCGCCCCTTGCTCTGCTTGGTAAAGGCGATCAGGTCGCCGCGCGGCGACCACACCGGCGTGCCATAGCGGCCCTGCCCGAAGCTGATCCGGCGCGGTTCACCGCCCTGAGCATCCATGACGTACAGCTGCTGGGTGCCGCTGCGGTCGCTTTCGAACACGATCTTCGATCCGTCCGGGCTGAAGCTGGGGGCGGTTTCGATCGACGGGGCGCTGGTCAGCCGTCGGGTCTGGCCGGTCGCAAGGTTCATGCGGTAGATATCCGTGTTGCCGCCCCGGGTGACCGAGTAAACCACGGCCTGCCCGTCGGGCCCGAAACGCGGCGCGAAACTCATCGTGCCGTCCTGTTCCTCCAGCACCCGGCGACGGACAGACGCCACGTCGAGCAGGTAGATGCGCGGGAACCCGGTTTCATAGCTGGTGTAAAGGATGCGGTCACCGGTGGGCGAAAAGCGCGGTGCCAGCACGATGGAACTGCTGTCGGTCAGGTACTGCACATTGGCGCCGTCGTAATCCATGATCGCCAGCCGCTTCTTGCGATCGCCCTTGGGGCCGGTTTCGGCGACATAAACCACACGGCTGTCGAAGTAGCCGCCTTCGCCGGTGATTCGGCTGTAAACCGTGTCGGCCACCTTGTGCGCCATGCGGCGCCAGCCTTCGCGGGTGCCGGCGAATTGCAGGCCGCTGCCCAGTTCCTGCCCCGCGAAAACGTCGTAAAGCCGGAACTTCACCACAAGCCGTCCGCCCGGTTTCAGGTCGACCGCCCCGGTGATCAGCGCCTGCGCGTTGATCGCTTTCCAGTCGGCGAACTGTACCGGGCTGGAAAAGCTGGAAATCTGGCTGATGAAGGCGCTGTCGGGAATTTGCCGGAACAGCCCTGTCCCGGCCAGGTCGTCGGCGACCACCTGCGCAAGATCCTGCGCCAGCTGCCGCGCCGCGCCGCTTTCGGCGACGAAATCGGGCGCCGCGAAGGGCAAGGGTTCGATCACGCCTTCGGTGATCTCGATCCGAAGTGGTCCGGCCTGTACCGTCATCGGCAGGCTCAGGGCCACGAAGGCCGCAAGGAGGGTCAGAATACGCATCATCATTTGATCCTCATTTTCTCCGGATTGAAGGTCATTTCAATCTCGCGCCATTGTTCGTATTTTTCGGGCGGTAGCGGAAAGCCTTGTTTCTGACAACGTAGGATGGCGCGACGGGCCTTCCGAAAGGCTACCTCAACCATTTCGTCAGTGCCCCCTTCCGAAGAGACAAGACGCACAACATTACCTTCAACAAGGCCGTTTCGGTCTAAGGTAACGGCCACAGTAACTGTCACGCTAGATGAGCGTGCCCCGGGATCAACCACCCAGCAGCTTCCCACCGCGACCCGCAGAGCTTCCTTTTCACTGAAGTTCAGTCGCGGGCCGGAAAGCCGCGCCGGTGTCTCGGTTTCCGCTTGTCCCCCCGCCAGTGCCTGGGCCAGTGCTTCGTTTACGGCCTTCTTCGTGCCGGTGTCTGGTTCCGGTTCGGTCCGGGCCACTTGCGTCGGGCGCGTGCGCGGGCGTACCGAAGTGCTGGGCGCGCTGCTCGATGCCTCGGCCTCGGTCACGATTTCTGTCGCGGCCTCTTCTTCGGCCGTCTGTTCCTGTTGTTCGCGCTGGATATCGGCGGCGCCGTCATCGACCGCTTCTTCCTGGGCGATGTCGTCGATCTTCACATCCGGGTCCGGCGGCGCCACGGGTTCGGGGGCCACGCGGGTGGTGGGCCGGGTCTGCGGCCGGTCGCTGATATCGGGCGCGGTGGTGACCGGCGCCTCGACGGGCGGCACCAGAACGGGCGCGACATCTTCGATCTCGCCCGGTGGTTCGGGCGGCAAGAGGGCCGCGACATCCGGGGTTTCCTCCGGTTCGGGCGGCGGCGCTGCCGCATCGGGTTCCGCGATCACCGGGGCGGGGTCGGGGGCTTCGGCCTGCGGTGGTTCGGGTTCCGTCACCTCGGGGTCCGGCGGGGTCAGCGCGGCCAGATCGGTATCGAGGCTGGGCGCCTCGGTCGGCGCGGTCATCGCGTCGAATTCCTCGGAGGAAATCATCGACACCTCGGTCACCTCGAAAGGTTCCGGCGCGGGCTTGAACGTCCCACCCAGCAGCGCCCAGCCGATCAGGCCGATATGCGCAACGCCCGAGATATACTGGCCGGCATTCATCCCCGCCTCAGTTTTCCGCCTCGTCAGGCTGCCCGGTCAGCGAAGGCCCGCCGGTATCGGTGACAAGCCCGATATTGCTGAACCCGGCACGGTTCAGCGCGCCCATCACCTGCACCACCTGTTCGTAAGGCACCGCGCCGTCGGCCCGCAGGAACACCCGGTCGCCCTGCCGTTCGGCGGCGATGGCGCGCAGCCGGTTGATCAGATCCGCGCGCGCCACTTCGGTTTTCTGGATCATCACCACGCCTTGGGCGGTGATGGTCACCGCCAGCGGTTCCTCCTGTTCGCCCGGCAGCGCGTTGGCCGCCGTTTTCGGCAATTCCACCGGCACGCCCACGGTCATCAGCGGCGCCGCCACCATGAAGATGATCAGCAGCACCAGCATCACGTCGACAAAGGGCGTCACGTTGATTTCCGACATCGGCTTTGCGCCACCGCGACGGTGCCGCCGCCTGCGACTGCCGCCCGATTTCTGCATCACACCCGCGCCCATGGCTCAAAGATCCAGCTGGCGGCTGAGGATGGTGGCAAATTCGTCGGCGAAGGCTTCATAGCCAGCGATGATCCGATCGGCATCGGCCGACAGCTTGTTATAGAAGATCACCGCCGGGATCGCCGCCAGAAGGCCAAGCCCGGTCGCCAGAAGCGCCTCGGCGATGCCGGGAGCGACCACCGCAAGGTTGGTGTTCTGCTGCTCGGCAATGTTGATGAAGGCATGCATGATGCCCCAGACCGTCCCGAACAGGCCCACGAAGGGCGCTGTCGACCCGACCGTGGCCAGCACCGGCAAGCCGTGCTGCAGCCCCTCGGCCTCTTTCGCGATCGCCACGTCCATCGATCGGTCGATCCGCGCCTGCGCCCCCGCGATCAGCCCGCCATCCTCGCGATGCGACCGGCGCCATTCGATCATGCCGGCGGCAAACACCTTTTCCGACTGCCCCCCGGGTTCGGTGCCGATCTGATCGAACAGCCCGTCCAGCGGTTCACCGGACCAGAAGGCACGATCGAACCGCGCCGCTTCACGCCGGGCCGCCCGGTAGGTGATGATTTTCTGAAAGATGATCGACCAGGACCAGAAAGACGCGACGATCAGAAGGATCATCACCAGTTTCACGGTCAGCGTCGCGCGCGCGAAGAGGGCCCACAAGGAGAAATCAATCTCCTGCACCAGGGCGAGAGTTTCTGTTTCCATAAGCCTGCTCTGCTCTTGTCAGCCCTTTGTTTCCCGGGCTTTCTTGGCATCGACGCTAGCCGATCCGGAAACGGAAACCAACTGAATTGGCGCGCGTTAACGGCGATTTGAGCGGATTATCGCGGGTTTCGGCAGTGCAGGAGCGGTTCAAACGTGGCAGTGGCGCCCCGGAAGGCTGCGACCCCACGTTTTTTCGGGCCAAGCGATACGCGATATCGCGTTTCTCAATGCACCCTTTGGCGGATATGCGCGGGCATCCGCGCGGGATGGCCGGTTTCGGTCATCATCACCACGGTCACGACGGCCTGGAACAGCACGTCCTCGTCCCGCTTCACCTTCTGTTCGAGGATCCAGCGCACCCCGGTCAGCTGCACGGTTTCGGTTTCCACCACCAGCAGGTCGTCCAGCTTGGCCGGGGCAAGGTAATCGGCTTCCACCCGGCGGACGACGAAAACCACCCCGTCTTCTTCCTTCATGGCGCGCTGGTCGATACCCAGTTCGCGCACCCATTCGCTGCGCGCCCGCTCGATATAACGCAGGTAATTGGCGTAATAGACGATCCCCCCCATGTCGGTGTCTTCGTAATAGACGCGGATGGGCAATTTGTGGGTCATGTCGGCGGACCTCCAAACGGGTTTCTGGGCACCCTAGCAGCCCGACGTGGCGGCGCAAGCCGGGCCGGTCACGGCATCCGTGTCAGCGGATAGGTCGCCAAGGCCTCGTAGACGGGCCCCTCTTCGCGCAGCCGCGAACTGTAAAGCGAAAAAGAGGCCGCCTCGCCCCCCTCCAGCGTGCTGCCTCCCTTGGCGGCCATATAGGCGGCGATGCGTTCGCGCGCCTCGTACGAAAGGTCCCGCGGAAACCGAACCAGCGTCGCATGGGGCTTGAAGCGGCGGCGATCCAGTTCGATCCCCGCCATCCGCGCGGCCTGCGCCACCTTTTCCTGCAAGGCGATCATCTCAGGCACTTTTTCGAACAGCGCCGCCACCAGGTTGGGCTGCCGGCCACCGAACAGTTCCAGCCCGCTCACCCTGAGCCGTACCGGCCGCATCTGGATCGACCAGAGCATGTCATGCAACTGCTCGACCACCTGCGGGTTCTGCCGCCCGAGGAAAGCCAAAGTGATGTGTATGTTCTCCGCGTCCACCTCGCGCCCGACGCCCAGCCCGTCCTGCAGGTCCATCAGCGCCTCGCACAAGTCCTCGGGCAGGTCCAGCGCCACGAAAAGCCGCAGGTCACCGCGGCTCACGATGCCTGATCCTCGGCAACGGCCTGCACCTGCATCCGTGCGAACAGGCGCAGCGCGTGGCTGGCATCCTGGGCCGATACCGGCAACACCGGATCATAGGCCGCCCGCACCACCCCGGCGATATCCGGCCGCAGGATGGTCGCGCCCCCCGCCACTGCCAGCGGCGAAGTTTCGGCAAAGGCCCGGTCCGACCACAACAGCATCATCTGCGCCACCTGCGACAATGCCAAGGTTTCGGCGGGCAGCCTGCTCATCTCATTGTCCATCCGGATGAACGCGAACGCCGCCTGGATGCCGCCGCGATCGTCGAAGCGGAACGCGCGGTACTGGTTCGCCCCGGCCGATTTCAGCCGCGCCACCAGCGGTTCCAGATCGGGGATCAGCTTGGCCAAGTTGGGCACCCCCGGCAATTCGTCCCAGTCGCGGAAGAAAAAGAACATCATGTTGGCGCCGAGCTCGGGATCGGTTTCGGCGATCTCGTGACGCGCCAGCGCCGCCACCGCTTGAATCGCGCCCTTGACGATCTGCAGCGTGTCTTCCTCGACCCCGAACACGATGGGGGCGATGGGACGACCCCAGCGGGCAAAGGCGTATTGCCCGTCGCTGCGGGTGAACAGGGTTTCGATCTCTTGCGGTGTCATGGCCGGTCCTTCAGGTATTTGCCCCATTTTCTCTCAAAGGCATCGGCAAGGTCCAGCCCCTGCCAGTCGGCAAAGATCAGCAGGAACCCGAAAAGATCGGCCAGTTCGCCCTCAAGCTCCTGCCTGAGCGCCGCCGCCCCCGCGTCCGCGCCGCGCGATTGACCAGCCAGCTTCAGATAGGCCGAGGCCACCTCGCCCAGTTCCTCGGTCATCTTGCCAAGGCAGAACGCCCCGTCGCGCTCGGTTCCGAAGGTCTCGGCATAGATGCGGCCCACTTCCGCCGCCCGGGCCTGCAGCCGCGTCAAATCACCTTGCACCGCATTCCCCTTCTTCTTGGCAAAAATACTCGAAACCGACGGTGCCCCCCCGGGACCGCGCTAGTCGAACAGCGCCCCCTGCCCCGGCGCGCGCGGCGCCTCCAGCCCCAGATGCCGCCACGCCTTGGGCGCCAGCATCCGGCCGCGCGGGGTGCGCTGGATCAGCCCCTGTTGCAGCAGGAAGGGTTCGATCACCTCTTCCAGCGCGTCGCGGCTTTCGCTCAGTGCGGCCGAGATCGTTTCGATCCCCACCGGCCCGCCGCCGTAATTTTCCGCGATGAGCTTCAGGTAACGCCGGTCCGCCCCGTCAAGGCCCAGATGATCCACCCCCAGCCGGGTCAGCGCATGATCGGCGATCGCCCGGGTCACCCGGCCGTCGCCTTCGACCAGCGCGAAATCGACCACCCGGCGCAGCAGACGCCCGGCAATGCGCGGCGTGCCGCGCGAGCGTTTGGCGATCTCGCGCGCGCCTTCGGCATCGGCGGGCGCGCCCATCAGCCGGGCGTTCCGCGTGACGATCTCGTTCAGTTCCTCGACCGTGTAGAATTGCAGCCGCGTCGGAATACCGAACCGGTCGCGCAGCGGCGTGGTCAGCAGGCCCAGGCGCGTGGTAGCGCCGACCAGCGTGAAGGGCTGCAATTCGATCCGCACGGTGCGCGCGGCGGGGCCTTCGCCGATCACCAAATCGAGCTCGTAATCCTCCAGCGCCGGGTAGAGCACTTCCTCCACCGCCGGGTTCAGCCGGTGGATTTCGTCGATGAACAGCACGTCGCGCGCCTCAAGATTGGTCAGGATCGCCGCCAGGTCCCCCGCCTTGGCCAGCACCGGGCCGGAGGTCATGCGGAAATTCACCCCCAGCTCACGCGCCATGATCTGCGCCAGCGTCGTCTTGCCAAGCCCCGGCGGGCCGTGAAACAGCGTGTGATCCATCGCCTCGCCACGCCGGCGCGCGGATTCGATGAACACCTTCAGGTTCGCCCGCGCCTCGGCCTGGCCGATGAAATCGTCGAGCACCTGCGGCCGCAAGGCGCGGTCGTTATCCTCGGGCTGGCGTTCGGGGCGCAGGGTGGTGTCGGGATCTGTCATCGCGGCGCTTTCATGCAGGTTGCGGACATCGCCTTACCCTTTCGGCGCCAGCAGCTTCAAGGCCGCGCGGATCAGGCCGGACGTGTCCGCCTCGGGCGCATCCTGCGCCGCCTGCGCCACCGCGCTGGCAGCCTCGGCCGGCGCATAGCCCAGGTTGGACAGCGCCGACAGGGCATCCGATTGCGCCGCGGCGCTGGTCTGAGGCTTCGGTTGCGGTGCGGCAGGCTGGGACGGCGCGATTTCCTCGATCGCTTCCCCGGTCGACGGCGCCGCCTCCATTGCCGCGCTCAGGGTACCGCCCATCGCCATCACCGCCGGGGCCTTGTCCTTCAACTCGTGCACGACGCGCTGCGCCGTCTTGGGCCCCACCCCCTTGGCCGCCTTGATCGCCGCGATATCGCCAAGCGTGATCGCCCGGCTGACCCCTTCGGCGCCAAGCGCGCCGAGGATCGCCAGCGACGCCTTCGCGCCGATGCCCTGCACGCTCATCAGCAGCCGGTGCCATTCCTTTTCCAGCAAGGTCGGGAAACCGAACAGCTGCATCAGGTCTTCGCGCACCAGAAGATCGGTGTAAAGCGCCACCGCCTCGCCCGGGCCGGGCAGCGTGGCCAGCGTCCTGTCGGAACAGTAGACGATGTAGCCGACCCCGCGCGCGTCGATCAGAACGTGATCGTCACCGCGATAATCGAGCCGCCCGGAAACCTTGCCGATCATGCCCGGACCCTCTTTTCCTGCAACGACGCCCCGGGCGCCCGGACGTAATGCGCGTGGCAGATCGCGATCGCAAGCGCATCGGCCGCGTCCGGCCCGGCGATCTGAACCCCGGGCAGTTGCATCTTCACCATGTGATCGACCTGCTGCTTGGCCGCGTGGCCAACGCCGACCACCGTTTTCTTGACCTTGTTGGGGGCGTATTCGCCAACGCTCACCCCTGCCTGCGCAGGCACCAGCAGGGCAATCCCGCGCGCCTGCCCCAGTTTCAGGGTGCCCACCGCATCCTTGTTGACGAAAGTCTGTTCCACCGCAGCCGTGTCCGGGGCATAGCGCGCCACAACGTCGCTCAGCTGCCGGTGCAGAGACAACAACCGCATTGCCAGATCGCCGCCTTCGGAATGGCAAACCCCGTTTGCCACATGGGTGAGTCGGCTGCCCTCAGCATCGATCACGCCCCATCCGAGATTGCGCAAGCCGGGATCGATCCCCAATACCCGCATCTCTGCCCCCCTGCTCTGTTGGTTTTCCCGAAGCACTAGCACGAAACGTGAACAAACACCAAGCACAAAGAAATGC
>JAWVXM010000074.1:0-11352 GCA_033723255.1 Thalassovita sp.
CCTCATCTGCCTCAATATTTGCCGCCGCGCTTCCCTCAAGAGCCTCGCTCCCGCGTTCCGTCTGGCGTCCCGACCTGCGCCTCAGCGCCGCCGGTGAAGGGGGTTCTAAGGATAACACGACAGACCTGCAAGCAGTTTTTTCGAAAAAAACGAAATTTTGGGCGATTGCTTGAAAAGCGTTTTGATTACAGCAACTTATACACACACATTTTGCAAAACATGCCCCATGAATGAGCCTTTTGGGCACTAATAGAGGCGGAATCGGCACGCCGGCCAGCGGAATCGCAAAAATGAGGCGAAGACTCGGCGATCATATAGGTCTTGGGGAGGCTGGAATCAGGCTGCCACAGCATCCACCGCCCGTCTTGCTGTTAGAGATGGGGATCGTATCAGGCGATTTCAAGCCTCGCCTTCGGTGGCCCTATTCCTTCTGTTTCGGCCAAAGATCCCTCCCGGTGAGGTCATCGGGGGATCTTTGCGGAACGGGAAAGGGGCAGAACGCTTCCGAAACCGCGGTCTATTCCGGCCAACCTGGGACAGGCTCCGCCAATGCGGGCCCTGTGTGGAAGCGCGCCACGGGGGTCGGGGCTTGCGGATCAGTCGGTGAACGCGATCCCGTCCATCAGCTTGCGCGCGGTGCGCAGGATGGCGGCGCTTTCCACCGTTCCCTCGGGATCCAGATGCGCCACGACCGTCATTTCACCGGTCGGGTGCTCCACCGACAATTCGCGCGTCTTGCCCTCGCCCGTCTGCGCCAGTTCCCGCGCGGGCGCCCCATCAAGCAAACAGGCGGTCGCCACGCTGACCGCGCCCAGAACCCCGATGGTCTTGTGACAGCGATGCGGGATGAAGGTGCGGGTGGCGATGGCGCCGCCCTGCCGGGGCGCGCTGACCATGGTCATCTTGGGGACCGATTTTTCCGACACGTCGCCGAGGTTCATCAGCGGGCCGCAGGCCAGCCGGATCTTTTCCAGCCTGGCGCGCAGCTCAGCGCTGACTTCCAGCTCCTCGGGCGTTTCGGTGCCCGCGATCCCCATGTCCGAGGCCCGCATCACAACGCAGGGCATCCCGTTGTCGATCATGGTGACCTCGACGCCCTCGACCACGTCGCAGGCATTGCCGGTCGGCAGCAGCGCGCCACAGCTCGACCCGGCAGTATCCTTGAATTCGACAGGCACCGGCGCGGATGTGCCCGGCACCCCGTCGATCCGGGTCGGGCCCTTGTAATTGACCTTGCCGCCCGGCGTCTGAACCTGCGCCACCGCGACCTGGCCGGTATTTTCCATATATATGGTGACCGGGGTCACATCGCCCTGCGCCTGCACCAGCCCGCGTTCGAGGGCGAAGGGGCCGACACCGGCAAGGATATTGCCGCAGTTCTGCGCATCGGTGACGATCGGCTGATCGACGAAGACCTGCAGGAAAAGGTAATCGACATCGACGCCGTCGCGGTCCGATTTGCGCACCACCGCCACCTTGGAGGTCAGCGGATCGGCCCCGCCCATTCCGTCGATCTGGCGCGGATCGGGCGAGCCCATGATCCGCAGCAGTGCCGCGTCACGTGCAGCGGTATCGGCAGGCAGGTCGGAGGCAAGGAAATAGCCACCCTTCGATGTGCCGCCACGCATCCACATCACAGGAATTCCGTTCGACATGGCTTGGCTCCCTTCCGATCCGCCGATTGACCGCCGCCCCGTGTTCAGGGCGACAGTCCTTTATGATTGATTGAACCGCGCGGGTCAGACGTATTTCAGGCCCTTTTCGGCCAGGCGCCCGCGCATGTCATAGATGTCCAGCCCCAGCTCGCCGGCCTTCAGGCGGGCGCGCTTGGTTTCCTCGTTGACTTCGCGGGCGCGGGATTTTTCCAGCACCGCCTCGGCCTCGTCGCGGCGCACCACGCAAACGCCGTCATCGTCGGCGACGATGATGTCGCCGGGATTGATCAGCGCATCGGCGCAGACGACCGGCACGTTGACCGATCCCAGCACTTCCTTGACGGTGCCCTGCGCGAAGACCGCCTTGGACCAGACCGGAAAATCCATCTCGGTCAGGTCGCGCACGTCGCGCACGCCGGCATCGATGATCAGCCCGCGGCAGCCGCGCACCTGCGCCGAGGTCGCCAGCAGGTCACCGAAATAGCCCGCATTCGACGGCGAAGTCGGGGCCAGCACGATGATGTCGCCCTCTTTCAGCTGTTCGATGGCGACATGCACCATCCAGTTGTCGCAGGGCGGGGCGGAAATCGTTACCGCCGACCCGGCGATGCGGGCCCCGGCATAGATCGGCCGCATGTAATCGGCCAGCAGCCCCCTGCGCCCCTGCGCTTCGTGCACCGTGGCAACGCCGCATTCGGCCAGCCCGTCGATCACCGCCTGGTCGGCGCGTTCGATATTCTGGACGACGACGCCCTGAGTTCCGACAGGATATCCGCTCATGACAGTTCATCCACGCAGGTCGGGAAGATCGTTTCGAAACCTTCGGCATATTTGCAGTCGCGCCCACCGGCCATGCCGCCGGAATTGCGCTTGAAGTGGTTGGCGCGCTGCTGCGCCACGCGGGTATAGAAATCCCACAGATGGACCTGACCGTTCATGCATTCCATCGCGGCGCGCTTCTTGTCCCACACATCGGTAATGTCGAGGAAGACGTTCGGTTTCCACCCCATCTGTTCGGTCTGGTGCGGCTCGAACAGGTAAAGCTGCGGCGCGCCCAGCACCTTTTCGCCCGGGTTGTGGCCCCAGGCCTGCGCGATCATGCGGCAGGTCAGGGCGAATTCGGTCGTTTTCATGTGGTCGGTGTTATAGGGGTCCCACTTGGAGTGCGAGAACATGAAGTTCGGCTGCACCTTGCGGATGATGTCGACGACCTTTTCCTCGGCCTCTTGCCCGAAACGCAGCGGGTAATCGCCCATGTCGAGGAACTGGATATCATGCGCGTCCAGCGCCTTGGCGGCGTTTTCGGCTTCCTTTTTGCGGATCGACTTGACCTCGTCCAGCGTCTTGCCCTCTTTCCACAGCCGCGCGCTTTCACCGCGTTCGCCGAAGGACAGGCAGACGATGGTCACGTCATAACCCAGTTTCTGATGCTTGGCGATGGCGCCACCACAGCGCCAGACGAAATCAGCGGCATGCGCGCTGATGACGAGTGCGGTTTTGTTATCGGACATGACAGACCCCATAAGATTCTTGTTGGCCGATACTATCACGCTTCGCCCCGATACATGCCATTTCGTTTCGCCGCAGCGCCTATTGATTTTCGCTATAGGCGATGCGTATGACAGGGCATGAAGGGACAGGATTTCAATCTGCGCCACCTGCGCGCCTTCGTTCTGGTCTGTCGTCTGGGTGGTATCACCGCGGCGGCCGAAGCCGTGCATATGTCGCAGCCCGCGATCACGCAGGCGGTGGCCAAGCTTGAAGCCTCGCTCGGCGACCGGCTTCTGACCCGCAGCAGCCGCGGCATGTATCCCACCGAGGCGGGCGACATATTCCTCAGGCGCTGCGAACGGGCGCTGAACATCCTGAAACAGGGCTGCAGTGACGCCGCCGCGCGGCAGAAATCGGCAGGCCCCGCCCAGTTCGACACCCTGATCACCTCGACCCAGCTGAGGGCGCTGATCGCAGTGGCGACACACGGCAATTTTTCCGTCGCCGCCCGCGCCCACGGAATTTCACAGCCCTCGCTCTACCGCACCGCGCGCGACCTGGAAAAGGTTTCGGGTCTCACCCTCTACCGCAAATCCGAGAGCGGTTACGATACCACCGCCGCCGCACGGATATTGATCCGCGCATCAAAGCTTGCCTTCTACGAACTGGACCAGGCGCTTGATGAATTGTCCGCCTGGCGCGGCGCGAAAAGCGGCCGCATCGTCCTCGGCGGGCTGCCGCTGTCGCGCAGCGTTCTGCTGCCACGGGCGATCAACACGATGACCGGGGAATACCCCGATATCGACATCCACGTGATCGACGGACCTTATGATGATCTGCTGAACGGGCTGCGCTACGGTGAGATCGACCTGATGCTTGGCGCCCTGCGCGATCCGCTGCCGGCCGATGACGTGGCGCAGATCCCGCTTTTCGATGATCGGCTTGGCGTATTCTGTCATCCCGGTCATCCGCTGCAGAAATGTTCCGAAATCCCGATGCGGGACCTGCTCGCATATCCCTGGATCCTGCCGCGAAAGGGCACGCCGACACGGGATCAGGCCACGGCTTTTTTCCGCGCCAACGGATTGCCGGAACCGACAAGGGTGATCGAAACCAGTTCAATGGTTCTGGTCCGTGGATTGCTGGAGGGAACCGACAGGCTGACCATGATGTCGGTGGTTCAGGCCGGTGACGAAATCAAGCATGGGATGATGCGGCGACTGCCAATGGAAATCGGCGATACGCCGCGTTCGATCGGGATCACCCAGCGGGCGGATTGGCAGCCGACCCGGATGCAGGCGCATTGCCTGCACGTGTTGAGACAGGTTGCCGCGAAGCTCAGCTAAGCGGCCCGCACCCTAATGCGGCTTTTGCATCTGCCGTTCGATTTCTTCCGCCGCTTCGTCGATATCTTCGGGATTGTCCGAGGGAATCGCGTATTTCCCGCTCATCCAGCGGCCCAGGTCGATGTCCGCGCAGCGCTTGGAACAGAACGGGCGGAATTTCGGATCGGTCTTTTCCGAACAGATAGGGCAAGCCATCACAGAAGCTCCGTCAGCGGCAGGCGGTCGCGCTTTCGCTGCAGCTCATAATGCCCCAGAGGCGTCCAGCCGGCCAGCACCGTTTCGATCGGGTCCGCCTTGAACGCCGCGCGCAGCGACATTTCAAAGGTGCGGCGATCCTTTTTCGGCATCGGCGCCAGGTCGAGGGTGATCTGCCCGCCAAGCCCGCGCAGCCGCAATTGCCGTGGCAGGTCCTTGGCCGCCGCGATATTGGCCTTCAACCCGGCCGCGGGCGAGGTGTCATTGCCGGTGTTCACATCCACCGCCACCAAGGCACGGGTCGGTTCGACATACATGAAGGCACCACCGGTCAGCCCGACCCGCGATCGGCGCGCATCCTCCAGCAGATCCAGAACGCCGTGGCGTTCGAAACCGCCCGCTTCGGTCACGATATCAGCCGGTTCGATCCATTCGCGCCAGGCCGCCTGATGCGGCCCGTCGCCTTCGGTCAGCACCTCGGCCTCGCCCTCGCGGTCGGCGGTCACCTGCTGCGCCAGCGCGGCCATATCGGCGATATCCTCGGCGATCTCGCCGGCTTCGCCCTCGGCACAGGACGACCGCAGGATCAGCCCCATGTCGCTGCCTTCCATCACCTCGCGGGCGATCCCCAGCAGCACGTCGCGCAGATCGTCATCCTTGATCCGGCGGCTGATATTCAGCCCCGGCGCGTCCGGCGTCACGATGGCATAGCGGCTTTTGAACAGAAGTTTTTGGGTGACGGGCAGCGCCTTGCCATCCTCGGCATAGCCGGTGACCTGCACCAGCATCCGGTCGCCCGGGGCGATGCCCTTGACCTGGCGCAGGAAGGCGTTGCCGTCGGGGGTTTTCAGGAACAGACCGCCCTGCCCCTTCATCGGCCGTTCGGCCACCGCGCGGTAGATCGTGCCGACGCGCGGCAGATCGGAATCGATCAGGATATCGTGCAGCTTGCCATCGACGATCAGGGCCGCGGCTTCGCGCCCGTCCAGATGGTCCAGGATGATCTGACGTCCCTTCATGCCTGTCTCCATAGCGGGTAACCCGCCGCCTGCAAAAGCGCGGCGGTTTCGGTCAGCGGCAGGCCGACGACGGCGGTGAAGGATCCCGAAATCCACGGGATCAACGCGCCCGCAGGTCCCTGGATGCCATAGCCGCCCGCCTTGCCCTGCCAGTCGTTGGTGGCAAGATAGGCGTTCAGTTCCTCGTCGGACAAGTTTTTCATCCGCACGGTGGTGACCACGTCTTTTTCCCACACCTTGTCGCCCCGGCGCACCGCAACGGCTGTAATCACCTTGTGACGCCGCCCCGACATGGCCAACAGGAATTGCGCCGCCTCGCCGGCATCGGCGGGCTTGCCCAGGATACGGCGCCCGAGCGCCACGGTGGTATCGGCGCACAGCACGATATCATCGGGATCGGCCGGAACCGCGCGCACCTTTTCGATCGCCATGCGGGCGCAATAGGGGCGCGGCAATTCGTTCTTGAGAGGGGTCTCGTCGATATCGGGCGGGCGGATGTCATCCGCCACAACCCCGATCTGCGCCAGCAGCTCCTTGCGCCGCGGGCTGCCCGATCCGAGGATCAGACGCACTTACTTGAAGCGGTAGTTGATCCGACCCTTGGTCAGATCGTAGGGGGTCATTTCGACCTGAACCCGGTCGCCGGCCAGAACACGGATGCGGTTCTTGCGCATCTTGCCTGCCGTGTGTGCGATGATCTCATGGCCATTCTCAAGCTCGACCCGAAACGTCGCATTCGGCAGGAGTTCCTTCACGACACCGGGGAATTCGAGCATTTCTTCCTTGGCCATGATATCTCCTTCACTTAGCGCCCCGCCCTTTGCGGGACGCGCGTTAAATGGGACTATTCCACGCGTTTTTCAAGCCCAAATCGGCCTCACAGCAGGGTGTCCTGCGGTTTTCCCACCCGGCCCTGCTGGTCCAGCCAATGGGTTTTGTTCAGCACGCGCCCGCCGGCGCGCACCGCGTGGACGGCGTTCAGGTCGATTTCGGCATACGTCCAGCCGGGGGTGTTCAATGTTCCTTCGGCAATCACGCCGGTGGGCGGGAAGCCCATGTCGGGCGGCCCGAATACCCCACCCATGCCGGTATTTTTCTCCACCGCGAAGATCTCGGGCCGGTCGCCCACCAGCGACGCCATAACGGTCACGCACTGGCCTTCCAGCGCCCGGGCCATCGCACCAATGCGCACCCGCCAATACCCTTCCAGCGCCTCGGTGGCCGACGGCACTAGGATCATCTCGGCCCCGGATTCGACCAGTTGCCGTGCCAGAAGGGGGAATTCACTGTCATAGCAGATCAGTACGCCGATCCGTCCCAGAGCGGTTTCGAAAACCTTCAGGGGCCCGCCCCCGGCAATTCCCCAGTCCTCGCGTTCGAACCGGGTCATGATCTGCTTGTCCTGAAAGTCCTGCGCCCCGGATGGGGCAAAGAACGGGGCCCGGTTCACGACCTTGGAACCGTCCAGTACCGGCGCCGAGCCCCCCAGGATATAGACCCCGAATTCCTGCGCCAGCCCGGACAGGATCGCGTTCGACTGCGCCACCCGTTCAGAAACCGCCTTGATCGATCCGGCCAGGTCCGCCGCGGTTTCATCGCCTGCCAGCGATGCCAGTTCCATCGCGCCATATTCGGGAAAAACCAGCAAGTCCGCGCCCTGCTTGGCCGCGGCGCCGACCCAGGACCGCATCTTGTCTTCATAGCCCGACCAGTCCCGAAGCCAATCAAGCGGATAAGCCGCGGTCGCCACTTTCATGCGCGCTTCCTTTTTCTACCCGGATTCACCACTCAAGCGGGCGCTCCCCTATAGCGGTCTCATCCAGAACTGCAATGGCTTCTCGCTCATCTCGTCATCACCCACGTCCTTCCAGTGAAACCGGGCGATCACACCGGGCAGTTTGGCATAGCCGCGCTTTGTCCAGAACGCGTCCAAGGCCCGGTAATCCGCCGGCCGCATCGGGTGATCCTCTTGGCGCATCACGCCACAGAAGGCCGCCTTCCTCCGCCCCAACCTGCGCGCATGATCTTCTCGCAGGTCGAAAAACCGGTGCCCGATGCCCCGGCCGCGATAGTCCGGCAGCAGCACAGATTCGGCACAGTAGAATATGTCTTCCAGCCGCTCACCCGTATCCGCGAAGGGCGCCGCGAAGTCACCCGCATGATCTTCCATCGGCGTTCCTGTGGCCGCACCGACCAACCGGTCACCATCAAAGGCGCCCACCACCACCGCGTCGGGGCTGTCGCGATAGCTCTGGATATGGTTTTTTTCGTAATCCAGATCGCCGTCGTACAGATATGGCCAATCGCGGAACACTGTGATCCTGAGCTGCGCAACATCTTCCAGCACCGCCTCAAGCGGCGCCCCCGTCAGGACCTCGACCCGGATCACGGTAATACCTTCCGCTTCCGGTTGCCCAGAATAGAAAACATGATCATGAAAATCACCTTATGCGGTTTTCCGGAAAAGGATAGCCCCGAAACGTCTAGACCTCTGCCCCCGGCTCTCCCCACCGGGCGATCAGCTTCTCGACGATCTCGTCGCGGCTCCTGCGATAGGCCTCAAGCTTGGCCTCGCGGGTCTCCCCCTGGCCGCTGGGATCGAATATCGGCCAGTATTCCACCTCGAGATGGTAGATGCGGGTCAACTCCTCGGCCTGCTGCTTGCTGGCCGGTGTCAGCGCGACGATCAAATCGAAGGAAGACAGGTCCTCGCCATATTCATGCAACTCGTCGAAGTCACGTACCTTGTGGCGCGACAATTCCACCCCGAGCTCCTGACAAACCGCGATGGCGAAACCGTCGATTTCCATGTCGCCCTTGACGCCGACGGATTGCACATAGGTTCCGGCCCCGTAGAATTTCTTCATGATCCCCTCGGCCATGGGCGAGCGGATCGAATTATGGTCACAGCAGAACAGGACCGATTGTGGCAGGGGCTCGACCACGGCTCAGCCTCCGAAATGCAGCACGCAGATCAGCGTGAACAGCCGTCGCGCGGTGTCGGTATCGACCTCCGCCTTGCCTTCGAGCCGTTCCTGCAGAATGCGGGCGCCTTCGTTGTGGATGCCGCGCCGGGCCATGTCGATGGTTTCGATCTGGCTCGGCGGCATGTTCTTGACCGCGTCGTAATAGCTTTCGCAGATCGCCCAGTAATCCTTGACCACCTGCCGGAACGGCGACAGCGACAGGTGGAATTCCGCCGCCTTCTTCGCGTCCTCGGTGGCGATATCGAAGACAAGCCGTTTTTCCTTGATCGACAGCCCGATCCGATAGGGCCCGTCGGGCACCAACCGGTCGTCGCGCTTGGGCAGCTCGAAGCAGTTGTCCTCCAGCAGATCGAACATCGCCACCTTGCGTTCCTGCTCGATCTCCGGGGTCGGCGGCGGCAGGTTGCGGTCATCCAGTTCGATATGACTGATATGGGACATGCCTCAGGCCCTCATTCGTTCAATTGATCCAGCCGCGCGCGCACAGACAGGCCATGCGCTTGCAGGCTTTCGGATGTCGCCAGCATCTCGGCCGCCGGCCCGATGGCGCGCAACGCGGCCGGCGTCATCTTGGCCAAGGTCGTGCGCTTGACGAAATCCATCACCGACAGGCCGGAAGAAAACCGCGCCGAGCGCGCCGTCGGCAACACGTGGTTCGGCCCGCCGACGTAATCACCGATCGCCTCGGGGGTCCAGCCACCTAGGAAGATCGCGCCCGCATGGGTGATCTTCTTGGCCAGCGCATCAGGATCGGCCACGCAGAGTTCCAGGTGCTCGGGTGCGACACGGTTCGACAGCGCCGCCGCCCGGTCCAGGTCCTCGACCACGATCACCGCGCCGAAATCGCGCCAGCTGGCCCCGGCAATGGCGCGCCGCTCCAGCGTTTCCAGCCGCTTTTCGACCGCCTCGGTGACCGCGTTGGCGAAATCCGCGCTATCGGTGATCAGGATCGACTGGGCGCTCTCGTCGTGTTCGGCCTGGCTCAGCAGGTCGAGTGCGACCCAGTCGGGGTTGCTGTCGCCATCGGCGATCACGAGGATTTCCGACGGCCCGGCGATCATGTCGATGCCGACCTTGCCGAACACCCGCCGCTTGGCCGCGGCAACGAAGGCATTGCCCGGCCCGGTAATCTTGTCCACCGGCGTGATCGTTTCGGTGCCATAGGCCAGCGCGGCCACCGCCTGCGCCCCACCGATTCGGTAAATCTCGTCCACCCCGGCCAGTTGCGCCGCCAGCAGAACCAGCGGATTGGCGATCCCGTCCGGCGTCGGCACCACGATGGCCAGCCGCTCGACACCGGCCACCTTGGCGGGGATCGCGTTCATCAGCACCGAGGACGGATAGGACGCCAGCCCACCCGGCACGTAAAGCCCCGCAGCAGACACGGGTGTCCAGCGCCAGCCCAGTTCGGCACCGCTTTCATCGGTCCAATAGGCATCCTCGGGCAGTTGTTTTTCATGATAGACACGGATGCGCGCGGCGGCGAGTTCCAGCGCCTCGCGTTCCTGCGCCGGCACCTGCGCGATCAGCGCCGCGATCTCGGCTTCGGAAAAGCGCAGGGTTTCCGGGGTCAGATCCAGCCGGTCGAACTTCGCCGTCAGCTCGATCACCGCCGCGTCGCCGCGCGCGCGCACATCAGCGATGATGCCCGCGACCACGTCATCCACGTCGGGACTGTCTTCGCGCTTGGCGCCCAGCAGCGCCGTGAAGGCGGTTTCGAAATCGGCATCTTGGCTGTTCAGGAATACAGGCATGGTCCCTCCGGGTCTTGACCCGACATACAAGCCTCTCGCGCCAGCCTCAAGCATGCTGTGCAGGGAACCTCAGGGGCGCTGCCCCTCTTGGCCTTTGGCCAATTCACCCCGGAGTATTTTCACCAAGAAGAAGAGCAAGAGCGCTTGCAGCTTTCTTCTTGGCCCAAATACTCCCGCCGGAGGCAAATCCCGAGCGAGTTTGACGGAGGAAAATTCGTGAGACATCGAGCGCGCGCGGCACGCGCGCACAATCGGGTCACGCCCCTTCGGGATGATCCGGCGCCTTGCCCGAGGGCGCGCGATAGGGGCGGGTCACGTCTTTCAGCGTGGCTTCCAACGCTTCGACCTGCAGCCGGATCGCGCCATCGCCCGCAAGCGTCAGCTCCACCGCGCCCGCCGGGGCCTCGCCCGGCATCCAGTCAACCGACAGAAGCGACAGGACAAGATCGTTCTCGCCCCGGCTCACCCCCTGCGAGGCGACTTTCTGCACGTTTTCGAACACCAGCACGGATTGCACCCGTTCGGCCCCGTGCCTATCGCGTCCGTCATCTTCCCAGCGAAACCGGTTCAGCAGGATCGCGAAACGGCGATCGGCGGGCCGCCAGGTCATGTCGGCCGCTGTGAACACCGCGTCCTGCACCAGCGCCGAAATCACCTGCAGGTCCTCGGCTTCCAGCGCCCCGAGATTCAGCGGCGCCTCGCGCCCGTCTTCGAATCTTGCATCTTCCGTCATTGTCCGCTCACCCGTTCGATCCGCGCCCCCACGCTGCGCAGTTTTTCCTCGACCCGTTCATAGCCACGATCCAGATGATAGACCCGATTGACGATGGTTTCACCCTCGGCCGCCAATCCGGCAAGAATCAGCGAAACGCTGGCGCGCAGGTCGGTCGCCATCACCGGCGCGC
>JAWVXM010000075.1:0-11349 GCA_033723255.1 Thalassovita sp.
CGAACACGGCCGCGACGGCTGGGATTACGTTCTGATCGGCAAGGCCGAGGTCACGGCGTCGCGCCCCTTTGAACAGCTCAAAAGCGATCTTATCTATGCGCTGAGAAAGCTGCATCAGGATCGCAAATGACCCCGCTTGCCCATATCGCCGCCCTGCCCGTCCGGGCCTACCGGCTGATTTTCAGCCCTTGGGTAGGCTATAACTGCCGCTATCAGCCGACCTGCAGCGCCTATGCGTTGGAAGCGCTAGAAAAGCACGGCGCGATCAAGGGCAGTTGGCTGACGATCCGCCGGATCGGCCGCTGCCACCCCATGGGCGGCGACGGCTATGACCCGGTGCCGGACCCTGATTCCAAGAAAAAGTGACATCGGCGCCACAGCGCCGCACCGCATCCGCATGCCTATGGTTTAAAGGTTAGGGATTCGCATCCCTGACGTGGTATCGGGCGGCAGGTTCTACGCTACAGACAGGAGGGCGGACATGACTACCAACGTATATGCTTCGTTTCCTCGTGGAATCTGGATGTTCAAAGCCGCGGCACGACAGCTAGGCTGATCCGCCGCTTTGATCCGGGGTTCTGACGCCCCGAACACCACCCGAAAACCCGATTTCATGAACCCCCAAGGGGGAAACCGCGTTTTCGATTCACCAAACCACAAAACCATAGGAGCCGGTCCATGACCGGATTGTCACATGACCAACAACGAAATCCGCGCAGCACAGTTGCGCCCGATCCTGATCCTGGAAGAACTCATCGCACGACACGGCGGGTGGAACATCCTGCGCGCCTTCATCTGCGCGAATGTCCATCTCCGGCGGCACCGGCGGCCCAGCACCGATCAGCTGAGCAACCATATGCGCCGCGACATCGGCCTGCCACCGAAAGCCCCTCCACCAGGGCGCATCCGGTAACGGTGGGAGTCCGGGCATGCCCCGGGCTCCCGCTTCCCTATCCGAATAAGACCGGAAACAGGGCTTGAGCTAAAGTGGACTTGAGCTTCTAGGCTGCCTGCGACTCAATTCAAGGATAAAGACATGCCGCAAGCAGCCCCCGCCCGAATCTCCCCTCACGACCTGGCGCTGACCATCGGCGATCTGGTGGCCAGGCATGGCCGCTGGCGCGTCATCCGCGCTCTCTTCACCCTGCAGAGGCGCCGGTCTCCTCCGGACGTTTCGGAACTGAGCGATCATCTGCGCCGTGATATCGGCATGATCCCGCGGCACAAGCCCTGGTGATCGTTCCCGATGCATGCGTGCTTGCCCGATGACGCACGATGCCCTATTTGCCCCCCATGCTTGACGATGCAGATGAAATCCACCCGCTGTTCCACGGCGCGCCGCAGACGACGGAGTTCAAGAAACTCCGCAAACGCATCGTGCGTTACACGCGCGAGGCAATCGAACAATACGGCATGGTGGAAAAGGGGGCGAAATGGCTGGTCTGCCTGTCGGGCGGCAAGGACAGCTATACCTTGCTGGCGGTGCTGTATGAGCTGAAATGGCGCGGGCTGCTGCCGGTCGAATTGCTGGCCTGCAACCTCGATCAGGGCCAGCCGGGGTTCCCCGCGACGGTGCTGCCGGACTTCCTGGAAAAGATGCAGGTACCGCACCGGATCGAATACCAGGACACGTACAGCGTCGTGATGGACAAGGTTCCGCAGGGCCGGACCTATTGCGCGCTGTGTTCGCGGCTGCGGCGCGGCAACCTGTACCGCATCGCGCGCGAAGAAGGCTGCTCGGCGGTGGTGCTGGGACATCACCGCGACGACATCCTTGAAACCTTCTTCATGAACCTGTTCCACGGCGGGCGGCTGGCCACCATGCCGCCGAAACTGGTGAACGAGGAAGGCGACCTGTTCGTCTATCGCCCACTGGCCCATGTGGCCGAGGCCGATTGCGAAAAATTCGCCCGCGCGATGACTTACCCGATCATCCCCTGCGACCTGTGCGGATCGCAGGACGGGCTGCAGCGCCAGCAGGTCAAGCAGATCCTCGATCAGTGGGAAAAGAACAGCCCCGGCCGCCGGCAGGTGATGTTCCGGGCGCTGATGAATGTCCGGCCGTCGCACATGCTTGACCCGAAACTGTTCGATTTCGCCGGGCTCTCCCTCGGGAAAGATAAAATTGACCAGATTTCGGACGAGGTCCCGAAACTGCGTTAATCCCCCCTTGAGACTTGCCACCTAGCCTTTCCGCAGGATTTGCAAGGAAAGGCTTTGTGTCATGCGAAACAGATCCCGGGCAATACAGCGGATCCGCCGGCAGCTGCGCGCGGGTTTGAGCGGGCCGCAGGCCATCGCCTTGTTTCCGGCGGCGGTCCTAGGGGCGTTCTGGTTCGGCGGCGAAACCTGGCTGCTGGCAGTGTCGCTGGGCGTGCCCGTGCTTTATGCCCTTGCAGGCGGGTTCAGCCAGGCCCGCGCCTATAACCCCGCCGATGCCGCCCCCCAGTTGCCAGACCTGCTGCGCTATACCCTGGCGCTGGCCCGGCGGAAGGCTCTGCGATCCGGCTGCTTCCTGCTTGCGCTCGACGATTTCGACGACCTGATCCAGCAGCACGGTCTCGGCGTCGCGCAGAGGATCTGCGACCGGCTGGTGCAACGGCTCGGGTCCGTCTTGCGGGCGGAAGACTACGTTCTGCGCCGTCAGAACGGTGAATTCGCGGTGGTCTTGGACCCGGTTCACAAATTCGATCTTGAAAACGCGATCCAGCTGGCCAAGCGCCTTCAGGAAGCGATCGCAGAGCCGCTGCCGGTCGATGCCAGCAGCATCTATATGACCGCGTCGATCGGTTTCGTGCTGGACCGCCAGATCCCGGGGGGCGATGCCGATACCCTGATCGACGCCGCCGAAGCCACGCTGAACGTGGCGCTTGCCAGCGGGCCGTCGGCCATCCGCGCCTATTCCGGGGATATGAAAACCATCCACATCAGCCACAGCGACCTGGCCCGCGACGCCGAGGCGGGGCTGGCATCGGGGCAGTTTCAGCCCTGGTTCCAGCCGCAGGTTTCCACCACGACGGGGCAGGTTACCGGGGTCGAGGCGCTGGCACGCTGGGCCCACCCACGCCGCGGCACGATCCCGCCCTCCGAATTCCTGCCGCTGCTGAAACAGAACGGCCTGATGGAACGACTGGGAAAGGTGATGCTGACCCGGTCCCTTCTGGCGCTCCGGAAATGGGACGAGGCCGGCGTGGTGGTCCCCCGGGTCGGTGTCAATTTCTCCCCGGAGGAACTGCGCGACCCGAAGCTGGCCGAGCAGATCGAAGGGCAGCTGAAACGCCAGAAACTGATCCCGCAACGGCTGGGCGTCGAGGTTCTTGAAACCATGGTGTCAACGCCCCCCGACGACGTGATCGCCCGCAACATCAACGCCCTGTCCGAGATGGGATGCGTGATCGATCTCGATGATTTCGGCACCGGGCACGCCTCCCTCCTGTCGCTTCGCCGCTTCGCGGTCCGGCGGATCAAGATCGACCGCGCCTTCGCGATGAAGGTCGACAGCGATCCTGAACAGCAGCGCATCGTCGTGGCGATCCTTGCACTGGCTGACCATCTCGGGCTGGAAACCCTGGCTGAGGGGGTGGAAACAGCCGCCGAACACGCGATGCTGGCCCAGCTCGGCTGTGACCATGTGCAGGGATACGGGATCGCACGACCGATGCCCTTCGAACAGGCGCTGGACTGGATTCGCGCCAACGAAGCGAAGCACGAGTATGCCATGCCGATCGGATACGAGACCGGCAGAGCCTCAGCGAAACGCCGCAGATAACGTTATTATGGGGGATTCCGCTTGACCTTTGGGGCCGCACTCTGTTGAACCGGCAACGAAGAATTCCAAGGACAGGCACGCACCCCCGATGGACGATCAGAACAAAAACCTCATTCTGGCAACTGCTCTCAGCTTTGCCGTCATCCTGGTATGGTTCCTTCTGTTCCCGCCACCGGAACAGGACGCAACCGATCCCAATGCGCCTGCGGTGACCGAACAGGTGGCCGAAACGGGCACCGCCCCGACAGCCCCCCCCGCCATGACCGGTGTCGCAACCGACACCACTGCGGTTGAAGCAGATGCCGATGCGCCCCGCCTGACCATAGACACGCCGCGCCTGGCCGGTTCGGTTTCGCTGAAAGGTGGCCGGATCGACGAACTGGCGCTGAAGGATTACCGCGAAACGATTGACGAAGGTTCCGACATCGTCACCATGCTGTCGCCGCTGGGCAGCGCCAATCCCTATTACGCCCTGTTCGGATGGGCTCCGGGGACCGGGCTGTCCATGGAGCAGGTGCCGGGCGCGAACACGATCTGGTCGGTGGAAAGCGGCAGCACGCTGACCCCCGGCAGCCCTATCACCCTTGCCTGGGACAATGGCGCGGGCCTGACCTTCCGTCGTGAAATGTCGGTGGACGACAACTACATGTTCCAGGTCCGCCAGACCGTTCAGAACACCGGCGGCGCCACCGTGAGCCTGGCGCCCTACGGTGTGATCGCGCGCCACGGCGAACCCGATATCAAGAAGTTCTTCATCCTGCATGAAGGTCTGATCGGCATGGCCGACGGTGAGCTGACCGAAACCTCCTACAAAGACGCCACTGATCTCGACTTCGATCCACGCGAAGGCGCCCGTGCCGAGGTCGCCCAGGTGGCCGAAGCCGGCTGGATCGGCTTCACCGACCATTTCTGGATGTCGACGCTGATTCCCGCCCCGGGCGCGTTCAAATCGACCGCGAAATATGACGAGGTCCGCGACATCTACCAGACCGAGGCGGTTCTGCCGACCCAGACCCTGGCCCCCGGCCAGAGCGTCACCGCGGAAATGAGCCTGTTTGCCGGCGCCAAGGAATGGGAAACCATCCGCGACTACCAGGACAAGAAGGGCGTTCCCGGCTTCATCGATTCGATCGACTGGGGCTGGTTCTTCTTCCTGACCAAGCCGATCTTCTGGCTGCTGCACACTCTGCACGGGCTGATCGGCAACATGGGTTGGGCGATCATCGGCCTGACCGTGGTGATCAAGCTGATCGTCTTCCCGCTGGCCTACAAATCCTACGCTTCGATGGCGAAGATGAAGGAATTGCAGCCCAAGATGGAAGAGCTGAAGAAAGCCGCCGGCGACGACCGCCAGAAGATGCAGCAGGGCATGATGGAACTGTACAAGAAGGAAAAGGTGAATCCCGCCTCGGGCTGTCTGCCGATCCTGATCCAGATCCCGATCTTCTTCTCGCTCTACAAGGTGATCTTCGTCACGCTGGAACTGCGCCACGCGCCCTGGATCAGCTGGATCACCGACCTTTCCGCGCCTGATCCCAGCTCGATCCTGAACCTGTTCGGCCTGCTGCCCTTCGCAGCCCCCGACCAGGGCTCGTTCCTCGCGATCATTTCGCTGGGGATCCTGCCGATCCTGCTGGGCATCTCGATGTGGCTGCAGCAGAAGCTGAACCCGGCGCCCTCCGACCCGACGCAGCAGATGATCTTTGCCTGGATGCCTTGGGTATTCATGTTCATGCTGGGCAACTTCGCCAGCGGGCTGGTGCTGTACTGGATCACCAACAACACGATCACCTTCATCCAGCAGTATTCGATCATGCGCATTCACGGCTACAAGCCGGACGTGTTCGGCAATATCAAGTCGAGCTTCAAGCGCAAGAAAAAGGCGGAAAAGTGAACCGTCCGGCCGGATATGACGACCTGCGAAACGCGCTCCTGAATCGGGGGCGCGTTCTGCCTTTCAGCCGGATGCGCTTTCCGGCCTCCCTTACGGTGGAGCTTCCCTGATGCAACTGCCCTTTCCCCTTGCCGAAGACCCCGATGAGATCACCGCCGAGAAGGGCCGCAAGCTCTTCGCCGGGCAGACCGATTTCCTCAAGGGCGTGGTCGCCATGTCCGGCCTGCCCCCCGCCGACCGGATCGAGGTCTGCTTCGCCGGCCGATCGAATGTCGGCAAATCGTCCCTCATCAATGCGCTGACCGGGCGCAAGGGGCTGGCGCGGGCCTCCAACACACCCGGCCGCACGCAGGAAATCAACTTCTTCACGGTGGGCGAAGACCATTACCTGGTCGACCTGCCCGGCTATGGTTTCGCCAACGCACCGCTGGCGGTGGTGGAGAAATGGCAGAAGCTTCTGAAACAGTACCTGTCGGGCCGGCAGAACCTGCGCCGTGCCTTCGTGCTGATCGACGCGCGCCACGGCATCAAGAAGGTGGACGAAGAAATCATGTCGCTGCTGGACAGTTCCGCCGTCACCTTTCAATGCGTGCTGACCAAGGCTGACAAGGTCAAGGCCAAGGATCGCGAATCGGTGCTGAAACAGGTGCGCGAAAAGCTGTCGAAACACCCCGCCGCCTTCCCCGAACTGATCCTGACGTCGAGCGAAAAGGGCGACGGCATCGCCACCCTGCGCGCCACTATCGCCACGCTGATCTGACAACGGCGCTACTAAGGCGGCGCGGGGCGCCACTGTTTCGGGCTGGAAACCCTTCAGCCGCACTCACACGTGCTGGCCGCCGTTCACCTCGATCTCGGTGCCCGAGATATAGGAAGACGCGTCGGTGCACAGGAAATAGATCGTGTTGGCCACTTCCCCGGTCATGCCCAGACGGCGCAGCGGGATGTCCTCGATCAACTTGTCGGTGCCCGGCGACAGGATATCGGTTTCGATCTCGCCCGGGGCGATCGCGTTAACCCGCACCCCCAACGGCCCGAAATCATGCGCCATCTCGCGCGTCAGCGCCTTCAAAGCGGCCTTCGACGTGGCGTAGGCCGCACCGGCGAAGGGATGCACCCTGTACCCGGCGATCGAAGTCACGTTGACCACCGCCCCCTTCGCGGCCGCCAATTCCTCCCGCAATCCCCGCGCCAGAACCACCGAGGCGAAGAAATTCACGTGGAACACGTGGCCCCAGGTCTTCAGGTCGGTGTCGATCGTGTTCAGCCGCCCGCCCTCCGGCCCTTTCGGAGAAATCCCCGCATTGTTGACCAGCGCATCCAACTTCCCGTCCAGGCGGTCGCGGATCACCTCGACCTTGTTGATCGTGTCGGTGGGGTCGGCCAGGTCGATCTGGACATGGTTTTCCTCGCCGCCGCCCCAGGGGCATTCGCTGGGAAAGGGCGCGCGCGAACAGGTGATGACCCGCCATCCGGCCTGATTGAAACGGCGCACGGTGGCATGGCCGATACCGCGGCTGGCCCCGGTCAGCAAAAGCGTTTTCTGACGTTCCGCCATGAAGCTCCCCTCGAAAATCTCCGCGCTGACCCTAGCAGCATGCCGGTCAGGCGCAACGGGACACTTGGCAGGCCGTCACGAAGCCGGTAACACGGAAACCGTTTCAAGGATTGATCGCATGAGAAAGCAGAACATGAACCGCGACTGGATCGCCACCGCCCGGACCCTGTCCGAAGCTCTTCCTTACCTGCAGCGCTTTACCGGAGCGGTTGTCGTCGTGAAATTCGGCGGCAACGCGATGGGCGACGATGACGCGATGGCCGAATTCGCCCGCGACATGGTTCTGATGCGACAGGTCGGCGTGAACCCCGTGGTGGTGCATGGCGGCGGCCCGATGATCAATGACATGCTGAAGAAACTCGGCATCGAAAGCGAATGGGTGCGCGGCAAGCGGGTCACCGACAAGGCCACGGTCGAAGTGGTCGAAATGGTGCTGGCCGGGCTGGTCAACAAGCGCATCGTGCAGGCGATCAATGATCAGGGCGGCCGCGCCGTTGGCATCTGCGGCAAGGATGACGACCTGATGGTCTGCGAAGCCGACGATCCGGAACTGGGCTTTGTCGGCAAACCGGTCGAGATGAACGTGCAGGTGATCCGCGACCTCTACACCGCCGGCATCATCCCGGTGATCGCGCCCGTGGGCACCGGCGTGAAGGACAACGAAACCTTCAACGTCAACGGCGACACCGCCGCCGGCGCCATCGCCGGGGCGCTGAAGGCCGACCGGCTGCTGCTGCTGACCGATGTGCCCGGCGTGAAGAACAAGGATGGTGAGGTGCTGACCGAACTGACCTCGGAACAGGTGCGCGACCTGATCGCGGACGGCACCATCGCCGGCGGCATGATCCCGAAAACCGAAACCGCGCTGGATGCTATCGAAAAGGGCGTGCGCGGGGTGGTGATCCTGGACGGGCGCGCGCCTAACGCGACGCTGCTCGAACTTTACACCGAACACGGGGCCGGATCGCTGATCCGCGGCTGATGGCCGGCGCCGCGCCAGATCTGTCGCTGGACGCGGTCGACAGCCGCGCCAGGACCGTATCGCTGAGCGTGTTCGGAGCGCTGCATCCCGAGGACCTGGACGGAATCGGCACGCTGGTCCTGCTGGGGCCATGCGAGCCCGGTTTCTGGCCGTCCTTCACCGCAAGCCCGGAATATCGCGACGGACAGTCCGATGCGATGGACCGCTGGTCATCGCGGGTGATCGGTGCGCTGGCCGAAGAACTCGGCGCAACCGCCCTTTTCCCCTTCGGCGGCGCACCGTTTCACCCCTTCATCTGCTGGGCGCTGGAAAGTGGCCGATCGTGGCAATCGCCGGTACAGTTGCTGGTCCATGACCGGGCCGGGTTGTTCGCGTCCTTTCGCGGCGCGCTCGGCTTTGAAGCCCGGATAGCATTGCCCCCCGCCCCGGCTGCCGCCCCCTGTGACAGCTGTACCGACAAACCCTGCCTGTCGGCCTGTCCCGCCGGGGCGCTAACCGCGCGGGGATATGACGTAGCTGCCTGCAAATCCTTCCTGCGAACAGAGGCCGGGCGCGACTGCATGGCTGGCGGCTGCCGGGTGCGGCGCGCTTGCCCGGTCAGCCGGGAATATGGCAGGCTGGAAGCCCAATCCGCCTTTCACATGCGAGCCTTCCTTTGACCCTGCGACTGATCCTGATGCGCCACGCGAAATCCGACTGGGACAATCCGGCCCTGCCCGATCATGCGCGTCCGCTGAACGAGCGCGGACGGAAATCGGCCAAGGCGATCGGCGACTGGCTGCGGGACAAGGGCTACCTGCCCGATCTGGTGCTGAGTTCGGATGCCACCCGCACGATGGAAACCTGCGAAGGTCTGGGATTGGACACCGAAACCCGCTTCCTTCGGGACCTCTATCATGCCTCGCCGCTCGACCTGATGGAAGCGCTGCGCCAAGGCGGCAACGCCAACACCCTGCTGATGGTCGGGCATAATCCTGGTATCGCGGAATTTGCCGCCTCGCTGGCCGCCCATGCGCCAGACGATCCCGATTTCGACCGCTATCCCACCTGCGCGACAGCTGTTTTCGACCTGCCCATCGCGGCTTGGGAAGACGCGGGATTCGGTGACGGGACCGTGCGCGATTTCATCACCCCGCGCCGTTTGGCCTGACCCCCTCAAAGGAAAAGGCGCGCCCGGAAAGACGCGCCTTCCACGGGGACTATGACCCCGATGTTGCGAAACTCAGTGCCCGAGGATCTGGCTGAGGAACAGCTTGGTCCGTTCGCTTTGCGGGTTGTTGAAGAACTCTTCCGGTTCGTTCTGTTCCACGATCTGGCCCTGGTCCATGAAAATCACCCGGTTGGCGACCTGCCGCGCGAAGCCCATTTCGTGGGTCACGCAGAGCATGGTCATGCCTTCTTCGGCCAGTTCGATCATGGTATCGAGGACTTCCTTGATCATCTCGGGATCGAGTGCCGAGGTCGGTTCGTCGAACAGCATGATCCGCGGCTTCATGCACAGCGAACGGGCGATCGCCACGCGCTGCTGCTGACCGCCGGACAGCTGACCGGGGTACTTGTCAGCCTGTTCCGGGATCTTCACCTTTTCCAGGAAATGCATCGCCGTTTCGATCGCTTCCTTGCGGGGCGTCTTGCGCACCCAGATCGGCGCCAAGGTGCAGTTTTCCAGGATGGTCAGATGCGGAAACAGGTTGAAGTGCTGGAAACACATGCCAACCTCGGACCGGATCTTGTCGATGTTCTTCAGATCCGAGGTCAGTTCGGTCCCATCCACCACGATGCGGCCCGACTGGTGTTCTTCCAGCCGGTTGATACAGCGGATCATGGTCGATTTGCCGGACCCCGAGGGACCGGCGATCACGATCCGTTCGCCCTTGTGCACGGTCAGGTTGATGTCGCGCAGTACGTGGAACGACCCGTACCACTTGTTCATGTTGGTGATTTCGATCGCAACCTCGTCCGAGACGGTCATGTGCGACCGGTCGATTTTACGCTCTACTGCAAGATCAGACATAGTGATCTCCTTAACGGTGGTCGGTTCTGAGCTTGCGCTCGAGATACATGGAATAGCGGGACATCGAGAAACAGAAGACGAAGAACAGTACGGCGATGAAGCCGTAGAGTTCCCAGACAATCCCGTTCCAGCTGGCATCCGCGCGGATGGCGTTCGACAGGCCCAGCGGATCCAGCAGGCCGATCACCGACACCAGCGTGGTGTCCTTGAACAACCCGATGAAGGTGGACACGATGCCGGGGATCGAAATCTTCAGCGCCTGCGGCATGATGATCAGCCGCTGCGACTGCCAATAATTCAGGCCCAGTGAATCGGCGCCCTCGTACTGGCCTTTCGGCAGCGCGGCCAAACCGCCGCGGATCACCTCGGCCATATAAGCCGACGAGAACAGCGTCGCCATGATGATCACCCGCATGATGATGTCGAAATTCGTGCCCGGCGGCATGAAGATGTTCAGCAGCGTCGACGCCACGAACAGAAGCGTGATCAGCGGCACGCCCCGGATGAATTCGATGAAACCCACGCAGAGCGATTTGACGATCAACAGGTCGGACTGACGGCCAAGGGCCAGAACGATGCCGATGGGCAGCGAACAGGCAATGGCGACGACGCCGATCGTGATCGACAGCATCATGCCGCCGAAATTCCGGCTTTCGACCGGCTCAACCCCGATCGGAAGGATACCGCCCAAACCGCCCGCCACGGGACCGGCCAGGAACAACCACCAGATCACCGCGGCAACCACCGCAGCGATCGCCGCAGCCAGGCCGCCCGCCGCCTTGTCCACCGCCTTGTAGACGAAATAGCCAAGGACAAACCCGGCCGCCGCCGAAAGCGCCCCCCAGATCGTGCCGCCCCACAGAAGGAACGGCATGATGAACGGATAGGCCCCGGTCAGGTAGATCAGCTTGCCGGGCACCTTGTCGGCAAACAGCACCGGCGCCAAAGCCACCGCCAGCAGGATGAAGGCCAGGATCGGCCGCCAGTAGGCTTCCGGCGGGTAGAACCCGAACAGCAACTGCACCCAGCGGTCGCGGATCACGCCCCAACAGGCCCCGTGGCCTTCATGGCCCAGCCCCGTCGCGATTTCGCGACATTCGTTCAGCGACGTCGCGCTCCAGGTCGGCGACCA
>JAWVXM010000076.1:0-11340 GCA_033723255.1 Thalassovita sp.
CTTTGAACGCATGTATGTGAAATTCGGGGGCGAGGAGACGGAAAGCGCGCAAACGAAAGGCCCCGAAGGCGAAATCACCCGCGCACTGTCCGAGGCGCTGGAGGATTATTTCGCGACCCATCCGCCGTTTCTGGAACGGATGGACGAGTTGCGCGCCTTGCTGGATTGGAACATGGCGGCCTGGCAGGGGCGGGAGTTCTATGTCGGCGCCTCGAACCATCGTGACCGCCTATCCCGAGCCCAAGATGAACGCGCGGAAGAATTTGTCACCTATTCGGCTTCGTCAACGGACTATCTCCTCGCCCGAGGCAAGATTGCCAGCCTTGTTGGCCGCAGCAGCGAGGCAATGAGTTTCTTCAGAGAGGCTCTTGAGAAGGATCCGCAACTACTCGAAGCGCGCAAGGGTTTAGCCGCGGTTTACCTACAGATCGGGAAAGCCGAGGAAGCGCTGGATCAGTTCGCCCAGATCATCGCGCCATTACAGATCCGGCTGAGTGCGCTGGAGGAGGAGCTGGCTGCTCTACCCTCGGGGGATCCCTCCATTGAAATGGATCCTCTAAATCGTCTCATCGCGCTGCTGGAGGAGATCAGATCGCTTCAAAGGGCCAAGCTGGACATCATGGAAAAGGCACAGCTACCCACCCTTGAGGAGGAAAGGCGGATGCTGAAGGAACTCGAGGAAGCGCTTCTCGATGCCCGAGCGCGCCGCGCCGAATTGCACATGACGGGCGGGCGGCTCGATGAGGCGTTGGCCGAGTTCCGCGCCGTCAAGTCCGCGCGCCCCAATTCGTTGGAGGCGATCAAGGGCGAGATCAGCGCGCTGAAAGCCAAGGGTTGGCACTTCGCGGCACTGGAGGCGACCCATCGGGCCGTCAGCCGTTTCCCGGAAATCGCCGAACTCCTGCGTATCCGCGCCGATCTCTATGACCTGCTTGGCCGCGAAGAGGAAGCCGAGCGCGAGATGGCAAGATACACCCGTTTTGCGGAGGAGGGAGTGCCGCCGCTGACGGACGAAGCCTGGGCGGATTTCGTGAGAATGCTGGATCACCTGTTTGGAGCCAAAGCCATGGCCATCAATGACAACGGCAGGTTCCGGGCTGTTGCATCGGGCAAGTTCTTCATGGGCACCGCCGCCGCAGATGCCCTTGCCGATTGTGCGCGCGAGGCTGGCCGGGACTGCGCACTTTACGCTTTGGGCGACGCCGTCGTCTGGGGAGACGCAGATGCCGCGCTGGATCGTCTTGTCGAGGCATATGACGAAGCGAAAATCAAGGAGGCGGAATCCTGGATCTCTGTGAGGGATTTGTCGAGGGAGAGCTTCTTAGGTGACAAAACCCTGAATGAGCAAATCTATCAGATGACCAATGCGATCCGGGGTGGTCAGGAATCGTTTCTCCTTTCGCGCGCAAATCTCTATCGCCAACTCGGCCGCCTCCGTGCAGCCGTGGTAGACGCGGACGCCTATCTTGAACGTTATCCTAAAAGCCTGAACGGCCGGCTTCTGCGCGGGACGATCCTGCTGAAACTCAGGGATTACGAAAAGGCCCTGGCAGATTTCCGGGAAATCACCACGCGCGCTCCGGCAAGCGAACAGTCCGCGCTTTCACATGCCGCAATCGCGGAGGTTCACCTGCAGAACGACGATTTCGAGGCCGCCGTCCGGGAATTCCGGTCCGCCGATCTGCCCAAGGGGGTGCAGCCGCTTCTCGATCATGGCATGTGCCTGGCGCTTGCGCGGCGGGCTTTGCCCGCTGCGGCACTTCCCTATTGCGAGGCCGCGTTGCGCTCCCCCGGCGGTGAAGGACAAGCCGAGTATCACGACACCAAGGCTTTCGTTCTCTGGCAATTGAGACGCACTGAAGAGGCGGAGATAGAGCTCTCATTGGCACACCAACTCGATCCGCAGCGTCCCATCCCCTTTGCTCGGATGGGGTATTTTGGAATCCTTATCACAGAGATATTCCTACGGCGCGAAGGCTACATTTCGGGAAGAGTTGACGGCAGGTATGATGCGAGCACCGCTTCCGCCGTTGCACGCTATCGGTCAAGGGAAGGGCTCCCACGCGGGGGGATCGATGAAAACTTGATTGGTCGCATCACTCCCCTTGGTTTCTTCGCATACCGAATCGAAGGAATTCGCGACCAGCTTGCGCCCGATTTCATCAAGATGTCCTGCGTGCCCGCGACACGAGGCAAGTACAAAACGATACGCGCGGCGAACGGCCGCTTGTATTTGTGCAATTCCGATGGTGTTTCCGTCCGCCCCCTCAGATTGCCGCCGCGCCTGGACTATGAAAGCAGGGCCGAAGGCGAATGGTTGCGCTGCTATGATCCGGACCGGGACATCGCGTTTGCGCTCGATCCGAGTGGCCCGCCCAGCTCTCTTCGGTCCTGCGGCGGGACAGCCTACCGGATCAGCGAAGAGGAATACCGGAAGATTCAGCAAAGATAGCCACCGCGAAGGAGGCCGCTTGAAGAGCAGAAAACGACGAGGAATCCCGTATCAGATCATGCCTCAAGACAAGGGAGAAACCAGCCGGGGTTTGTCCTTCCCCGCCCCATATTGATCTGAGTATCGTATATGCAACTAACGGCTGGGCCAGCCCCCAAACCCCCGGGATATTTTCGAAAAGAAGAAGACCGGAAGAGGATCGGAACGCGGCCCGGCCCCAAGATCGTCGGGCCGGCGCGTTGAAACCGTGCCGAATGCACCATTGCCCCGGGCAGGATCGCTTCGGCCTACCTGCTGGACAATCCTCCCGAGCAGCGGCACTCTCTTGTCACCATACCTTCATACGTTCCAAGCATAAGCGGCTAATGTCACAAGCAGATTTCCTCAAGGCGCCCTTTCCCGAGCCTGTCGAGCTTCCCGATCTGGATTTCACCGGCCCGGGCCGTTTCTACAACCGTGAACTCAGCTGGCTGGGCTTCAACTGGCGGGTTCTGGAAGAAGCGGAAAACCCCCGCGTGCCGCTGCTGGAACGGGTGCGGTTCCTGTCGATTTCCGCCGCCAACCTGGATGAATTCTACACCGTCCGCGTCGCCGGCCTGCGCGAGCTGAAGCGCGAGGGCCACACCGCCCCGGCACAGGACGGGCTGACACCGGCCGAACAGCTGGTGCTGATTAACGAAGACGCGCGCAACCTGATGCAGGAACAACAGCGCATCTTCGACGAATTGCGGCAGGAACTGGCGGGCGCAAACATCTTCCTGCTCGACCGCAACCACGTGCCGGACGAAGACAAGCCGTTCCTTCTCGACATCTTCCTGAACAAGGTGTTCCCGGTGCTGTCGCCGCTGGCGGTGGACCCGGCCCACCCGTTCCCGTTCATCCCCAATACCGGCTTTTCGCTGGCGCTACGGATGGAACGGCGCAGCGACAAGCGGCAGCTGACCACGCTTTTACCGATCCCGCAACAGATCGACCGTTTCGTGCGCCTGCCCGATTCCAGAAATGAAGGCGGCCCGCGTTTCCTGCCGCTGGAAGAATTGCTGCTGCTGTTCGCCGAAAAGATCTTCCCGGGCTACGTGATGAAGGGGCATTGCACTTTTCGCGTTCTGCGCGACAGCGACCTGGAGGTCGAGGAAGAGGCCGAGGACCTGGTGCGCGAATTCGAAGTGGCGCTGAAGCGGCGGCGGCGCGGCGAAGTGGTGCGGATGAAGATTTCATCCGGCGCACCGGAAGCCCTGACATCGGTGATCATGTCGGAACTGCATGTCGCCGAGGATGAAATCGTCGAGGTCGACGGCATGATCGGCATCGCCGATGTGAAGGAACTGGTGATCGACGAACGCCCCGACCTGCTGTGGCCCAGCTTCACCCCGCGGGTGCCGGAACGGGTGCAGGACCATGACGGCGATATGTTCGAGGCGATCAAGCGGAAGGACATGCTGCTGCATCACCCCTATGAAACCTTCGACATGGTGGTGCGTTTCCTGCAGCAGGCGGCGCATGATCCCGATGTGGTGGCGATCAAGCAGACGCTGTACCGGACGTCGAAGAAATCCCCCATCGTCGAAGCGCTTTGCGAAGCCGCCGAGGACGGCAAATCGGTCACCGCTCTGGTGGAGCTTAAGGCGCGGTTCGACGAGGCCGCCAACATCCGCCAGTCGCGGCGGCTGGAACGGGCGGGCGCGCATGTGGTGTACGGTTTCACCGACCTGAAAACCCACGCAAAGGTGTCCGCCGTGGTGCGCCGCGAGGGCGACAGGCTGGTAACCTATACCCATTACGGCACCGGCAATTACCACCCGATCACCGCCAAGATCTATACCGACCTGAGCTTCTTCACCTGCGACGCCGCGCTTGGGCGCGACGCGACCAAGGTGTTCAACTACCTGTCGGGTTATGTCGAACCCGAAGGGCTTGAAAAGCTGTCGATTTCGCCCAGCGGTCTGAAACAGAAACTGCTGGAGGAATTCGAGAACGAGATCGCGCATGCCCGCGCCGGGCGGCCGGCCGAAATCTGGGCCAAGCTGAATTCTCTTATCGATCCGGAAATCATCGACGCGCTCTACAGGGCCAGTCAGGCAGGGGTGAAAATCAGCCTGGTGATCCGCGGCATCTGCGGGCTGCGCCCCGGCATCAAGGGGCTGAGCGAAAACATCCGGGTCAAATCCATCATCGGCCGGTTCCTGGAACATTCCCGCATCGCCTGTTTCGGCAACGGTCACGGGCTGCCCGGCAAGAAGGCGCGGGTCTACATGTCCTCGGCCGACTGGATGGGGCGCAACCTGAACCGCCGGGTCGAAACCTTGGTCGCGATCGAAAACCCCACCGTGAAAGCCCAGATCGTCAGCCAGATCATGGCCGCGAACATGGCCGACGTGGCGCAAAGCTGGGTGATGAGGCCCGACGGGCATTTCGAACGCGCCGAATGGGACGAAGGGGCGTTCGCCTTCAACTGCCACCGGTTCTTCATGGAAAACCCGTCGCTGTCGGGCCGCGGATCGGCCGGGGCCAAGGACGTACCCAAGCTGACCCATACCAACGATTGACCTTGCCCCCCTGCTTGGGCATGAAAGTCGGGAAGTACGAAGGAAGAGTGCGATGAACGATCCGCGCGCCTTGGCGCAACAGGATTGGGGGCCTTTTGGCCGGCCTCTGTTCAACGATCCCTCCTCCCGGGCGCTGTCGCGCGTAGGGGTGGTCGATATCGGGTCGAACTCGGTCCGGATGGTGGTGTTCGACGGCGCGGCGCGGTCCCCGGCCTATTTCTTCAACGAAAAAGTCATGTGTGCGCTTGGCGCGGGCCTGTCCGAAACCGGGCGGCTGAACCCCGAGGGCCGGGTGCGGGCGCTGGCGGCGATGCGCCGGTTTGCTCACCTCGCGACCGGCATGGACATGCCGCCGCTGACGGCCGTGGCGACCGCTGCGGTGCGCGAGGCCGAGGACGGCCCCGAATTCGTTGCCCAGGTGGAGCGCGAAACCGGCATCAAGATCTTCGTCATCGACGGCGAGGAAGAAGCCCGGCTGTCGGCACAGGGGGTTTTGCTGGGCTGGCCGGGTTCCTACGGTTTGGTCTGCGATATCGGCGGATCGTCGATGGAACTGGCCGAGATCGCGGGCGGCGAGGTCCGGCGGCGGGTGACGTCGAAACTTGGCCCGCTGAAGCTGAAGGACGTGCCCGGGGGCAAGAAGGGGCGCAAGGCCTATATTGCGGACACCATCGCGGGGCTGGCCGAAACGATGGGGCCGCAGCCCAACCGGTTGTTCCTGGTCGGCGGATCATGGCGGGCAATCGCCCGGATCGACATGGAACGGCGCAGCTATCCCCTGCACGTGCTGCATGAATACCGGATGAACCGCAAGGCGGTGCGCGAGACGCTGAATTACATCGCCAAGAACGACCCCGAAGACCTGCGCAAGCGCTGTGGGCTGTCGGCGCAGCGGATGGCGCTGGTGCCGCTGGCGGGCGAGGTTCTGAAACAGGTACTGAAGACGTTCCATCCGCATGACATCGCGGTGTCGAGCTATGGCATCCGCGAAGGGCTGCTTTACGAACAGATGCCGCAGCCGCTGCGCGACCGCGACCCGCTGATCGAGGCGAGCTATTTTTCAGAGGCCAAGGATGCCCGCCTGCCCGGTTTCGGGCGCAGGCTGTACCAGTTTGTACTGCCGCTGTTCAAATCCGTGCCGCTGGACCGTAAGCGGCTGATCAAGGCCGCCTGTTTGCTGCACGACGTCAGCTGGCGCGCGCATCCCGATTACCGCGCCGAGGTCTGTTTCGACAACGTGACCCGTGCCAATCTGGGCGGGTTGCGCCATTCCGAACGGGTTTTCCTGGGCCTGTCCCTGCTGCACCGCTACCGCAATTCGCGCTCCGGGACGCGGTTCGAGCCGATGTTCAGCCTGCTGGACGAGAAGGAAATCAAGGACGCGGAAATCCTGGGCAAGGCAATGCGTTTCGGCGCGATGCTGTGGCCGCAGAATGAACAGCCGGTCGGCGAATTGCGCTGGTTCCCGAAGAAAAAACTGCTGCATCTGAGCCTGCCGAAAAGTTCCGAAGCTCTGTTCGGTGAAGTGGCGCAGGCGCGGTTCAATTCGCTGGCCAAGTCGCTGCAAGCGGAAACCGAGGTGAAGACCCAACGCAGGCGCAGACCGATCCAGCCCTGACGCAGCCCGCTTCCCCGTTCGAACGATTACAGATCGATCGCCCCATCGTCGGAATCGCCTTCGGGGGCGGGTTCCGGCGTCAGCGGCGTCTTGCGGCGCAGGATGATATCGCCATTGGGAAGCAATTCGGGCGGGTGGTACATGGTGATATCGTCCACCTTTTCCATCAGGTCCCGCAGCGCGGGCCCCATTTCCAACGTGAACTGGCGCAGCGCGGGTTCCAGTTCTTCGGAAAAGCGCTGCATCTCGTCGATGGCAGGCTCCATTTCCTGCATGATGCCCCGGAAGAAAAGCCTCGCACCTTCTTCCATCAGCGACAGGCCGTCTTCATCCTCCGACGAGGATTCCGAACCCTGATCATTGGCAAGGACAGGCTGGGCCAGGCTGGCGGTGAGGGCAGCGACGAGAAGTGGTTTCATGGTTATCAAGATAGTCTGTTTCCGCGCCGATTTTTAGGGGGTGATCCGATATGGGCCAATTCCCGCCCGTATACGCCCCCTCACTCCAGATCGATATCCAGCGTGACCGGGAAATGGTCCGAGGCGGTCAACAGCGCCTCGCGCAGTTCCGGCACGGCGAAACAACCGGCATCGTCGAACGGGTGCCAGATCCTCCAGGACGGATCGCGATCCCGCAGCTCAGGCGACACCATGATGTAATCGAGAAGCGCCTGCAGGTAGCGGTATTCGCTGCCGATATAGAAGCGTGCCGTGCTGATCTGCGCCCAGCGGTTCTTGAGCATCTGTCGCGCATGCGGATCGAAAAGACAGCGACCGTCGGGATCGCCCATCACGATTTCGACCGAGGAACGGCCGAACAGGTCTTCATATTCGTCAAGCCCGGGACCGTCGTTCAGGTCGCCCAGCACGATCAGCGGTTCACCTGCCCGCAAATGGGTTTCGATCCGCTGCCGCAGCCAGATCGCCTGGGCCAGCTGCTTGCGCCGGTTGGTGATGGCCTCGCGCATAATCGCATCGCGCCCCTCGGCACCGTGCGGGGCCTTGGATTTCAGATGCGCCCCGATCATGCGGAAGTCGAACCCGCCCGCGGTTTTCAGGCCGAGTTCCAGCGGCGGCTTGGAAAAGCGGACCAGGTCCTCGGTCGCGTCGATGTCCAGATCGATCCGGAAAACCCCGTCGAAACGGGGGGCCTCGGTGGACCCTTTCTTGCCGGTCGGATCGCCCTTCGGATCGTGCCAGGCGGTTAGCCTGTCCGGATCGTAAAGCAGCGCGATTTCCTGCTGGGTATGGTTGGAAAACCCCACCACCGCCTTGCGGCAGCGCAGGTCGAAAAACCGGGCGAAATTTTCCAGCGCGATCACCGAGGTGCGCCTGTGGTTTTCATCAGGGGCCTCGATCACCATCACCGCATCCGCGTCCAGGGCCGTGAACACGATCCCCAGTGCCGCCAGCTGGTCGCCCCGTTTCACATCCTGCCGCCCCGACCAGCGGTCATCGTCCAGCAGCGTGCCCTCGTCATCGAACAGGTTGTTGAACCATTCGACGTTATAGGTCGCGATCCGCATCAGGCCTCCTGCCGGGCCGAAATTTCGTCCCAGGCGGCGTTGAGGTCGATCAGGCGCTTCTCGGCCAGTTTCACCGCCTCTTCCGGCACGCCGTGCGCCTGCATCTTGTCCGGGTGGGTGTCGCGCACCAGTTGCTTCCAGTGCTTGCGGATCTCTTCGATCGGCATGCCCGGCGTGACGCCCAGCACCGCGTAGGGATCGGGCGCGGCATCGGGCACGAAACGGCTGCGCAACGCCTTGAAGTCGGGCTCGTGGATGCCGAAAATTTCCGCCACCCGCGCAAGGAAGGCGTCCTCGGCCGGGTGATAGGTGCCATCGGCCATCGCGATGTGAAACAGCCCTTCCATCAGGAAACACAGGCAATCGCTGCCGTCGCCGAACATGGTCCGGATCCGGCGGGCGTAATCTTCGAACCCGGCCACGTCCTTGCGCGCCAGGTTGAACACGCGCGCGGCGCCGTCTTCGTCCTCGCGGGCGATCTGGAACACCTCGCGCACGGCGCTGACCTCGTCACGGGTGACAAGCCCGTCGGCCTTGGCCATCTTGGCCGAAAGCGCGATCACGGCGATGGTGAAACCGACGCTGCGTTCCGGCGGTGTGCGCAGCCGGTCGAACACCACGCTCAGCCCCTCGCCCCCGGCAAGCGCCGAAATCGCGTCGCCTATGCGTTTCCAGATCGACATGAACCCACCCTAACCCGCAGACGTGAAAAAGTCATGGCGCATAAAACAGATACGGTGCGGGGATCAAAGCAGTTTCTGCATCAGAACAAGGTCCATCCAGCGGTCGAATTTGCGCCCGACCTCGGGCAGCCGGGCGATCTCGGAAAACCCGATAGCGACGTGAAAGGCGATCCCGCTGGCGTTTTCGCCGCTGACCCCGGCGAAAAGCGAATGCGCGCCGCCCGCCCGGGCGTGATCCTCGATCGCGCTCATCAGCGCCCGGCCGATGCCGCGCCCCCAGGCACGCGGCGCCAATATCACCGTGTGTTCCATCGTGTGGCGGTATCCCGGCCCGCCGCGAAACTGGAAATAGGTGGCGAAACCCGCGACCTCATCGTCCAGATCGGCGACCAGGAATTCCTTGCCCTCCGCCCGCTTGGCGGCAAAATCCGCGACCAGCCCTCCGGCCGTCTTTTGCTGCGTCGTGAAGGTCGCCGCCGTATCGCGGATCACCGCGTTCCAGATCGCGGCCACGGCCGGGGCGTCTTCGGGGCGTGCGGCTCGGATCATCGTGACAGGCTCCTGATTTCGCCATTCACCCGCAAATCCGCCGTCAGGGACGGCTTTTCCGCGATTTCGAAGGTGAGCCTCGGGTCATCGATCAGCGGCGCCAGCGCCCTGGCCAGATCATCGGCCTGCGGATGCGCGATGGTGAGCCGTTCCAGACGCGCCCCGGTCGGGGTCAGCGACGCGGCTGGCTGCCGCCCCTGCCATTGCAGCACCCCGGGGCACATTTCGTCGAAGGGCAGGCGCCCGTCCTCGGGCACCGCCATCAGCCAGCGCAGATCGCCGCGCGTCAGCGCCTGCACCTTTCCCATCCCGTCCGGCATACGCGTCAGATCTGCACGAAGATCGTCGCTGCGACAGGCCCAGTTGTGAAGGCAGGGCGTATCGTCGAATTCATCCAGCGCGAACCAGCGCGGATCGGGCGGCGGATCGGCCTGCGGATCGACCGCGATAACTTCCAGGTAGATCCCTTCCTCCAGCCCGGCCAGCAGGTTATGGGTGCCATAGCGCGGATGCTGCCCCCCCTTTTGCAGCGGGATGCCCAGCTCCGCCTCGACAAAAGCGCGGCCTTCCTTCAGCGACCGCGCCGAAACGACGATGTGATCCAACTGCAACATGACGCCCTGTCCCCTGCCCCGCGCCTTGAAGCGGGATTTTCCGAACCCATTTGGTCAGGAAACCTACTCCGCGAACAGGGAAACGCAATGCTGCTTAGAACCATCGACCGATTTTTCCGCCACGAGGCTTCCGGCGGCATCCTTTTGATGCTGTCGGCCGTCGCCGCGCTGATCGTGGCTAATTCCTCTCTCACCGGGTTCTACGACAGCTTCCTCGGCGCCAAGCTGGCGATCACGCTGAACGGCGATGGGCTGCAGAAACCGCTGATCCTGTGGATCAATGACGGGCTGATGGCCGTGTTCTTCTTCCTCATCGGGCTGGAACTGAAGCGCGAGATGCTGGAAGGCAAGCTGAAGAATCCCAAGGACGTGATGCTGCCCGGGCTGGCCGCCGTGGGCGGCATGGCGGTGCCCGCGCTGATCTACGCGGGCCTGAACTGGGGCGAACCCAGCCTGCCCGGCTGGGCCATCCCGGCGGCCACCGACATCGCCTTCGCGCTTGGCATCCTGGCGCTGATGGGCACCCGGGCGCCGGCCTCTCTCAAGGTGTTCCTGCTGACGCTGGCGATCCTCGACGATCTCGGCGCGATCGTGATCATCGCGCTGTTCTACACCGCCGAATTGAAGATCGATTACCTGTTCCTGGCGCTGTTGCCGCTGGGCGGGCTGTTCTGGCTGAACAAGAAGCGCACCCACCGGGTCGCCCCAATGATCCTGCTGGGCATCATCCTGTGGGTCTTCGTTCTGAAATCGGGCGTTCACGCGACGCTGGCGGGCGTGATCACCGCCTTCTTCATCCCTCTGACCGACAAGTGGGGCAAAAGCCCGCTGCACGCGCTTGAAAACGGGCTCGGGCCTTATGTGCTCTACCTGATCGTGCCGATCTTTGCCTTCGCCAATGCCGGCGTGGTGCTGACCGGGATCACCTTGGCCGATCTGGCCGCACCGCTGCCGATGGGCATCGCGCTTGGCCTGATCGCGGGCAAGCAGATCGGCGTCTTCGGCGTGACCTGGTTCCTGGTCAAATCCGGCATGGCACGGATGCCGGCCGGGGCCAACTGGATGCATATCTACGGCATTGCCTGCCTGGCGGGGATCGGCTTCACCATGTCGCTGTTCATCGGCTCACTCAGCTTCAGTGACCCGGCGATGATGAACCAGGTGCGGCTGGGCGTGCTGTCTGGCTCGCTGATCTCGGCCGTCATGGGCTATGCCGCGCTGTCGCTGGCCGGCCGCCAAGGCGCGCCAACCCCCGCGCAGGCGGCTGAATAAGAAAAATAGGCCCGCGCGTCACGACAACGCCGGGCCCTTCTTCTTTTCAAAAATATCCTCGGGGGGAATTGGCCGCAGGCC
>JAWVXM010000077.1:0-11105 GCA_033723255.1 Thalassovita sp.
CCCCCCACCACCTGGTGGGGTTTGGGGGGGGCCACCACGCCGCTCGGGGGGGGGGGGGTTTCCAGGCCCCCCCGCCCCGGATCAGGTGGCAAAGGATATGCCCCCTTGCCGGCATCGGATCAGGCGTTCGCTTCGCGGATCTTTTCGGCCGCTTCCTTGTCATAGGCGACGTCGTTAGCATCGAACAGCGTGTCCAATTCGCCCGACAGGGTCATTTCGGTGATGATATCGCAGCCGCCGACGAATTCGCCCTTCACGTAAAGCTGCGGGATGGTGGGCCAGTCGGAATATTCCTTGATGCCCTGGCGGATTTCCTCATCGGCCAGAACGTTCACATCGGCATAGTCGACGCCCATGTAGTTCAGAACGCCGGCCACGCGGCTGGAAAAACCGCATTGCGGCATTTCCTTGGTGCCTTTCATGTAGAGCACCACGTCGTTCGATTTCACGATTTCGTCGATGCGGGTCTGTGCGTCACTCATATCTGATATCCTGTTTCTGACTTATTCCGGCGCCTTGGTGGTCAGGGCCAGCGCGTGCAGCTCGCCCTGCGGTCCGTCCATCTTGCCCTTCAGCGCGGCGTAGACGGCGCGCTGCTGCTGCACCCGGTTCATGCCGCGGAAGCTTTCATCCACGACCATTGCCGACATATGCCGCCCATCGCTGCCTTCGACAACGATCTGGGCATTTGGGAAGGCAGCGCGGAGCATGTCTTCGAGCTCCTGTGCATAGACAGCCATTGGGGACTCCTTGATTGCTTTATTCGAGAAATTAGGTCGGTGCTGGTGTGTGTGCAAGAGAGGGATGCACGCAATGGCAAAAGATGCGTGCATTATTTATCTTTCGTTGTCTATTGTCGCCCGCCGGGATCAGGTAACCGCAAACCGACCGGCTGAAACCTGGCGCGACAGCCGAGGCCCGAAATGTCGCGGATGGCGCGCGGATCAAACATAAGGCGCCAGCGATTGCAGGTATCCGGGCACCGCGGCCAGCGCGTCCTGCACCTCAGGTTCCTCGAAAGCGTGGATCGAGGTGGGGGCCTCGGGGCACATCGCTGCCATCAGAGCGCGGCCCTCGGCGGACAGTTCTGCCGGGACCTTCAGCGCTTCGGCCTGTTGCAGCAGCAACAGCGCTTCGTGAATCGGCCGCAGAACCCGCAGAGCATGAGCCATGTGCCAGATCAGATCGGGATCATCGCGCCAGGTTTCCCCTGTAAACAACTCCTGCGTGATGCGCTGACCGGCCCCGGCGCAGGAATAGGCGACGCAGCCGCCGAACCCGCGTTTTTTCAGATCCTCGTGGATGGTGCAGCGGAAATCCTCCCCAAGGTTGGGGCAGGGGCTGTCGGCCTCTTTCAGAAGGCCGAAATCCTCATCCGCCTCGAATGGATAAGCCACGCAGCACAGGGCTGCGCAGCTTTCACAATCTTCGGTGAGCGCCGGAAGGTTGAGGCACTCCGCGTCCATGCGGTCAGCCCACTGCAGCTTCGAAGCTGCCGCGGAACAGCGCCTGCAGCTCTCCCAGCCGCGCTTCGGCGGAGCCGAACTTGACGCTATCGCCGTGGAACTTGCCAACCGTCTTGATGCTGACGCCCGCCTTGGCGGCCTCGATCATCAGCGCCTCGGCCTGGTCGAAGTTGCACGCGATCAGGTAACGCGCCTGATCCTCGCCGAACAGCTGGGCCATGTCGGCCTCGTCGATCTGCACGCCCACGTCGCCTGCCTCGGCCATCTCGAAGGCGGCCATTGCCAGCCCGCCATCGGATAGATCGGTGCAGGCCTTGATCAGCTCGTGATTTGCGCGGATGAAATCGCCGTTGCGCTTCTCGGCGTTCAGGTCGACATGCGGCGCATCGCCGTCTTCGCGGTTGAACACCTCGGCCAGCAGTGCCGATTGACCCAGGTGGCCTTCGGTGTCGCCGACCAGAAGCGCCACGTGACCGTTGCGCGCGGTGCCGAGGATCGCCTTGTCCGGGGTTTCGATCAGGCCGACGGCACAGATCGTCGGGGTCGGCAGGATGCCCGTGCCGTCGGTTTCGTTGTAAAGCGATACGTTGCCCGACACGATCGGGGTGTTCAGCGCGGCGACGGCTTCGCCGATACCTTTGATCGCGCCGACGAACTGGCCCATGATTTCGGGCTTTTCGGGGTTGCCGAAGTTCAGGTTGTCGGTGGTGGCCAGCGGCGTCGCGCCAACGGCGGTCAGGTTGCGGTAGGCTTCCGCCACCGCCTGCTTGCCGCCCTCGACCGGGTTGGCCTTGACGTAGCGCGGGGTCACGTCCGAGGTGAAGGCGACCGATTTGTCGGTGCCGTGGATGCGCACGATCCCGGCGCCCAGACCCGGGGTGCGGATCGTGTCGGCCATCACCATGGTATCGTACTGTTCATACACCCACTGCTTGGCGGCATAGTTGGGCGATCCGATCAGCGCCTTCAGCCCGTCGATCGGGTCGACGGCGGGAACATCGGCAAGCGGCGCGGCGGCTGCGGTGGGTTCCCACGGGCGGTCGTATTCCGGTGCGCTCGAGCTCAGCCGCGACAGCGGCAGGTCGGCCTTCACCTCGTCGCCATGCAGGATCAGGAAACGGTCTTCCGGGATGGTTTCGCCGACGATGGCGAAATCCAGATCCCATTTTTCGAACACCGCGCGCGCCTCGGCTTCCTTTTCCGGGCGCAGCACCATCAGCATGCGTTCCTGGCTTTCCGACAGCATCATTTCATAGGCGGTCATGTTCTCTTCGCGCTGCGGCACGTCGTCGAGCTGCAGCTGAATGCCCAGATGGCCCTTGTCGCCCATTTCGACCGCCGAACAGGTCAGCCCGGCCGCGCCCATGTCCTGGATCGAGATCACCGCGCCGGTCTGCATCAGTTCCAGCGTCGCCTCCATCAGGCGCTTTTCGGTGAACGGGTCGCCAACCTGAACGGTGGGGCGCTTTTCTTCGATCGTTTCGTCGAATTCGGCGCTGGCCATGGTGGCACCGCCGACCCCGTCGCGCCCGGTCTTGGCGCCCAGGTAAACGACCGGCATGCCGACGCCCGAAGCCGCCGAGTAGAAGATCTTGTCGGCGTCGGCCAAGCCGGCCGCGAAGGCGTTCACGAGGCAGTTGCCGTTATAGGCGGGGTGGAAGCGGACTTCGCCGCCCACGGTGGGCACGCCGAAGCAGTTGCCATAGCCGCCGATGCCTTCGACCACGCCATGCACCAGCTGCTTGGTCTTGGGGTGATCGACCGCGCCGAAGCTCAGCGAATTCATTGCCGCGATCGGTCGCGCGCCCATGGTGAACACGTCGCGCAGGATGCCGCCCACCCCGGTCGCCGCGCCCTGGTAGGGTTCGATGTAGGACGGGTGGTTGTGGCTTTCCATCTTGAACACGATGGCCTGACCGTCACCGATATCCACGACACCCGCGTTTTCGCCCGGCCCGCAGATCACCTGCGGACCCTCGGTCGGCAGGGTGCGCAGCCATTTCTTCGACGACTTATAAGAACAATGTTCGTTCCACATTGCCGAAAAGATTCCCAGCTCGGTGAAGTTGGGCTCACGGTTCAGGATCTGGAGGATCGTTGCGTATTCTTCGGGATTGATCCCGTGAGATTCGATCAGGTCCGGCGTGATGGCTGGGTCTTGCATGTCATGTCTCTCTGGCAGGCGCTGTTGCGCGCTTCTTTACGCCATGCGGGCGCGGGGGGGAAGGGGGCAGAACGCCCCGTATGCAAACACGCTGCCCGGGGGCTGATCCGGGATTTTCCCCACCTGCGCCGGTTTCCTCGGGGTAGTGACGAAAAAAAAGGCCGAGCACTAAGCTCGGCCGAAGTCCAACAGGGAGGTATGAAGATGATGTGAAAAGCTTCAGCATCACCGTCGAGTGCTCAAATAGGCATCGGGAATGAATCGATCAAGCATCATATTGCTGCAACTGCAGCATGGCCGCTATGCGGTCAACGCATGGCTTGCGTAATACTTCAGCTAAACGTCTGATTTTTCATCTGTTTGCGATAACTGATGATTTCATCCTGCACGAAATCACGGAAGGCGGAAATCCGCTTGGAGTGCCGCAATTCTTCCGGATAGGCCAAGAAAACCGGCACTTCGACCGATTGGACGTCCGGCAGCACCCGTACCAGGTTGGGGAAATCATGCAGCAGGTAGTTCGGAAGCACGCCGATTCCGAGATGATTGATCACCGCCTGCAGCACGCCGAAATAGTTGTTCACCGTCAGCGTTGACTTCACGTCATAGGTCATCAGGTGCTGCACGAGGTTCGCCCCCGCGGCGACCTGCGCCGCCGTCGGGCTTTGGCAGATCAACCGGTGACCGGCGATATCTTCGACTTCTTCGGGCGTTCCGTGGCGTTCGAGGTATTCCGGCGACGCGTAAAGCAGCATGCGCACCGACATCAGCCGTTTGCGGATCAGATCGGCCTGGCTCGGCTCCTTCATCCTGATCGCCACGTCGGCTTCGCGCATCGGCAGGTCGAGTACGTGCTCTTCCAGCATCAGGTCGATGTTCAGGTCGGGATATTTTTCGTACAGCTTGGGCAGGCGCGGCGCCAGCCAGAGCGATCCGAAACCGGTCGTGGTGGTGACCCGCAGCTGGCCGAACACTTCTTCTTCGCTGTCGCGGATGCGCGCTTCGGCCGCTTCCAGGCGCTTGGCCATGGCGCGGGTGGCATCGAACAGCAATTCGCCCTGCTCGGTGAGAATCAGTCCCCTTGCGTGGCGGTGGAACAAAGTCGTATTCAGGCTTTCTTCCAGCGCGCGCACTTGCCGGCTGACGGCCGATTGTGACAGGTGAAGCACATCCCCCGCGTGTGTCAGGCTTCCGGCATCGGCAACCGCATGAAAGATTCTTAGTTTATCCCAGTCCATTTCAACAACTTTCAGATTCGCCAGACCCACTTACACGAAACAGTTCGGACCATAAGGGGTCAATCGTTCTATCTGTACAGAAAAGTTGAAATTTCTTCTTGGTAGGTCAAGTTTAATGACCTAATAATGTATTATATTCAAGCAATGCATGCAGTGTTGGGAGGGCGCCGCTATGACAGGCCAGAAGGTTTCGCTGAACGATCGTTTCGATCTGGAAAAATCACCCATTCTGCTGAACGGAACGCAGGCGCTGGTGCGCCTGATGTTGACCCAGAAAGCACGCGACGCGGCGGCGGGGCTGAACACCGCCGGTCTGGTCACCGGCTATCGCGGGTCGCCGCTCGGCGCCGTCGACATGCAGATGACCCGCGCGGAAAAGCAGCTGAAACAGGCCGATGTCCTGTTCCAGGAAGGGCTGAACGAAGATCTGGCGGCCACCGCCCTGTGGGGCAGCCAGCAGGCCGAACTGCGCGGCGAGGGCAAATTCGACGGCGTGTTCGGTCTTTGGTACGGCAAGGGGCCGGGGGTGGACCGCAGCGGCGACGTGATGCGCCACGCCAACCTCGCGGGTACGTCGAAACATGGCGGTGTGCTGATGGCGATGGGCGATGACCATACCGGCGAATCTTCCACCGTTCTGCACCAATCCGAATGGGCGATGCTCGACGCCTACATGCCGGTGGTCAGCCCGGCAGGGGTGCAGGAAATCATCGATTATGGCCTCTACGGCATCGCGCTGAGCCGGTTCGCGGGCGTCTGGGTTGGCCTGAAGACGATGAAGGACACGATCGAGGCCACGGCCGTGATCGACGGGCGCATCGACAGGATGAATTTCGTCGAACCGGAATTCGACATGCCGCAGGGCGGGCTGAACATCCGGCTGGTCGACGATCCCACCGCGCAGGAAGCGCGGATGATCGATTACAAACGCTTCGCCGCCGAGGCCTTTTCCCATGCCAACAAGATGGACAAGCGCATGTGGGGCAAGCCCGGCGCGAAGATCGGATTCGTCGCGGCGGGCAAGAACTGGCTCGACCTGGTGCACGCGCTGGAACTGCTCAATATTGACGAGGCGGAGGCGGAACGCCTTGGCATCACGACCTACAAGGTCGGCCAGACTTTCCCGCTCGACATGCGCGGGTTCTACGACTGGGCCGAAGGGCTCGACCTGATCGTGGTGGTCGAGGAAAAGCGCAAGCTGATCGAGCTGCAGGTCAAGGAGGCGATTTTCGACGACCGCCGCGGCCGGCGGGTCTATGGCTGGCACATGGGGGGCGGCGCCGGGTCGATGCACGGGCCGGAACTGTTCCAGACCAAGGGGGCGCTGGACCCGATCCTGATCGCCGAACGGCTGGGCCGGATCCTGATCGAGGAAGGCCGCGGCACCGAGGGCATCAAGTCCGGGATGGCCGCGCTGGAGGAGGTGCGCCGCAACGACAATGCCGAGGAAATCGCGTCGCGGCTGCCGTATTTCTGTTCCGGCTGCCCGCATAACAGTTCCACCAAGGTGCCCGAGGGCAGCCGTGCCTATGCCGGGATCGGATGTCATTACATGGTGCAATGGATGGACCGGAACACGCTGGGCTATACCCATATGGGCGGCGAGGGCGCGAACTGGATCGGCGAGGCGCCGTTTTCCAACCGCGAACACGTGTTCCAGAACCTGGGTGATGGCACCTATAACCATTCCGGGATTCAGGCGATCCGCGCCGCGGTCGCGGCCGGGACCAACATTACCTACAAGATCCTGTTCAACGATGCCGTGGCGATGACCGGCGGTCAGAAGAACGAAGGCGGGCTGACCGCTTACCGGATCGTTGACGAGGTCAAGGCGATGGGTGTGCAGCACGTCGCGGTGGTCTATGATCAGAAGGAAGATATCGATCTGGGCGCGTTGCCGTCCGATGTCGAGAAATATGAACGTGCCGAGCTGATGACGGTGCAGAAGAAATTCCGCGAAATCGAAGGCGTGTCGGCGATCGTCTATGTGCAGACCTGCGCCGCGGAAAAACGTCGTCGGCGCAAGCGGGGCACGTTCCCCGATCCAGACCGGCGCGTGTTCATCAATACCGATGTCTGCGAAGGCTGCGGCGATTGCGGGGTGCAGTCGAACTGCGTTTCGATCGTACCGGTGGAAACCGAACTGGGCCGCAAGCGCGCCATCGACCAGTCCAGCTGCAACAAGGATTTCAGCTGCCTCAACGGGTTCTGCCCCAGCTTCGTCACCATCGAGGGGGCGAAGCTGAAAAAGGCCGAAACCGCCCAACTGGACCTGCCGCACCTGCCGCAGCCGGACATCCCGGCGATCGAAGGCACCTTCAACGTGGTGATCACCGGGGTCGGTGGCACCGGCGTGGTGACCATCGGCGCGGTTCTGGCGCAGGCGGCGCAGATCGACGGCAAGGGCGCGGGGATGATGGAAATGGCCGGTCTCGCCCAGAAGGGCGGCGCGGTGCATATCCATTGCCGGATCGCCGAGAAACCGGACGATATCAGCGCGGTGCGTGTCGCAACGGGCGAAGCCGACGCGCTGATCGGCGGCGATCTTGTGGTGTCGGCCGGGGCCAAGACCTTGGGCCTGACCCGCACGGGCAAAACCGGCGCAGTGGTCAACAGCCACGAGATCATCACCGGCGATTTCACCCGCAACACCGAATTCCAGCTGCCGTCCGACCGGATGGAGCTGCAGTTGCAGGCGCGGCTGCAGGACAAGGTGATCCTGTTCGACGCGTCCGAACTGGCTCGCGTCACGCTGGGGGATTCGATTTTTTCCAACATGATGATCTTCGGCGCGGCCTGGCAGCGCGGGCTGATACCGCTGAGCCATCAGGCAATCCTCGACGCGATCGAATTGAATGGTGCGGCGGTGGAACGCAACCAGCGCGCCTTCGAGATCGGTCGCTGGGCGGCGCTGCACCCCGAAGAGGCGGCAGGGATGCTGAGCCCGAAAGTGGTGGAGAAGCCGCTGATCCTGCGGGAAAAAATCGATTTCCGCGCCGACAAGCTGATCGAGTATCAGGGCCGTCGCCTGGCCAAGAAATACCGCAAGCTGGTCGACAAGTTCGACGATCCGAAGATGAAGGAAGCGGTGGCCAAGGGGTATCACAAGGTTCTGTCCTACAAGGACGAATACGAAGTGGCGCGGCTGCTGCTGGATACCCGGTCCAAGGCCGAGGCGGAGTTCGAGGGTGAATTCACCATGAAATTCCACATGGCGCCACCGATCCTGTCCAAGGAGGGGCCGAACGGCCGCCCCGAAAAGCGTGAATTCGGACCGTGGATGATGCGCGCCTTCCGCGTGCTGGCGCGGATGAAGGGGCTGCGCGGCACGCCGCTTGATCCCTTTGGACGTACCGCGGAACGGCGGATGGAACGCGCGCTGATCAAGCAGTACGAAACCGACATGGCGAAGCTGGCGAAACAACTGGCACCCGAGGCGCTGGACGCGGCCGTGGCGCTGGCCGAGCTGCCGCTGAAGATCCGCGGTTTCGGCCCGGTGAAAATGGCGAACGAGGCGAAGGCGGCGAAGCAGCGCGAAACGCTTCTGGACCAGATCGCCAATCCCGGCGCGTCGATGGCAACGGCGGCGGAATGATCCTTTCGCGGTGATTCTTTTCCGCAAGGCAGGGTGGAGCGCGCAAGCGTCTCCGCCCTGTGTCATGGATCAGACCCGATCGGGTGTTGCCGTGCCGGGAAGCCATGCTCGGGCTTTCTTTTGATCAAATGGGCCTGCGGGAGCATAAACCGGTTTCCGTCCGGATTCGCCATCTGAGACCGTCATTATCGGTCGGGGAGGGCCGCTTTCCCTACTCGTTATCTTGCGCTTCTTTCTGGTTGTCCGGTTTTGATCAAAGAAACCCGGCTTCGGTTCGGCAGGGCTGCCGGAATTTGAGGTGGGGGCGCGTCAAAACGCGGCGAAAGCTTTGATGGATTTCCGTTTTAAAGCGCCGTATGAGCTTTGTAATAGAACCGTCGGGATCCGCGGGATCCGGGGCGGATTTGAGGAGAAACACCGCGTATAAGCGTTGATGAACGGGCAGGGCAGATGGCAGTAGGCATTTTTGATAGCGGTCTGGGCGGATTGACGGTTCTGGACGCCGTGGCCAAGCGGCTGCCGGATGTGCCGCTGGTCTATTTCGGCGACAATGCACATGCGCCTTACGGGGTCCGCGACGCCGATGATGTCTACAACCTGACCACCGCCGCGGTGGAGCGGATGTGGGATGCGGGCTGCGACCTGGTGATCCTGGCCTGTAACACCGCCAGCGCCGCCGCTTTGCGCCGTATGCAGGAAAGCTGGATCCCGCCGAACAAGCGGGTGCTGGGCGTTTTCGTGCCTCTGATCGAGGCGCTGACCGAACGCAAATGGGGCGACAACAGCCCGCCGCGCGAAGTCGAGGTGAAGCACGTGGCCCTGTTCGCCACCCCCGCCACCGTGGCAAGCCGCGCCTTCCAGCGCGAACTGGCCTTCCGCGCCATCGGGGTTGATGTCGAAGCGCAGGCCTGCGGTGGCGTGGTCGACGCGATCGAAGAGGGTGACATGATCCTGGCCGAGGCGCTGGTCCGGTCGCATGTCGATGCGCTGAAGCGCAAGATGCCTGATCCGGAGGCTGCGATCCTGGGATGTACCCACTATCCATTGATGCAGGATGTGTTCCAGGATGCGCTTGGTTCCGGCGTAAAGGTCTATTCGCAGGCCAACCTCGTTGCCGAAAGCCTGGCCGATTACCTTGATCGTCATCCCGACATGATCGGGCCGGGAACGGAATCGATGTTCCTGACCACCGGCGATCCGCGCAAGGTGTCCGATCGCGCAACGCAGTTCCTGCGCCGCAAGATCACCTTTCAATCCGCCTGATCAGCGTTGAGGGTGTGCACAGACAAAAGGTAGCAGCCCGAGGGTCTTGTGCAGTGGCCCTTCAGTTCTAACTGTCTTATGTAACATTCGATGAACGGTTGCGGTTTTACCAGATTGGGCGAGGAGCAAGCGAATGAAGAGCTTGAAGAAAAAACGGCGTATTCAGGTGATCGTGGTAGCGGCCCTGGCCCTGGCATTGTCGACCGGGCTGATCGGCTACGCGATGCGCGACGGGATCAATTTCTTCCGGTCTCCGACCCAGGTCTTGGCCGACCCACCGCGACCGTCGGAAACCTTCCGTATCGGCGGGCTGGTCGAAGATGGCAGCCTGCAACGCGGCGCCGGGGAAACCGTGCGCTTCAACGTGACCGACGGCGGCGCGACGGTGCCGGTTGTTTTCACCGGTATCCTGCCCGATCTGTTCGCGGAAAATCAGGGTATGATCGGCACTGGAAAATACGTGAACGGCGTGTTCGAAGCCTCGGAGATTCTTGCGAAACACGATGAAAGCTACATGCCGAAGGAAGTGGTGGACGCGCTGAAGGAACAGGGCGTTTACGAGGAGCCCAGCAGCTGACCGGAACGGCACGTTTTCCTGCGCTTAACCATTAGACCCCAGCCTGATCCCGTGAGTGGCAGAGCTGGGGTTTTTCATGTTGGATGTCAGGCAGGTCGCGCAGGACATCGTTGCGCGCGAAGGCGGGTTCGTTGACGACCCGAGCGATCCGGGCGGGGCGACAAAACACGGGGTCACCATCCATACCATGCGGCGGCTTGGGCTGGATCTGGATGGCGACGGGACCGTCGATACCGGCGATCTGCGCCGGTTGACCCGCGACAAGGCGGTCGAAATCTTCCTGAACGACTATTTCAAGCGACCCGGCATCGACCGGTTGCCCGAGATTTTGCAGCCATCCGTGTTCGACATGTATGTCAATGCCGGTGCCAATGCGGTGAAGATCCTGCAGCGGCTGCTGCGCCAGATTGGGCATGACGTGGTCGTCGACGGGGGGATCGGGCCGCAGACCGCCGGCGCGGCACGGGCGGCGGCGACTGCCGCACCTGATCATTTGGCCGATGCCTATGGGATTGCCCGGCGCAATTACTATTTCCGCCTCGCCGATGCGCGCCCGGCCAGCCGCAAATACGCCCGCACGCGGGCCGGCGGCAAGGGCGGCTGGATCAAGCGGGCGGAAGAATTCATGTCGCCGCGCTACCGGCTGAGCGATGCGGAGTTTCGCGAAAGGGTGGCGAAATGGGGCTGATGGCGACGCTGTTCGACCTGCTGTTCGGAACCGGGCAAGGGGAATTGCGCAAGACGGTCGAGATTTTTCGGGAAAATACCGAGGCCGGGGCAATCCGCGCGGCGCGGGCGCGGG
>JAWVXM010000078.1:0-10899 GCA_033723255.1 Thalassovita sp.
CAGGCCGCGGGCGCGTCGCTTTCGCTCACCCCGTCGGGAAGCCGGGCGGTGGCCTTGTGCGAGGCGTACCAGGCGGCCACGTCCGAGATTTGTTGCGCCGTGAGGCCGCCGGCGACGATCGACATCATTTCATGCTCGCGCCGGCCGGTCTTGAGCGCCATCAGCTGGGCTTCGAGATATTCTTTCGGTTCGCCGCCGATATGCGGCGCGATGGGGATCTGGGCATAGCCGTCGATGCCGTGACAGGTCCGGCACATATTGGTGACCATGCGGCCCGCCGCGGGATCGCCGGCGGTTGCCGGGGTGCCCCCGGCGAGCATGAGCCCGCCGAGGAGGATGGAGACAGTACGCCTCATTCGGATGCTGCCGGGTTGTAGGCGATCCGCCAGATCGCGCCGGCGAAGTCGTCGGAAATCAGCATCAAGCCGTCTGGCAGGAAGGCGATATCCATCGGCCGGCCGCGATATTCGCCGGTGCCATGGTTCAGCCAGCCATCGGCGAAGACCTCGGTCGAGGCGGCGTTGCCTTCTTCGTCAAGCGCGGTGAACATCACCCGGGCGCCGACCGGCGGGGTGCGGTTCCACGACCCGTGCTGCGCCGAGAAGATGCCGCCGCGATATTTTTCCGGGAAGGAATCGTGGGTGTAGAAGCGCATGCCAAGGTCGGCGGCATGTGCATCCATCTCGACCTGCGGTTCGGTGAATTCGACACCCTCGGGGCGGGATACGCTCTTGTAATCGGGGATCTCGACCCGCCCGTTGGTCCAGGGGAAGCCGAAATGCTGACCGGCCATGGTCTGGCGGTTCAACTCGCCCGGCGGAATCTCGTTGCCCATGCCATCGACCTGGTTGTCGGTGAACCACAGGTCGCCATTCGCCGGGTTGAAATCATGCCCGACCGAGTTGCGGATGCCACGGGTATAGACTTCGCGGCCCGAGCCGTCGGTGTTGATCCGGATAATTCCGCCGATGCCCATCCGATCGTACATTTCGAGCTTGTCACGCGGCTGCACGTTATGGGGCTGGCCCAGCGAGATGTAGAGCTTGCCATCCGGGCCGACGCGGCAGACCCGGGCGGTGTGGTTGAAGCTTTCTTCCTCCGGCGGGATCAGTTTGCCCTGATCCACCACGACGGCGACCGCCGGGTCGGGGCCTTCGAAGAAGAATTCGGCCGCCGGGAAGTTCAGCACCCGGTTGCGTTCGGCGATGAACAGGAAGCCGTCGGGCGAGAAGCAGGGCCCGTTGGGGACGTCGAAGGTGATCGAGGGGGCGAAATCCATCACCTCGTCGGCGACGCGATTGCGGTCGCGGTCGACCACGGACCAGACCTTGTCCTTGCGGGTGCCGACGAAGGTCACCGTGCCCTGCGGCGCGACCGCCATCGAGCGGGCATCGGGGACGACGGCATAGAGGCTGATTTCGAATCCGTCCGGAACATTGATGTGCTGAAGGATGTCCTTCAGCGCGTCCGCCCGCTCACCTTCCTGATCGATGAAGGTGAAGGTGGCATCGGTTCGCTGCATGTTCTGGAGCTTGCCCATGTTGTCCTGCGCCAGGGCAGGGGCGGCGAGCATGGATCCAAGTAACAGACCTGCAATAAATCTTTTGGTTGTCATGTTTCTTCCTTCCATAGATGCGCTCCATACATATGTTTTTTCTGAAATTTCGCTCTGGAGACTTAAAACGTCAGGGATCAATCATTCATGTTGTCAACGATTGCCGTTGTTCCGCGTGATGTTTCCGGGAATGCGAATATATTGATATTAGCGGTAAGGTGGTAATTCTTCGGGTGTGGATGCCGCGTTTGTGGCTGGCTTCGCCGGGCCTGCGCGGGCTTGACTCTTTCCCGGGGGGCGGTTCCTTTCGCGGCAATAGCCAGGGGGATCCATGCAGACCGAATTCGACCAGGAACTTGAAGACCGTCTTGTGCGTTACGCGGCCATCGACAGTCAGAGCAACGAGGAATCGCCGAGCGCGCCCAGCACCGAGATCCAGTTCGATATCCTGCGCCTGCTGGAAACCGAACTGACCGGGGTCGGCGCGCAGGATGTCCGGCTGACCGAATACGGGACGGTTCTGGCCACTATCCCGGGCACGGTGGAGGGGCCGACGATCGGCTTGCTGGCGCATGTCGATACCGCGCCGCAATTCAATGCCACCGGCGTCAAGCCGCGGGTGATCAAGGGATACAATGGCGGTGACATCACCTTTCCCGACGATGCATCGCTGTTGCTGTCGCCGGAAGAATTCCCGTATCTTGCGCAAAAGCAGGGCCATGACATCGTCACGGCCTCGGGCACCACGTTGCTGGGCGCGGATGACAAGGCCGGCGTCGCCATCATCATGACCGCCGCCCGCCATCTGCTGGAAAACCCGGAGATCCCGCACGGGCCGATCCGCATCGCCTTCACCCCGGACGAGGAAATCGGCCGCGGCGTGAACGAAGCCTTGCCGAAGGATCTGGGCGCCGATTTCGCGTATACTTTCGATGGCGGCAAGGTGGGCGAGATCGAGTATGAAACCTTTTCCGCCGATGCGGCCGAAATCGACATCACCGGCGTGTCGATCCATCCCGGTTTCGCCAAGGGCAAGATGGTGAACGCCATCCACCTGGCGTCGAAGATCATCCAGACCCTGCCGCAGGCCACCATGACCCCCGAAGTCACCGACGGGGTGGAAGGGTTCATTCATGCCACCGAGATGACCGGCGGGTCGTCGCAGATGAAGATCAAGCTGATCCTGCGCGATTTTGAACGCGAGGGTCTGGCTGAGAAGGGTGACCTGCTGCGGCAGGTCTGCGCGGCCGTGCAGGCAGCCGAACCGCGCGCCACGATCACCTGTGATATCCGGCCGCAATACCGCAACATGCGCTATTGGCTGGAACAGGACATGACCCCGGTCGACCTGGCGCGGGAGGCCTGCCGCAAGCTGGGGCTGGACCCGGTTTCGGTGCCGATCCGCGGCGGTACCGATGGGTCGCGCCTGACCGAAATGGGGGTACCGACGCCGAACCTGTTCACCGGCATGCAGAATATCCACGGGCCGACCGAATGGATTTCGGTGCAGGACATGGCGGTTGCGACCGATCTGTGCCTGACTCTTCTGGGGCTGGCGGCGGAAGGGCGCGGATAGTCCGGAGGACGCAGCCGCTTTCCGCCAGCGCGATCTGCCCGTCGGATTGGCCTTTGGAGGCTTGGCCGATCAATTTGATCAAATTGTTGATGACGTCTGCAGTGCTCTGTGGCATGTCAGGATCAAATCGCAACTGGCCTGACGGAACCTAGAGACTTCATGAAATACCTGGACAGCAATCCCCCCCGCCTTTCGCAGGACGACGCGGCCGCCTGCCTGTCGACCCTGTTCGGGAAACAGGGCACGGCCCGCGACCTTTACAGCGACCGCGATCAGAACTTTCTTGTCACGCTGGCGGAGGGCGAGAAGGCGATCCTGAAGGTCTATAACAGCGGCGAGGCGGAAAGCTCGGTCGATTTCCAGACCAAGGCGTTGCTGCATCTCGAAGGCCATTGTCGGGGCGTGGAGCTGCCGCGGATCATCCCGACCACCGAAGGCGCGGCCTATGGGCGGCTGAGCGCGCCCGACGGGCAGAACCACCTTGTGCGGCTGATTTCCTTCGTCGATGGCAAGCTGACCGACGATTTCGACCGGACCCCGGCGCTGTTCCGGTCGATGGGGGGCGCGGTGGCGAATCTGGATCTGGGGCTGCGCGGTTTCTTCCACCCGGCGGCGGGCGAGTCGCTGGTCTGGGAAATGGACGCAGCGATGAACCTGCGGGGAAAGACCGGGTTCATCCGGGACGACACCACCCGGGCGCAGGCCGAAGAAATCTTTGCCCGCTACGCGGACGTGGTGCGCCCGCAGCTGCAGGGGCTTAGGGCGCAGATCATCCATAACGACGTGACCCCGGTGAATTCGACGGTGCGCCCCGAGGCACCGGAACGCGTGTCCGGCATTTTCGATTTCGGTGACATGGTGTTCGGCGCGCTGGCCACCGAGGTGGCGACGACGGCGGCGGATTCATGTCTTGTGGGCGAGGATTTCCTTGCCAATATCGCCGATCTCGTCACCGGCTACGACGAGGTTCTGCCGCTGGAAGAAGACGAGATCGACATCCTGTTCGACCTGATCCGCACCCGCGTGGCGAATGAATGCGCGATCTATTCCTGGCGTGCGGCGGAATCGCAGGATCGCGACAATTACCTTCTGGCCTATGAGGAACCGACCCGGATCGCGCTGAACAAGCTGATGCAGATCGACCGGCGCGAGGCGACCAAGGCGTTGCGCGATGCCTGCCGGTTTCCCGATGGGGTGATGCCTGCGACCAATCCCGATGGCAGCCCGGCGAAAGGGCAGGACGACATTGATACCGCGCTGGCCGGCGACAAGCAGGCGCTGATCGCGCGGCGGGAACAATCCTATGGCGATGCGCATGGGTTGTTCTACGAAGATCCGCTTTACCTGACCGGCGGGCGCGGGGTCTGGCTTTATGACAGCACCGGGCGGGCGTTTCTGGATGTGTACAACAACATCCCGCATGTCGGTCATTGCCACCCGCACGTGGCCAACGCGGTGAGCCGGCAGGTGGCGCGGCTGAACACCAATTCGCGCTATCTCTACCGGCCCCTGGTGGAATATGCCGAACGGATCGCGGCACTGCTGCCCGACGGGCTTGACCGGTGTTTCCTGTTTTCGTCGGGCAGTGAGGCGAACGATTTCGCGCTGCGACTGGCGCGTGGCTATACCGGCAACAAGGGCGCCATCGTCACCCGCGATGCCTATCACGGTGTCACCGACGCGGTGGACGGGCTGTCGCCGCTGGAACAGCCGGACCTGACCCCGACCAAGCCGTGGTCGCGTGGCGTGCTGCCGCCCTGCCTGTACCGGACGCCCTTCGAGGGCACGGAGGAGGAAATCGTCAACGCCTACCTGGGCAATTTCGACGAGGCGCTCGCATCGCTGGACGCGGCCGGATACGGCATGTCGGCGCTGGTGATGGATACCGGCCTGACCTCGAGCGGGGTGACCGATTTCCCCGGCAATTACCTACAGGAAGCGATCCGGCGCACCCGCGCGGCGGGCGGGCTGTTCATCGCTGACGAGGTGCAGATCGGGTTCGGGCGGACCGGGTCGCATTTCTGGCGCTTCGACATGTACGGCGTGACGCCCGACATCGTGACGATGGGCAAGCCGATGGGCAATGGCATGCCGCTGAGCGCGGTGGTCACCACCGATGAGATCTACCAGTCGTTCAGGAAGGACAATTACCTGTTCAGTTCCACCGGCGGTAACCCGGTCAGCTGTGCCGCCGGGCTTGCTGTTCTGGACGTGCTGGAACGCGACAACCTGCAGGCCAATGCCGAACGGGTCGGCGCCTATCTGAAGCGCGGGCTGCAGGACTTGCAGGGCAGGCACGAGATCATCGGCGATGTGCGCGGCCGCGGGCTGCTTTGCGCCGTCGAGCTGGTCAAGGATCGCGGCGCGAAGACGCCTGCGCCCGATGCCGTCAAGGCGGTGATCAACGACATGGCGCGCAACGGCGTGATGGTCGGGTCCGAAGGCGCGCTGGGCACGGTGATCAAGATGCGCCCGCCGATGGTGTTCTCCGAGGCGAACGCGGACATGCTTCTGGCGGCGCTCGACGGCGCGCTGGGCCGGCTGTAACGGAACGGGGCAGGATCAGACCTGCCCCACCTCTTTCAGGAATTCGGTCAGCGCGGCGGCATAGTCTTCGGGCTGGTCGACACAGGGGATGTGCCCCGAGCGGCGGATCAGGTGGAATTTCGATCCCGGGATCAGGTCCACGGTTTCGCGCACCAGGTCGGGCGGGGTCGATCCATCATCGGACCCGGCGATGCCCAGCGTCGGCAGGCGCAGCCCGCTGGTGGGGGTGTAGAAATCGGTTCCCGAGATCGCCGCGCAACAGCCCATGTAGCCCTGTTCATCCTGCCGCACCATCATGTTGCGCCATGCGGTAACCTCGTCGCTTTCGCGGAAGGCGCGCGGGAACCAGCGCTGCATGGTGGCATCGGCCAGCGCTTCGATCCCGCCCTGCTTGATCGCCGCGATCCGGTCCTGCCACATCTGCGGCTGGCCGATCTTGGCCGCCGTGTTCGACAGCACCAGCGCGCGCACAAGGTCGAGCCGCTTCACCGCCAGCCCCTGCGCGATCATGCCGCCGATGGACAGGCCGACGAAGACGCAGTCGCGCACCTCAAGGTGATCCAGCAGCCGTTCGGCATCGCGCACCAGCGTGCCCATCGAATAGGGCGCGGGGGTCGCTTCGCTGAGCCCGTGGCCGCGCTTGTCGAAGCGGATGATGCGCAGCCCCTCGGGCAGGCGCGGCACGATCTTGTCCCAAAGCCGCAGGTCGGTGCCAAGTGAGTTGGCGAACACGATGGGGCGGCCTTCGGGATCGCCGTCTTCGCGGTAATGCAGCTTGATGTCTCCGAGATCGGCGATGTTCATGGGCGGTCCTCCTTATGCCGGTTCGCCGGAAAGTCGGGGAAAATCGCGGCGGGGTCAAACGGGAATGGATGTCCTGCGGCCCGGAACAAGGCCGCAGGCCGCCGGGCCAGCGCCGGACCGTCCCGGCGGTCTGGCGCTTTGATGCCGTTTGCACATCGGTCGGAGTTTTTTCGGACTTGGCTGGCATAAAGCGCGCCTCTCGGCCGTTGATGCGCCAGCCCGCGGTCCGGCGCTGGCCCGGCTACCCCAATCCGGATATGCGCCATGATCTGGCCGGCGACCCAGCCGAGTTTTCAGGAGTATTCCGCAGGCGTGCAGGTCTGGAACTGGTAATATTCCCGATCGGCGCCGATGAGGGTCTTGATGCTGAAATCGCCGATGGTGAAACGGGTCATGGGGCGCCTATGGTCGAGTGCTGAAAACCTGCCTGGGTCTCTGATACCGGCAAAGCCTCAGCTTTTCACCACGAGGTGACCGATAGCCGCTTCCTCGCATTCCCACACCCCTGCCGCCGCGCCGGCTTGCAGCAGGGCGCGGGCCGCTTCGATATCGGTATCGGGCGGGATATCCACAGCGTAGATCATGTAACCGAAATTGCCTTGATCGAAGGTGCAGCCGAGATCCTGAAGCGGAGTCCAGCGGGCCATGAAATCCCTTTGGCCTGCGTTGTCCGACCGAATGATCCGGTAGGTGGAGTGTCCGCCGATGATCAGCAGTCTTTCGAAGACCAGCCGCGGTCCCTGTTTCCGGGCGATGACGATATCGCGACGGCTCAGCCCTTTGGCGAAGAAGGGGGAACTCTGCAGCCGATACCGGTCGTCACCGACCCCTTCGACCCAGATGCTTTCGGTCGCCAGGCCGTGCCCGGCATCGCCGGGAAGATCGACCGTCAGTTTTCCGATATTTGCCATGGCGTTCCGGATTCCATGTGCGTTTCTGCAAACTGCCGGGCGCGATCAACCGTGCCGAGGCCCCCCCGCCCTAGGCGGCATGATCCTTCAGCGCCCGGATATACATTTCCGGGTCGACATTGCCGCCCGAGGCGACCACGATCACCGTGTCGGACCCCAGTTCGTCACCGTGGAGCAGCGCCGCCGCCAGCGCCGCCGCGCCGCCCGGTTCGATCACCACCTTCAGACGCAGGAAAGCCATCGCCATGGCGCGCAGGCAGTCCGCGTCGCTGATCACGATGCCGGGGCCGCAAAGCCGCTGCAGCACCGGGAAGGTCAGGTCGCCCACCGACGGCGTCAGGATCGCGTCGCAGATCGATCCGGTCATCTTGTCGTTATATTCGATCTTTCCGCTTTTCATCGACCGGATCGCGTCGTCGAAGCCTTCGGGTTCGCAAGGCCGCACCTTCATGCCCGGCGCGCGGTCCTCCAGTGCCAGCGCGATGCCCGATGTCAGCCCGCCGCCGCCGCAGGGCACCAGCACTTCGGCCGCGCCGATGTCTTCGACCTTGGCCTGTTCGGCGATTTCCAGCCCGATTGTGCCCTGTCCCGCGATCACCTGCGGATCGTCGAAGGGTTTGATCAGCGACAGCCCGCGTTCTTCGGCCAGTCTGGCGCCGATTTCGCGCCGGTTTTCGGTTTCGCGGTCATAGAGAACGACCTCGGCGCCAAGCGCGCGGGTGTTGTCGATCTTCAGTTGCGGCGCGTCCTTCGGCATGATGATGACCGACGGCACCCCATGCAGTTGCGCGGCATAGGCCACGCCCTGCGCGTGGTTGCCGCTGGAAAAGGCAATGACGCCCTTGGCGCGCGTGTCGGGGTCGAGCGCGGATACCGCAGACCAGCCGCCGCGGAACTTGAAGCTGCCGGTATGCTGCAGGGATTCGCATTTGACGAAGACCCGGCGACCGGCGAATTCGTCGAGAAAGGGCGAGGACAGAAGCGGCGTCTTGCGTGCCCGGCCCTCGAGCCGCCCGGCGGCGGCTTCGATCATGTCGATATTCATTCCGTTTCTCCCTGTTCCAGCTGGGTCAGCCACTGGCCGATCGCGGCCCGGGCTTCGGGTTCGTCCAGAAACGGAATATGCGCCCGATCGGCGACATGGGCAACGATCAGGTCGGGATTGCGGCGCTGCATCTCGGCCACCGTGTCGGCGCTGAGCAGATCGGAATTCACCCCGTGGATGACGGCGCAGGGCAGCGGCGCGATGGCGTCGAAATAGGGCCACAGGTCCGGCGGGTTGGCGGCGTCAGATTCCAGCATCGCGTCGCGCAGTTTCGGATCGTAGCTCAGCCGCACGCCTTCGGGCACGCGGACATGGGTGTTGCCGACCTCTTCGCGCCATCGCTCCAGCGGCACGCCGGGGAAGGTCTGGTCCATATCCGCCTTGCGGGCGCGGGCCAGGGTGGCGAGGTCGGGCGCGTCGGGTTGCTTGCCGAGGTAATCCATGATGACCCCGAGGCCCTCGGCCACCAGTTCCGGTCCGATATCGTTCAGACAGACGCCCAGCAGCCGGTCCTTGGCGACCTTGGCCAGACCCATGGCGATGATGCCGCCGCGCGAGGTGCCCAGGATCGCCGCCTTGGCGATCCCGAGATGGTCGAGCAGTTCCAGCGCGTCCTGCCCTTCGCGCAGCACGTTGTAGCTGTGATAATCGGCGACCCAGTCGGATTTGCCCCGGCCACGGTAATCCATCCGGATCATCCGGTATCCGGCCAGCTGTGGCGCGACGAAATCGAAATCGCGCGCGTTGCGGGTCAGGCCGGACAGGCAGAGGATGGGCAGGCCCTGGCCCGCTTCCTCGTAATGGATCGATATTCCGTCGGAGGTGGTGAACCGGGGCATTTTTCAGGACCTCGCGATTTCCGGGATGCTGGTCAGGTCGCTCAGCATGTGCTGCGGTTTGGCGGGCAGCCGGTCGACCGGATCGCCTGCGCGGTTGACCCAGGCGGTGGTGAAGCCGTAGCCGGCGGCCGCGCCGGCATCCCAGCCGTTGGAGGACACGAAGAGAACTTCTTCATTGGCACAGCCGAAGCGATCGCCCACCAGGTCGTAGACGACGCGGGCGGGTTTGAACACGCCGACGGATTCGACTGACAGCACGTCATCGAGAACATCGCCGATCCCGGCGCTGTCGACCGCGCCTTTCAGCATGTCGGGCGATCCGTTCGACAGGATCGCGGTGTTCATCCCGGCCGCTTTCAGATCGGCCAGCATCTTCGGCACTTCCGGATAGGCCTGCAATTCCCAGTACAGCGCCAGCAGCCGTTCGCGCATCCTGTCGTCGCCGGCGATGCCGGCGGCTTCCAGCGACCAGTCCAGCCCGTCCTGGGTGACCTGCCAGAAATCGGTGTGTTCGCCCATGATGGCGCGCAGCCAGCTGTATTGCAGCTGCTTCAGGCGCCAGTTTTCAGCCAGTTTCGGCCAGGTGTCTGCCAGCGCCTCGTTGCCGGGTTCGGCGGCGGCCAGCCGCGCGGCTGCGCCAACGTCGAAAAGGGTTCCGTAAGCGTCGAAGACGCAGGTGGTGATTGTCATAAGTTCGCTCCTCCCTGCGGCAAGTTGGCATGGCTTGCAGGGGAGGAAAAGGCGAAACGCGCCAGATCCGTGGCACATTGGCGTGATTTGCATTCCCGGGGTGAGGCGGTTAGGCTGACGCTTCATCCCGAGAACCCGCCCCGGAACAACCCCGGATAAGTGGCGGCCTCACAGATCAATCCGAACAGAACAGGACGACAGATGACCCAGGTCAAGACGGGTGACACCGTACGTATTCATTATACCGGAACGCTGGCGGACGGGTCGGTTTTCGATTCCTCCGAGGGGCGCGATCCGCTGGAATTCCAGGTTGCCGCCGGCCATATCATCCCGGGGCTGGATGCCGCGTTGCCGGGCATGACGGTGGGCGAGAAGAAAGTGGTCGAGGTGCCCTGCGCCGAAGCTTATGGCGAAGCCAACCCGCAGGCGATCCAGGTGATCCCGCGTTCCGAGGTCCCGGCCGATCTGCCGCTGGAAGTCGGTACGCAGCTGCAGGTGCAAACCACCGAGGGTCAAGTCATGCCGGTGACCATCGCCGAGGTGACCGATGAAACGGTGACGTTGGACGCCAACCACCCGCTGGCGGGCAAGGACCTGACCTTCGCGATCGAACTGGTCAGCATCGGCTGAAACATGGCCGCGCCCCTGACGGGCGCGGCACCGCTCTTCCCGCGGGAAGGGCGATGCGGTATTGCGCCTTGCTCCGCTGCGCGTGGGACATGCGCCTTGGTCTGGCGGCGAGTTGTGGTAGGCTCGGCCATGCAACCCGATCCGAGGCCTGCCATGCCCAGCAAATCCGAAGCCATCCTGGAACGTATCCGCGAGCTGCAGGATCAGTTCGAAGCCGTGCTGGCCAAGCGCCGGAAGGATTTCCGATATGGGCGGGAAAACGGCCGGGTGGTGTTCGAGGAAGAAGCGCGCCAGCGACACCG
>JAWVXM010000079.1:0-10724 GCA_033723255.1 Thalassovita sp.
CCGAAAGTGGCCAGAACCCCGCTTGCAGCTATCCCGAACCCCTGTCAGAGTGCGCGGGAATCTGCGGATATTTTTCTGTGTGCCAAAAAATTAGGCACCGGAATGAAATTTGCTCACGGGAGAGAGTGATGATCGAGAAACGTCAATTCTACATCAACGGGGAATGGGTCGATCCGATCCAAGGCACCGATCACAACGTGATCGATCCCTCGACCGAAGACCCCTGCGCGGTCATCTCGCTGGGGTCTCAGGCCGATGTCGATCGCGCCGTCGCCGCCGCCCGGGCGGCCTTTCCGGCCTGGATGGCCACCCCGGCAGAAGACCGTATCGCGCTGGTGGAAAAGCTGCTGGAAATCTACAAGCGTCGCGGCGCCGAGATGGGCGAAACGATGTCGATGGAAATGGGTGCGCCGATCGACATGGCGAACACCCAGCAGGTCGGTGCGGGCGCCTGGCACATTTCGAATTTCCTGAAGGCGGCGAAGAATTTCGACTTCATCCGCCCGCTGGGCGATCACGCGCCGAATGACCGGATCATCTATGAACCGATCGGCGTCTGCGCCCTGATCACGCCGTGGAACTGGCCGATGAACCAGATCACGCTGAAGGTGGTCGCCGCCGCCATCGCAGGCTGCACGATGATCCTGAAACCGTCCGAGGAAAGCCCGCTCGACGCGATGCTGTTCGCCGAATTCATGGACGAGGCCGGCTTCCCCAAGGGCGTGTTCAACCTGGTGAACGGTGACGGCGTGGGCGTGGGTACCGCGCTGACCGGCCACAAGGATGTCGACATGGTCAGCTTCACCGGCTCGACCCGCGCCGGGATCGCGATTTCCAAGAACGCCGCCGACACCGTCAAGCGCGTACATCTGGAACTGGGCGGCAAGGGCGCCAACATCGTCTTCGCCGATGCCGACGAAAAGGCGGTGAAGCGTGGCGTGCTGCACATGATGAACAACACTGGCCAGAGCTGCAACGCACCCAGCCGGATGCTGGTTCAGAAAGGCATCTATGATCAGGCGGTGGAAACCGCCGCCGAAGTGGCCGGAAAGGTGACCGTCGGCAATGCGCATGACGCGGGCCGCCATATCGGCCCGGTGGTGAACGAGGTCCAGTGGAACAAGATCCAGGGCCTGATCCAGAAGGGTATCGACGAAGGCGCGCGGCTTGTTGCCGGTGGTCTGGGGCGTCCCGAGGGGTTGAACAAGGGCTTCTTCGTCCGCCCGACCGTCTTTGCCGACGTGACCAACGACATGACCATCGCGCGCGAAGAAATCTTCGGCCCGGTGCTGTCGATCATTCCCTTCGACACCGAGGAAGAGGCGATCGCCATCGCCAATGACACCGCCTATGGCTTGACCAACTACATCCAGAGCCAGGACGGCCAGAAAGCCAACCGGGTGGCGCAGCAGCTGCGTTCGGGCATGGTGGAAATCAACGGTCAGGGCCGCGGCGCCGGCGCCCCATTCGGCGGCATGAAGCAGTCGGGCAACGGCCGCGAAGGCGGCGTCTGGGGCATCGAGGACTTCCTCGAGGTGAAATCGGTCGCCGGCTGGACCAACGAATAATCGCAAACCGAGAACTTGCCTTGCGAAAACATCAATGACGTGCATCATGCAATCATGATGCACGCTCATTCTTTTTTTGCCGCTCTCTTTATGTCAGCAATCATACCGGTCCCGGGCTTGGCCTCGGAACAGATAAATGACTGCGCGTTAATTGATACCGACCTTGAAAGGCTCGCCTGTTACGACCAGATTTCGGGACGATCACCTACACCGGAGAACATTGAGCTTAATAATGACACAGGACAGTGGATCGTAAGAAAGGACAAATCAGAATTCAAAGACACCACGGATGTCTTCCTGTCAGTTGAGTCAGATGAAATTTTGCGTTGCGGAATGTTCACCCAAGCCAAAGCGCAACTGCTTTTGCGATGCTTAGAAAATACGACAACGCTATACATTAGCACTAGCTGTCACGTTGCTTCAGGCTTTCAAGGATACGGGCGGGTAGAGTACAGAATTGACGAAAAGAAAGCGGCCTCCCGAAACTTCGATGCAAGCACCGACAATCGGGCGTTGGGTCTTTGGAGTGGCAATAGATCCATCCCGGTGATCAAACAAATGCTTGATGGCGAGACACTATTAGTTCGCTTCACCCCCTTCAACGAAAGCCCCGTCACCGCTCGGTTCAATATTTCTGGACTAAACAACGCAATTTCTCCATTGCGTGAAGCCTGCCACTGGTGACAGCTTCTTGTTGCGCTCCCGATTGATCGGCGGCTATGACGGCCCCGGATGTTTTCTTTGCGGGGGCCCGATGGCCGGAACCAAGCCGAAATCACAGGCAGACTTCGTGCCCGAAACGGTGCTGAAGCGCGATATCTTTTCCGAAACGATTTCGGGGCATCTGGCCTCGGACCCGTCGGTCAAGGTGGTGTTGCGCAAGCTGGACGGGGTGCCCTGGTATGCTTGGTGGCTGTCGCAGCTGCTGGCCCGCAAGGAAGCGCGCGGGCTCAGGGCCGTGCAGGGCATCGAAGGGGTGCCGGTGCTGCTGGCCGCCGACAGGGCGGGCATCCTGCGGATCTGGTCGCAGGGCACGCCGCTGCACCTGGCCAAGCCCACCGACCCGAAATGGTACCGCGACGCGAAACGCCTGCTGCGCGACATGAAGCGGCGCGGTGTCTGCCACAACGATATCGCCAAGCCGCAGAACTGGCTGATGACGCCGGATGGCCGCGCGGCGGTGATCGATTTCCAACTTGCGGGCGTGCATAAGCGCCGTGGCAAGCTGTTCCGCATCGCCGCGCGCGAAGATCTGCGCCACATGCTGAAACAGAAACGCAGCTTCGCACCGCATCTGCTGACGCCCGCGGAAAAGAAGATGCTGGCGCGCAAATCGCTGCCCTCGCGGATCTGGATGGCGACCGGCAAGAAGCTCTACAACTTCATCACCCGTCGCCTGATGAACTGGTCCGACAGCGAAGGATCGGAAAACCGCATCGAAAATGATGGTCCCGCCATCCGCGCGGCGCTGCTGGAAGCCGGAGCGCGCGATGTCGCCTTCGCCACCTTCGCGCTGCCCGCCGGCGGTGTCGGGCTATATGCCTTCATCGAAGGGGAGCTGGAGAAGCAGGACCTGCCGCAGGACGAGCCCAAACCAAACCTGGCGCAGATCGTGACGGCGCTGCCGCGCGATCCGGATGGCAGCGTGCGGACCGACCTGCTTGAACTTATCGCCACCAACCGGCTGGACGAGTTGGAGCAGCTTCTGGGCAAAGCGCCCGAGCTGGCCGAGGCGGTGAAACCGATCGTGTCGGGCCGTCTGAACCTGACCGACAGGCGCCTACGCTAGACAGATTACTCAGAACGGTGCCTTGGCCCGGAACGCCAGTCCCTTGCCGCTTTCGGGATGCTTGATGCGCAATTCCTCGGAATGCAGCATCAGGCGGGGGAACCCCCGCGCTCCCCCTTCAGCATAGAGCGGATCGCCAAGAATCGGATGGCCAAGCGCCAACATATGCACGCGCAACTGGTGGCTGCGCCCGGTGCGCGGCATCAGCCGCACGCGGGTTTCGTTATCGCCATAGCGCAACACCCGCCAATCCGTCACCGCCGGCTTGCCGTTCTCATGGTCCACCATCTGGCGCGGCCGGTTGGGCCAGTCGACGATCAGCGGCAGGTCGACGGTACCGGTTTTCGGCTCCAGCCGCCCCCAGACCCGCGCGACATAGGTTTTCCTGGTGCTGCGTTTTTCGAACTGCATCGACAGGTTGCGCTGCGCGTGCGGCGTCAGCGCAAAGACCATCACCCCCGATGTATCCCGGTCCAGCCGGTGCACCAGCAAAGCCTGCGGGAACACCGCCTGCACCCGGGTGATCAGGCAATCGGCAAGGTGTTCGCCCCGGCCGGGCACCGACAGCAACCCGCTGGGCTTGTCCACCACGACGATCTCGTGATCCTCGTGCAGGATCACCAGCGGATCGGTCGGGGGATTGTATTCGGTGCTCCAAGCCATGATCGGGGGATAGGCGGTTGAACGGTGCGGCGCAACCGCGCTTACATCCGCGAATGGCGCAGCTGGCGCCACATCGACACGGAATATACCACCAAGGCGGCCCAGATCAGCGGGAAGGCGATCATCCGGGCACGATCAAACGGTTCGCCGAACACCAGCACGGCGTTCAGGAAAATCAGCGTCGGGGCAACGTATTGCAGCACGCCGATGGTCGACAGCCTGAGCAGCTTCGCGCCGTTGGCATAGGTCATCAGCGGCACCGCCGTGACCACCCCGGCCCCCATCAGCAAGGCCATGTCGGCCCCCGACGCGGTGAAATGCCCCTGCCCGGTGAATGACAGGTAGATGAGATACCCCACCGCCAGCGGCAACAGGATCAGCACCTCCAGCAGGAACCCCTGATTGGGACCCACGGGTAGCGATTTCTTGAAAAACGCGTAGAAACCCCAAGACACGGTCAATCCCACCGCCGCCCAGGGCAAGGTCCCGGCATCGACCCACAACACCACCACCGCCAGCGCGGCAAGCGCGATGGCAACGCCCTGCGCCTTGGTCGGCCTCTCGCCCAGCAGCAGCGCCCCCAAGGCCACGCTGAACAGCGGATTGATATAATATCCAAGCGCCGCGTCGATCGCCCGTTCGGCCGCGATCGACCAGACATAGATGCCCCAGTTGATCGACACCAGGATCGCCGTCACGCAGGCCATGATCAGCGTCCTTGGGGTGCGCAGGGCGGTGACGAGGTCGCTGGTGCGGCGCAGGGCGATCAGGACCATCGCCGCGATCGGGATCGACCAGATGATCCGGTGGGCCACCACTTCGGCGGGTGGGATATGCGCCAGCATCTTCATGTAAAGCGGCATGAAACCCCACATCAGATACGCCGCCATGGCAAAGGCAAGCCCTTGAGGTGTATCGATATTTTCTGGTTTCACGGGGGCGTCTGACATCTGGACATTCCTTGTTGCCCCACGGCTTTATCCCAGAACAGAGGGCGGCGAAAGACCGCAAAAGCCCGGTCAGGGTTTCTGCACGACATCATCCGCAATGTCATAATAATCACCCTTGTCGGCGACAAAGATATGCTGCGCGATCTTCACTCCCGTCGGCCCGTCGATCGCGCCCAGTGCAAAGCTGATATGCGGATCGCCGGTGCCGTGCCAGAACAGGAACGCCCCGCAATCCGGGCAGATGCCGCGCCGCGCCGCGTCGGCAAGCGAAAGCCAGTGAACGGGCCCCTCGATCTGCAACTGATCCTCCGGCACATCGGCAGAGGCCCAGGCGATCCCGGCCATTTTCCGGCACTGGCCGCAATGGCAGGCGGTGGCGCCGCGCGGTTGCCCCGTGACCTTGAAATGCACCTTGCCGCAGGCGCAGCTTCCTTCCAGCATGTCCGACCCCTTTGTGTTCGCTTTTTGTTCCAAATCCACGCTAGCGCGGCCCAAGGGAGATGCACAATAGTTTTTACGCATATGAGGCTTTTGTAGCCCGTTTCGGTACAGATCGCCCCATCGCCTGCGACGGCGCACCGCGACCCGGCAGAACCGGGCCGCATTCCCGGCGGTCAGACCCGTTCGATGGCGATCGCCGTGCCTTCGCCGCCGCCGATGCAGATCGCCGCCACGCCGCGTTTCAGCCCGCGCTTTTCCAGCGCGTTCAGAAGCGTCACGATGATCCGCGCGCCCGAAGCCCCGATCGGGTGTCCCAGTGCGCAGGCACCACCGTTCACGTTCACGATATCGCGGTGAAGGCCGAGTTCGCGCATGAAGGCCATCGGCACCACCGCGAAGGCTTCGTTCACGTCCCACAGGTCGACATGCTCGACGCTCCAGCCCAGACGGTCGAGCAACTTGCGCGCCGCCGGCACCGGGGCGGTGGGGAATTGCGACGGCGCGTGGGCATGGCTGGCATGGCCGAGGATCCGCGCCCGGATCTGCAGGCCCTGTGCCTCGGCCGCGTCTTCGGATGCCAGAACCAGCGCCGCCGCCCCGTCCGAGATCGACGAAGAATTCGCCGCCGTCACCGTGCCGTCCTTGCGGAAGGCCGGTTTCAGCAGCGGGATCTTTTCGGGCCGCGCCTTGGCCGGCTGTTCGTCGGTGGAAATGACGTGTTCACCGTTCTTGTGATGCAGGGTGATCGGGGTGATTTCGTCCTCGAAGGCGCCGCTGCGTTCGGCATCCAGCGCGTTGGACAGCGAGGCCAGCGCGTATTGATCCTGTTCTTCGCGGGTGAACTGGAACGCCTCGGCGCAGTCTTCGGCGAAGGTGCCCATCAGGCGGCCCTTGTCATAGGCGTCTTCCAGCCCGTCGAGGAACATGTGGTCGATCACCTGTCCATGGCCGATCCGCGCGCCGCCGCGCATCTTGGGCAGAAGATAAGGCGCGTTCGACATGCTTTCCATGCCGCCCGCGATCATCGTGTCGGCATGGCCCAGAGCGATCTGATCGAAGGCCATCATCGCCGCCTTCATCCCCGATCCGCACATCTTGTTCAGCGTGGTCGCCGGCACTTCTTCGCCCAGCCCCCCGGCGAACCCGGCCTGTCGCGCCGGCGCCTGGCCCTGCCCCGCGGGCAGAACACAGCCCATCAGCACCTCATCCACCGTTGACGCCCCGGCATCGGCCAAGGCCGCCCGGATCGCGGCCCCGCCCAGAACCGAGGCCTCGACCCCGTCGAACACCCCCTGGAAGCCACCCATCGGGGTTCTTGATGCGCCTGCAATCACGACCGGTTTCATGGCAATTCCTCCTCTGCTGATGATTGCATAGCGAATGGCAGGGATTGCTGTCCAGCCAGCGACAGCGGAATCGCGGGCGGGCATGTCAGCCGCGCGGCCCTCGGATCAGCGGCCGCTCCTGCCAAAAAGTCCAAGATTCGCCATAATACACTCTCAATCCCGCCTGAATGCCCCATCAATGTGCAAACTGTAGCTGCAATAGCTTCCCTCGGCGCCATGAGTTTCTAGCCCCCACCCAGATCATGGCGCCGAGGCTTATTCCCGGTTGCCATTGATGAAAAGCTGTCTAGTCTGCCGCCGAAAAGCGGAGACACCTGATCATATGAGAGACTTCCAACTGCCCGGCCGTTCCCCCGTCATCGCGACGAACGGCATCTGTGCAACATCCCATCCCCTCGCGGCCAAGACCGCAATCGACATCCTGGAACGCGGCGGCAACGCGATGGATGCCGCGATTGCCGGCGCCGTTCTGCTGGGCCTGTGCGAACCGCAGATGACCGGTATCGGCGGCGATTGCTTCATGCTGTTTTCCCCCGCGGGCAGCGAAGACATCCTGGCCCTGAACGGATCCGGCCGTGCACCGAAAGCGGCCAGCGCCGCCGCGCTGCGCGATCGCGGCCTGTCGGCGGTCCCGCTGCACGGGCCCGAAGCGGTCACCATCCCCGGCGCCGTCGACGCGTTCTGCCGCCTGTCCGAAGATCACGGCAAGATCGGGCTGGACGCCATTCTTGCCCCGTCCATTCGCTATGCCGAGGAAGGCATTCCGGTCGCCCCGCGCGTGGCATCCGACTGGGAACGGGACGGCAAGGTCCTTCAAGGCCATGGCCTGAGCCATTTCATGCCCAGCGGTCAGACCCCGAAAGTGGGCGACATGTTCCACGCCCCGGGACAGGCCGAGGTGCTGCGGCGCGTCGCCAAGGACGGGCGCAAGGCCTTCTATGAGGGCGAAGTGGCCGAGGACATGGTCAAGACCCTGCAGGCCATGGGCGGCGTCCAGACGATGGAAGATTTCGCGGCCACCTCCTGCGATTACACCACGCCGGTCAGCGGCGCTTATGCCGGGGCGGAACTGGTCGAGCATCCGCCGAACGGTCAGGGCGCGACCGCGATCCTGATGCTGAACATCCTCAAGCATTTCGATATCGCCGGGATGGACCCGTGGGGCAGCGAACGCGCGCATATCGAAGCCGAGGCGGCCAAGCTGGCCTATGACACGCGCAACCGCTTCATCGCCGATCCGGACCGAATGACGCGACTGGATTACATGCTGGCGCCGGAAACCGCGGCCAAGCTGGCGGCGCTGATCGACCCGAAAAAGGCGATGGCAGCGGCAGCACCGCTGACCGAGGCGGTTCACAAGGACACGATCTATATCACCGTGGTCGACCGGGACCGAATGGCGGTGTCGCTGATCTATTCGATCTTCCACGGCTTCGGGTCCGGCATCGCGTCGGAAAAATTCGGCGTGCTGTTCCAGAACCGCGGCGCGGGCTTCACGCTGGAGGAAGGCCACCCGAACGAAATGACCGGCGGCAACCGCCCGATGCACACGATCATCCCGGGCATGCTGCGCCAGAACGGCCGTGTCCTGATGCCGTTCGGCGTCATGGGCGGCCAGTACCAGTCGAACGGTCACGCGCGGCTTGTTTCGAACATCCGCGATTTCGGGATGGATCCGCAGGCGGCGATCGACGCGCCGCGCAGCTTCGATTTCGGCGGCGAGATGCAGGTCGAACGCGGCTATCCCGACCAGGTGCGGCGGGAACTGGCCGATCTGGGCCATAACGTCGTCGTGCCGGACAAAGCGGTCGGCGGCGCCCAGGCGATCATGATCCACGAAAACGGCGTGCTCGAAGGCGGTTCGGACCCGCGCAAGGACGGCTGCGCCCTGGGTTACTGAGGCACGGGTTCGGCCCAGCCCACACAAACCAACGCCCGCGGGTTTCTTACCTGCGGGCGTTTTTCATTTCCGGGATGCGATCAGTTCAGCTGGAAATGCAGCGGGTAATGGCCATCGCTGAAGGGGCCGAACAGATCAGGAATGTCCGGGTGATCGACCGGTTCGCCGGAATAGTCCGCCACCAGGTTCTGTTCCGACACGTAGGCCACGTAATAGCTTTGGTCGTTTTCGGCGAGCAGGTGATAAAACGGCTGTTCCTTGCGCGGGCGGCTTTCCTCGGGAATCGAGTTATACCATTCCTCGGTATTGGAAAATTCCGGGTCCACGTCGAAAACCACCCCGCGGAACGGGTGTTTCTTGTGCCGCACAACCTGGCCAAGGTGATATTTCGCGCGCGTCTTCAACATAGTCTTGCAGCCCCCATGCCCCACAGATAGACGCTTTGGGCACCATTTGTCCATGTCAGAGCCCCAAATCCGAGGGAAACAGTCTGTGAACCTTGTCTTTACAGTTCTCGAAATCACCGCACCTGTGTTCCTGTTGGCCGCCATCGGCTTCGGCTGGGTAAAGGCCGGGATCGATTACCAGGTGCGATTCGTCACCCAGCTGGCGATGACGCTTTCGGTGCCCTGCCTGATCTTCACCGCGCTGATGAAAACCGAAATCGACCCGCAGGCGCTGACCAAGCTGTCGCTGGCGGCGGTGGCGGCTTATGGCGCGGTGTCCGTCGCCGCCTTCCTGATGGTCCGCATCGGCGGGCTGGACCTGCGCACCTATCTCGCCCCGATCATTTTCGGAAATACCGGCAACCTGGGCCTGCCGCTGGCGATGTTCGCCTTTGGCGAGGTCGGGCTGGGCTATGCTGTGGTGGTTTTCGCCATCATGGCGATCTGGTCCTTCACCTTCGGGATCTGGCTGGTGGCCGGGGGCGGATCGCTTATCAAGGTGGTCAAGGAACCTCTGGTCGGCGCCACCGTGCTGGGCGGCATCTTCCTGTGGCAGGGCTGGGAAACACCGGTGTTCTTGACCAATGCGCTGGAACTGATCGGGCAGATGGCGATCCCGCTGATGCTGATCACGCTCGGGGTGGCGGTGGCCCGCATGCATCCCGCTCAGATCAATCGGGCAGTCTGGATCTCGCTGGTCAAGCTGGTGCTGTGCTTCGCCATTGCCTGGGCCGTCGGACGCTGGTTCGAACTCGACAAGGTTGCCTTCGCGGTTCTGGTGATCCAGGTGTCGACCCCTGTCGCCGTGACTTCCTACCTGCTGGCGGAAAAATACGGCGCGGACTCGGAATCGGTTGCGGGACTCGTCGTGGTGTCGACGTTGATATCGGTCCTCGCGATCCCGCTGATGCTGGGCGTCCTGCTTTAAAAGAACGCCCTGTTCCGCGCCGAGGGCGGAAGTATCTCCATTTGCAGCAGCTTCGGTTTCCGCTACACTGCAGGAAACAAAGAAAGCGAGAGGCAGATGAGCAGAACTCTTCGCGCAATGGTCCTGTTGATGGTGCTGGCATCTTGTGGCGGCGGGAACTTTTCCGCGCCGCGAAACCTCGATAACGCCTGCTCGATCCTCAGCCAGCGCCCGAAATACAGCCGCGCCTTCCGGGCCGCCGAACGCCGCTGGGGCGTGCCGGTGCATGTGCAGATGGCGACGATTTACCAGGAGAGCAAATTCATCGGCAACGCGCGCACCCCGCACCGATATGTGCTGGGGGTGATCCCGATGGGCCGGCAGAGTTCGGCCTATGGCTATGCCCAGGCGCTCGACGCGACCTGGAAACAGTATCAGCGTGAAACACGGTCCTATGGCGCGCGCCGCGACAACATCTACGATGCGGCCGATTTCATGGGCTGGTACATGAACAAGTCGCGCGAGAGGAACAGGATTCCGCTGAGCGATGCCAGGAACCAGTATCTGGCCTATCACGAAGGCCATACCGGCTTTGCCCGGCGCAATTATCGCAACAAAAGCTGGCTTTTGCGGATTTCCAGCGAAGTCGAAGCGCGTTCGCGCAACTATCAGGCCCAGCTACAGACCTGCCGCCGCCGCTGATCAGCGCGCGCG
>JAWVXM010000080.1:0-10508 GCA_033723255.1 Thalassovita sp.
GATCCGAACTCGCCCATCGCCGGCATGCCGGGTCGGGAATGCTGGAAGGCGAAGCAGGTCTTCGTGTCCAAGCGTGGTCAGGGCACCGGCTATTCGGGAATCGAGAACCCGCTGTTCTACAAGGAAAACACCCGCATGTTCTATGGCGACGCGAAGAAGTCGCTGGACGACCTGCTGACCAAGATCAGCTGATCTTGATTTCTACGGGAATGGAAAAGGGCGCCTTTCGGGGCGCCCTTTTTCGTTGTTTCGGGAGGTCCCGCGCGGCGCGCCAAAAGGCCGCAAGACCCGCAACCGCACGACAGCAGTGTGTTTCCTGAGCGTTCGGCGGGCGGGAAACTGCAAGGCATTGAAAAGGCTTTATCCCCTGTCGCAGCTGTGCCATCAAAAAGGGCATTAGATATTGAAAAGGCCCCGGCATGCTTGCAGATCACCCGCTTCGCTATGAACTGGCCAACGAGCTGCATGCGCGGCCCTTCCCGTCGCTCGACGTGCCGTGCACGGCGGCCTATCTGGCGATCAAGCGGACAGATGATGCGGTCGGGCGTGACCGACAGGCCGATCTTGACCATCTTCTGGCGCTGCTCGACCGGCATGGCGCACCGCATCCCAAGCCGGGGGCGACGCATTATTTCGGGCCGATCGGGCGGCATATGCTGAAATGGGAAAGCCACACGGAATTCGTGACCTATACCGCCTTTTCCAGCACGTTGAGCGAACGACCCTACGACCCCGCCGATTTCGAGGTATTCCCTGCCGACTGGCTGGCGGATGCCCCCGGGGCTCGGGTCAGCTCGGCACTGATCCGGGTGCAGGAAATGCCTACCCTGGAAGATGCCCGCGACATGATCGGCCAATGGTTCGTGCCCGAAAGCCTGGCCGCGTCGCGGGTTCTGGATGATGCGGCGGTGATCGCGGGGGATTTCCGAATCGATCCGGCCGGGCATATGCGATTTGCGGTCTTCGTCAATCCCGGCACCGGCAGCCGAAGGGTGGGCCGGGTGGTGCAGCGGCTTTGCGAGATCGAAACCTACAAGAGCCTGTCCATGCTGGGCTTTGCCCGGGTCAAGCAGATGTCGGGCCGGATGGGCGAGCTGGACAACCAGCTGACCGGGCTTATGGATGACATGGGCGCGGAAAGTTCGCAGGCTGAAGACACGCTGGCGGGGCTGTTGTCGACCTCGGCCGAACTGGAACACATGGTGGCCCGCAACGCGTTCCGCTTCGGGGCGACAGAGGCCTACGAGGCGATTGTCCATCAGCGGATCGAGGTGATGCGCGAACAGCGTTATGACGGGCGGCAGACCTTCAAGGAATTCATGATGCGCCGCTATGACCCGGCGATGCGCACGGTGAAGTCGACGCAGGGCCGGCTGGCAGCGCTGGCCGACCGGGCGATCCGGGCGGGCGAGCTGCTGCGAACCAGCGTTGACGTGGAACGTTCGGCGCAGAACCAGAAGCTTCTGGAAAGCATGAACCGGCGCGCCGATCTTCAGCTGAAGCTGCAGAAAACGGTGGAAGGCCTGTCGGTCGTCGCGATCAGCTATTATGCGGTCTCTCTGGTTTCCTACGCGGCCTATCCCCTTGCCGAAGCACTGCGGCTCAGCAAGGGGGAATTGACGGCGATTGTCACTCTGCCGGTTGTAGCGCTCGTGTGGTGGATGATCCGGCGGATGACGAAACACCTGCACTGAGCAGTTGGCCGGTGATCCAGCCGCCCAGGCCGATCCAGAGGAGCGCGAGGATCGCGGCAATCGACAGGGTCGGGACGCCCGACAGGCCTGCACCAACGGTGCAGCCGCCGGCCAGCACGCCGCCAATACCCATCAGAACGGCGCCGGCCAGGTAGCGGCCGGTCTGGCGCGGGGTCTCAAAACTCTGCCACCGGAATTCGCCGCGGATCAGCGCCGAGAGGGCCGCGCCCGCGATCACACCGCCCAGAAGCCCGGTGCCGAAGGTCGGCGCGATCGAACTTGACGCGATGCCCCAGAACAGGGTTTCCGCGGCGGGCAGGGTAAAGCTGAGGCTTTCCTGCGCGATGGGATCGAAATCGTCGTACAGGACGAAACCGGTGACGACCCAGCCGGAGGCGGCGATCAGCCCGATGCCGCCGGCCAAGACCAGGTCCGAGGCGCGCGCGCCGGAGCGCACCGCATAGGCCAGAAGAATGATGGCCAGCACCACCTCCAGGATCGGGCCGGCGCCGGGCAGGGCGGCGCTGTCCAGCGGCAGCGTGTAACTGCCCAGGGCTGTGCGCAGCGGCGACAGGATGCCCTTGAGCGTGGCATGGGCGGTGACGGCGAAGACGATCAGGACCGACGCGGCGCGCAGGTTGCCAGAGCCGCTCAGGACGGTCAGCCGCGACGCGCAGCCGCGGGTCAGCACCATGCCCGCGCCGAACAACAGCCCGCCGACGGCGATCGAGGCAACCGGAAGATCGGCCGCCATGAACCGGTGATCGTCGAAACTGATCCAGCCGTTCAGGACGGCGAATTGCGTACCAAGGATCGCCAGCGCCAGAGCAGTCAGCCAGACACCGGCGGCCTGTCTGCGATCCTTGCCCACGATGGCGCGGCGGAAACAGAAACGGGAGACCTGTGCCAGAATGCCATAAGCTGCGCCCAGGATCAGGCCAGCGTAAACCGCTGTTTCTGGCGCGGTCAGATTTTCAAAGCCAAACGTTTCGAACATGGTATCCACCTGTGAATTGGAACGAAGGCACAGATGGATGAAGCGATTTGGGAAATCAATCCATCTGTGGGCGGATTATCGGCTATAGGTTAGGATATTATTCTGTTTTAGGTCATGTTTCGGGGTGTGCTTTCCCTCGCAGGGCGTTTGCCCAAGACCAAGGCCCGCAGGTTTCCCTGCGGGCCTTGGTCTTGTTCTTATTTGTCCTGTTCGCCCGTTCCTCCTGTTCCACGGGGGAACTGCGGGGCGGAACAGGGGTTCCGGGTTATCTGCCGCGAATCCGCGGGTCGAGCGCATCGCGCAGCCCGTCGCCGAGATAGTTCACGCTCAGCACGGTCAGCGAAATCGCCAGCCCGGGCCAGAACACCCGTTCGGGATATTGCTGCAGGTAGTCGGTTGCATCGAACAGCAGCCGCCCCCAGGTCGGGAAATCCGGCGGGAAGCCGAGCCCGAGGAAGGACAGCGCGCTTTCGGTGATGATCGCGTTGGCGATGCCCAGCGTTGCCGAAACCATGATCGGGCTCAAAACGTTGGGCAGGATATGGCGCAGGATCATCATCGTGTTGCGGGTGCCGATCGACCGTGCGGCCAGAACGAATTCACGTTCCTTCAGCGCCAGGACATCGCCGCGCACGATCCGCGCGGTGGGCATCCAGCTGGTCACGCCGATGGCCAGAACGATCAGGATGAAGATACCGGTTTCCGGTCCGAAAGCTGCGTTCAGCGTATCGCGGAACAGCAGCACCATCACCAGCAGCAGCGGCAGCAGGGGCAGGGCAAGGAACAGGTCGGTCAGCCGCATCAGGGGGCCGTCAAGCCGCCTGAAGAAGCCTGCGATCACGCCGACGAAACTGCCCAGAAACAGCGCCAGAAGCATGGCGGTGATGCCCATGGCGACGGACACCTGACCGCCCGCCATCATCCGCGCCAGCGTATCGCGGCCCAGCTGGTCGGTGCCCAGCGGATGCATCAGGCTGGGTCCCTGATTGCGGGCGCGGATATCGATATAGGTTGCGTCATAGGGCCACAGCAGCGGCCCGATGAACACCGCCGTCACGATCAGCAGGAAGATGATCCCGCCCAGAAGCGCGCCCTTGTGGGTCTTGAATTGTTGCCAGACCGCGCGCCACTGGCTGCGCGGCGGCGCGACGGGGATGGGATCGGTCAGGGCGCCTGCCGGCGTGGCGCCGCCCGAACCGGGAATGATGGTTTCGGGGGCCTCAGTCATAGCGGATCCTCGGGTCAAGGATGCCATAGAGGACATCCGCGATAATGTTGAACAGCACGATCAGCAGCGCAAAGATGAAAGTCAGCGTCTGCACCATCGGCAGGTCGTTGGCTTCGATCGCGCCGATCAGCAGCTGCCCCAGGCCGTTCACCTTGAACACCTGTTCGGTGATGATCGCGCCGCCGAACACCTGCGGCGCGCCGAGCGCGATCACGGTGACGACCGGGATCATCGAGTTGCGCAGCACGTGGATCAGGACCACGGCCTTTTCGCCCAGCCCCTTGGCGCGCGCGGTGCGCACGTAATCCTGGTTGAGATTGTCGAGCATCGAGGCGCGCATGAAACGGCTGATCTGGGCCGCGTTGTAAAGGGCCAGCACGAAAACCGGCATCGCCATCTGCTTCATCTGGAACACGAAGCTGGGCCAGTCCCTGACGACATGGGTGGTGTCATAGATCGACGGGAACCATCCCAGGTTCACCGAGAAGATCACGATCAGCAGAACGCCGGTAAAGAATGTCGGCACCGAGAAACCGATCATCGAAATGAACGTGCCAATCTGGTCGAAGACGGAATATTGCCGGTAGGCTGAATAGATCCCGATCGGCAGGGCGATCAGAACGCCGATGATATAGGACATGCCGACAACCCACAGGGTCTGCGGCATGCGCTGAACCACGATATCCATCACCGGGCTGCGGGTTTGCCAGCTCAGAACGCGCAGCTTGCCCTCGGCAAGCCCGGTGCCGAAGATGTTGTCGAACAGCACCTGCGGTTCGATCCAGAAGAACTGCACCAGCCACTTGACGAAGCGGATATGCACGGGCTGGCCCAAGCCAAGCGCTTCGCGCATCTTTTCTTTCACTTCGGGGGGGACGGTCAGGGGAACCTGCGCCATCGGGTCGCCCGGGGCAAGTTCGAGAAGCAGGAATATGACGAGGCTGATGAACAGCAGGGTCGGCACGGCCAGAACCAGTCGTCGGACGGTAAAGGTCAGCATGTAGGAAAGGCCTTCGCGGCTTGGTCTTGTTATCGGCCCGAGGTTAACATCGGAAATCGGGCCAGAAAAACCCCGGCCTGTTCAGGCCGGGGTAAAAAAGGCATCGGATTACTTCATCCGGTACCAATCTGCTGCATTCCACAGCTCCGAGTCCCAAGTGTTCAGCTGAACACCGCCCAGGCTGTTGGCATGCGCCGACACGCGACCACGGTCGACCAGCGGCACCACGACATAGCTGTCCTTGGTCAGCATGTCGTTGAGCTTCTTCGCAATCGCGCCACGTTCGGACATGATGCCGGTCTTGCTCAGTTCCGCGACCAGCTTGTCATATTCCGGATCGCAGAAGCGGTTGATGTTCTCACCCTGCCACTGAGCTTCCGGCTTCGGTGCCTTTTCGCAGGTGTGCTGGGCCAGATAGCTTTCCGGGTCGGTGCCGTCGAAGTTGTTGGCATACATTTCGACGTCGGCATAGAACTTCTGGAAGGTGTCGGGCGAACCCGGGTCACCGCCGAAGAACACGCTGGCCGAGATGTTGCGCAGCTCGGTTTCGACGCCGATCTCGCTCCACCACTGCTTGATCAGCGCCTGGAAGTCCTGACGCACGGCGTTGGTCGAGGTCTGGTACAGCAGGCTGAGCTTGACGCCGTCCTTTTCGCGGATGCCACCGGCGCCGACTTTCCAGCCGGCTTCTTCCAGCAGGGCCTTGGCGCCTTCGATGTCCTGCGTCATGCAGTCGGTGTTGTCTGAGGCATAGATCGCCGGTGCGGGCACCAGGTTACAGGTCGGACGACCGGCCTTGCCATAGCCGATTTCCACCAGCAGTTCGCGGTCGATCGCCATCGACAGCGCTTTGCGGACCGCCAGGTCCGACAGGGCCGGGTGCGGGTGCTTGGCGGTCGAACGTTCGCCTTCGGGCAAAGACGGCGACGGGTCGGTCATGTTCATCTCGATCCGTTCCACCAGAGACCCGAAGGCCGCGACCACGGTGCCCTTGCCGCCTTCTTCCATCTTGGCGATGACATCGGGGGCCAACTGCAGGTTCCAGGCGTAATCGAATTCGCCGGTTTCCAGCACCGAACGCGCCGCCGCGGTGGCGTCGCCGCCACCCTTGAAGGTCAGCGTGGCGAAGGCCGGCTTGGCGGCATCACGGTAATTGTCGTTGGCTTTCATCGAGATCACGTCGTTGGGACGGAAATCGGTGACCATGAAGGGACCGGTGCCGATCGGGCCGAAGTTGGCCGAGGTGCATTCCGGGGCCTTGGCGCCCATGCAGTTTTCGAACTGCGCCTTCTGCAGGATCGGCGACTGGCCGCCCATGAACGGGCCATAGGGGTTGGGCTTGGGTTCCGAGAAGGTGACCTTGACGGTCAGATCGTCGACGACATCGACGCTCGACACCCCTTCGAATTTGGCCAGCTGGGCACAGCCGCCTTCGGGATGCATGCAGTAATCGGCGGTGAATTTCACATCTGCCGAGGTTACCGCGGAGCCGTCCGACCATTTCAGGCCCTCTTTCAGCTTCCAGGTGATCGAGGTCAGGTCAGCCGATACGCCGCCATTTTCCACGGTCGGGATTTCCGCTGCCAGATAGGGGATCAGCGCGCCGGTGGGGTCGTAGCGGCCCAGCGGCTCGATCACCAGCGACGCGGATTCGATGTCCTTGGTGCCGCTCGACAGATAGGGGTTCAGGATTGAGGGCGCCTGCCAATAGATGATGTTGACGTGACCGTCCGATCCGCGTTCAGCGAATGCGGCTGGTGCCAGCGCGGTCGCAGCGACGGCGCCAAGCAAGACCGATTTTATTTTCATATTCCTCTCCTTGTTGGACACGAAAAACGTGACTCATTGTATTGCCGTTTGGGCATTCGAGGCCGTCACGGTACAGGTTTGATTCTGTCTGCAGATATGGCCGGGTACATGATTCCGGTTTGTTTTTACTGGAAAAAATGTGCCCAGAGTCCCTGCGACTGGGGGCATCACAAACCGATTGGTTAAAAAAAGCAAGGGGCTGGCGAAAGTGACCCGTGGGCAATCGCCATACGTGTTTGACACTGGCGTCGACCTGTCTGTAGCGTCTTGTGGGGATACGCAGAAACAGAACAGGAAGCTTGCGATGCTGGACCAACCGATCGCCAGGATCGAGAATTTACGGGTCGAATTCCAGACCAAGGACGGTCCCGTCGTAGGCGTGGAGGACGTTTCTTTCAGTGTCAATCCCGGCGAAACGGTGTGCATCGTCGGCGAATCGGGATCGGGAAAATCGGTGTCGAGCCTGTCCCTGATGCGGCTGGTGGAATTTGGCGGCGGTGAAATTGCAGGCGGTCGCCTGATTTTTGATCGAAAAGATGGCAAGGAACTGAACCTGGCGGAAACCAACCAGGATCTGATGCGCACCATCCGCGGTAACGAAATCGGGATGATCTTCCAAGAACCGATGACGGCGCTCAACCCGGTCTTCACCGTCGGGCGGCAGCTGACCGAAGGGTTGCGGTTGCACAAGGGCATGACCCGGGATCAGGCCGAGGCGCGGGCGCCGGAACTGCTGCGGCAGGTCCGCATTCCGGAACCGGAACGGCGGCTGAAACAATATCCGCACGAATTGTCGGGCGGGATGCGACAGCGGGTGGTGATCGCCATGGCGCTGGCCTGCGAACCGAGGCTGCTGATCGCCGACGAACCGACCACGGCGCTCGACGTGACGATCCAGGCGGAAATCCTGGCGCTGATGGACCGGCTGAAACGCGAAACCGGCACCGCGGTGATATTCATCACCCATGACATGGCGGTGGTGGCGCAGATGGCCGACCGCGTGGTGGTGATGTTCCGCGGCAACAAGGTCGAAGAAGGCCCGGTCGAACGGATTTTTGAGAACCCGCAGCATGAATACACCAAGGCGCTTCTGGCCGCCGTGCCCAAGCTGGGCGAGATGACCGGCAAGCCGCTGCCCGAACCGATGAAGCTTCTGGGCCGCGAACAGGGCGAAATCAAACCCATTCCGGGGACCGACGAACCGCTTCTGAAGGTCAGGAACCTGATCACCCGCTTCCCGGTCAAGGGCGGGTTCTTCCGCCGCACCGTTGCCAATGTGCATGCGGTCGAGGACGTGTCCTTTACCCTCAACAAGGGGCGCACCCTGTCGCTGGTGGGCGAATCCGGCTGCGGTAAATCCACCTGCGGCCGGTCGATCCTGCGGCTGGTCGAACCGCTGTCGGGGCAGATCGACTTGGACGGAACCGACATCATGGCGCTGGATCATGCGCAGCTACGCGAGGCGCGGCGCGACATGCAGATGATCTTTCAGGATCCTTTCGCATCGCTCAATCCGCAGATGCAGCTCGGGGCGCAGGTGGCCGAGCCGATGAAGAATTTCGGCACCCATTCGGGCAGCGAACGCGAAGACCGCGTCGCGATGCTGTTCGACCGGGTGGAACTGCCGCGCAGCTTCATGCGCCGCTATCCGCACGAATTGTCGGGTGGTCAGCGGCAGCGCGTCGCCATCGCCCGGGCGCTGGCGCTGAACCCGAAACTGATCATCGCGGACGAAGCGGTGTCGGCGCTCGACGTGTCGGTGCAGGCGCAGGTGCTGAACCTGATGATGGAATTGCAGGCCGATCTGGGGCTGTCCTTCCTGTTCATCAGCCACGACATGGCGGTGGTGGAACGGGTCAGCCACGATGTCGGTGTGATGTATCTGGGCCGGATCGTCGAATTGGGACCGCGCCAGGCGGTGTTCGAGAACCCGCAACACCCCTATACGCAGGCGCTGATGAAGGCGGTTCCAATCGCCGATCCGCGCAACCGCAAATCCGAACGTGACCTGAATTTCAAACCGATCCCGTCGCCGATCCATCCGCTTGGATACGAAGCCGCGCCGTCGGAATATGAACAGGTCAGCCCGGGCCATTTCGTGCTGACCACGGACAGTGGATATTGAGGAACAGCATGCCCGCGCGATTATCGCCCCTTGAGATCATGGAAAGGCTCGTGGCCTTTCCCACCGTGAGCCGTGACACCAACCTGCCGCTGGTCGACTGGGTCGAGGATTACCTGAACAGCCACGGCATCACCGCCCACCGCCATTACAGCGAAGACAATGAAAAGGCCGCGATCTTCGCCCATGCCGGTCCCGAGGTCGAGGGCGGTGTCGTTCTTTCCGGTCATACCGACGTGGTGCCGGTCGATGGTCAGCCCTGGGCCGGCGATCCCTTCACCGTGGTGGAGCGCGACGGCAAATATTTTGGCCGTGGCTGCTGCGACATGAAGGGGTTCGACGCATTGGCCATCTGGGCATTGGTCGAGGCGCATCATCGCGGCGTGACCCGGCCGCTGCAACTGGCGCTGAGCTATGACGAGGAGGTGGGCTGTACCGGCGCGCCGCCGATGATCGAACGGATGGTCGAGAACCTGCCCAAGGCGTCTGCGGTGATCGTGGGCGAACCGTCGACGATGCAGGCGGTGACCGCGCATAAGGGCGGGCGCGCCTTCTGGGTGCATATGCACGGGTTCGAGGTGCATAGTTCGATCATGCATACCGGCGTCAACGCGATCATGCACGGGGCTAAGCTGATCGACTGGGCGAACAGGGTGAACGACGAAAACCGGGCAGGGGCGCCATCCGAGGTCGCCTCGCTGTTCGAACCGCCCTGGACCACCGTTCATGTCGGGCAGATATCGGGCGGCACAGCGCACAACATCACCGCAAAGGATTGCGAATTCGGTGTCGATTTCCGCATCCTTCCGGACGAAGAACCAAGCGCGTGGCGCGCGCGGTTCCTTGCCCGCGTGGCCGAGGTCGAAGCCGAAATGCAGGCCGTCGTGCCGCAGACCCGGATCGAGGTGGTGGAAAAATTCGGCCTGCCTGGCCTTGCGCCGGAAACGGACGGCGAAGCCGAGGCACTCGTGCGCTCGATCACCGGGGACAATGGCAATCACGTGGTCAGCTACGGCACCGAGGCGGGGCATTTCCAGACGGCGGGCTATTCCGCGGTGGTCTGCGGGCCGGGGGATATCGCCCAGGCCCACCAACCCGACGAATATATCACCGTGGCGCAGTTCAACGCGGGCCACGAATTCATGAAAAAACTGCTCGACAGGCTGTAGGGGGACGAAGATGCCGATCAAGAACCGCTTTGCCGAGATGCATGGGGAAATCACCGCCTGGCGGCACGATTTCCATGAACATCCCGAGATCATGTTCGACGTGCACCGCACTGCCGGTGTGGTTGCCGAAAAGCTGCGCGACTTCGGCTGTGACGAGGTGGTCGAAGGCATCGGCATCACCGGTGTCGTCGGCGTGATCAAGGCGGGCAATTCCGACCGCGTTATCGGACTGCGGGCCGACATGGATGCGCTTCCGATGGAGGAAATCACCGGGCTTGAATACGCCTCCAAGACGCCCGGCGCGATGCATGCCTGCGGTCATGACGGGCATACCTCGATCCTTCTGGGGGCGGCGAAATACCTGTCAGAGACGCGCAATTTCGACGGCACCGTCGTGCTGCTGTTCCAGCCGGCCGAAGAAGGTGGCGGCGGCGGGTTGAAGATGGTCGAAGACGGCGTGATGGACCGCTGGAACGTGCAGGAGGTCTA
>JAWVXM010000081.1:0-10444 GCA_033723255.1 Thalassovita sp.
AGTCCGCGCGCTTGGCGGCGCTGACGTGGTCTACGACCCGGTGGGCGGCGAACAATGGCAGGACGCCTTTCGCGCCAGCAACCCCGAAGCGCGGCTGATTCCCATCGGATTTGCCAGCGGCGATGTACCGCAAATCCCGGCCAATCACCTGCTGGTCAAGAACCTCACCGTTCTGGGGCTGTATTGGGGCGGCTACCTGAAATTCCGCCCCGACGTGTTAACCGACAGCATGAAGACCCTGCTGGGATGGTACGAACAGGGAAAGCTGAAACCGCATGTCAGCCACGTATTGCCGCTGGAGCAGGCCGCGGAAGGTCTGGAATTGCTGCGGTCACGCAAATCCACCGGCAAGGTGGTGATTACGCCCTGATCTGTTCGACCTGGCGCAGCGGTTCGTAGCCGAGCCGGATCATGTCGGCGAGCCGTTGCACCGGTTCGCTCATCCGCTTGCCCGCGGTGTACATGTTGACAAGGTAAGTCCCCAGGTCGGGCAGATCACTGCCTTCGATCTCGGACAGTTGCGGCGGCGCGGTGCCTTCCAACAGGGCCGACACGGCCAGATCGGCGCTGACCGTGGCCTCGATGGTGCGGTCGCTGTCGGTATCCACGACCGCTGTCCAGCCGATACCGGCCGCGTCCAGCCTGTCAATCACTTCAGAACGGAAGGCACAAACCCGGGCCTGGGCGGTACGCAGCGGCCGTTGTTTCCAGGCCTGCCCCCCCGGCGCCCCGACCCAGCGGAGCGGGATTTCCTTCAACGTCTCACCGCCCTCGTCGCAGGTCCTCTCGGTGGTCAGAATCACGTCGAGTTCGCCCCGGGCGAATTCTTCCTTCAGCTTGCGGGTATTGCTGGCATGCAGCTGCACCCGCATCCGCGGCATTTCGGCCGCGAAACGCTGCAGCACGCGCGGGATCACCGGGTAGACGATATCATGCGGCACGCCGAGCTGGATTTCGCCTGCGTATTCCTTGTGGGTCAGCCGCGCATAGGCTTCGTCGTTCAGTTCGACCATCTTGCGCGCATAGCTCAGCAACTGTTCCCCCGACGCGGTCAGGCTGACGCCACGGCCGGAGCGATCCAGCAACGACAGGCCCAGCAGTTCCTCCAGCCGCTTCAGCTGCATCGATACCGCCGATTGGGTCAGGTTGAGAAAACCCGCCGCGCGGGTCACCCCGCCCAGTTCGGCGACGGCAACAAAGGATCGCAACGTGGTGACATCCAGATTTCGCATTCATCAACTTTCTTGATGAGTCAAAAAACAAACATTCGTTTTCAATATGGATCACAGATCGGCATATACATCAACAGAAATGATAACAGGGAAGCAAACAATCACGATTTCGAAAGGGTAAACCATGTTGACGACGATCAATTTCCGCGCGAACCGGATCACCGCCTGCCCCGGCAACCTGTCCTTCTTCGCACGCCTGATGCGGGCCAATGCCCTGCTGCGCCAGCGTGCTGCGCTGCGCAGGCTGGACGATGCCGCGCTCGACGATATCGGCCTGTCCCGCACAGAGGCCCTGCGCGAAGCACAGCGCCCGATCTGGGACGCCCCCGAAAGCTGGATCAAATAAACGCGAAAAATGCGAAAAACCTTGCGACCGGCAACTTGAAAAAGCCCTTGGGCTCACCGATATTTGCTGCAAGCCTCTGGAAAGAGGCAAAACAGTTCACCAATCGGAGGCTTTGATGGCTGAATTCAACACGATCCGGAGCGCAGCGGGGACCCGCGCCGCCCAGATTGACGCGGGTCTGCGCGCGCATATGAACAAGGTATACGGCACGATGTCGATCGGCCTGCTGCTGACCTTTGCAGTGGCATGGGCGGTGGGCACCTCGCCCGACCTGCTGAGCATCCTGCGCGACCCGATGACCCTGAGACCCAATATCCTGGGCTACATCGTCATGTTCGCCCCGCTGATCATGGTCTTTGCCTTTGGCGCCGCGCTGAACCGCCTTACGGCGGCCGGTGCGCAGACCTTCTTTTATGTGTTCTCGGCGGTGATGGGGCTGAGCCTGAGCTGGATCTTCGTCGCCTTCACCGGCTTCTCGATCGCGCAGGTCTTCTTGGTCACCTCGATTTCCTTCGCTGGCCTATCCCTGTGGGGCTACACCACCAAGAAGGACATCTCGGGCTGGGGCAGCTTCCTGATCATGGGGCTGATCGGCATCATCGTGGCGTCGATCATCAACATCTTCCTCGGGAGCCCGGCGATCCATTTCGCGATCTCCATCATCGGCGTACTGATCTTTGCCGGCCTGACCGCCTATGACACCCAGAACATCAAGACCACCTATCTCCAGCACGCCCATAGCGGCGACAGCGAATGGCTGGGCAAGGCGGCGATCATGGGCGCACTGAGCCTGTATCTGGACTTCATCAACCTGTTCATGATGCTACTACAGCTGCTGGGCAACCGCGAATAAGCGGTCCCCACAGGACATCACAAAGGCCGGTCGAAAGACCGGCCTTTTCTTTTTGGGGAAGCCCTTCGGCGGAAAGCAGCGCGATGAAAACAAAGTGATTCCCTTGCGCCCGCCCCTGCGGCAAAGTCGCGGCAACAAACAGCGGATTATCGATGCAAACCAGCCATTACGCCTTCGCCGCCGTTTTCAGCGCCACCGCCACCGCCGCGGCGGCCCAGCCCGACGCCTCGCGCCTGCTGAACCAGATCGGGATCGAGGAAATCGTCACGGAAGCCACCTACGTGGTGCGCAAGACCTACCCCGCGGGGATCGAGAACGGCGTGCAGGATTTCGAAATCACCGGCTATGCCGCGCCGATGTTCCCCGACGAGGCCGTGCGCGAACTGATCGTGGTGTCCGAGATGGGGCTCTGCCCGCTATGCGGCGGCACCGATCACGGCGCCAGCCTGCAGGTCACTTTGGCCACACCGATCGCCATGGGCGACGAGGCCAAGCGCATCACCCTGCGCGGCACGCTGAACCCGGTCGAGGACCCGGAAACCTGGCAAACGGTGATCCTGCAGGATGCCGAGATCGTCACCCGCCAAGCGTCCCCATCGCATGGACATGACAAAGGCCGGGTCACGCCCGGCCTTTTGCCTTGACCGTCCCTGCCGATTCCTGCCCGTCCTGCCCCGTCCCGGCCGGTCACATCCCCAGTTCGAACAACCCGCCGACGCCGAAGGTCACTGTCATCGCCAATCCGCCCCAGAACATCGCCCGGACGACGCCACGGCCGACAGGCGCGCCGCCCACCCGCGCGCCGCTGCCACCCAGCAGCGCCAGCGCCAGCAGGGTCAGCACGGCGATCAGCGACACCCCATCGCTATAGGGCGCGATCACCGCCCCGGCCAGGGGCAAGGCACCGCCCAGGGCAAAGGCCACCAGCGACGCCAGCGATGCCTGCAGCGGTTTCGGGCTGGTCAGATCGGTCAGCCCCAGTTCCTCGCGCGCATGGGCGTCCAGCGCGTTATGCGCGGTCATCTCGCGCGCCACCTGCAACGCCAGCTCCGGCGACACGCCGCGCCCTTCCAGCCCCTGCGCCAGTTCGCGCAGTTCGTATTCCGGGTCTTCCTCCAGACCCTTTCTCTCGCGCGCCAGGTCGGCGGCCTCGGTATCGGCCTGGGCCGAAACCGCGACATATTCCCCCGCCGCGATCGAAAAGGCCCCCGCGGTCAGCCCTGCCAGCCCGGTCAGCAACACCCCGGTACGGTCCATCCCGGCGGCCATCACCCCGACCAGCAGGCTGGCGGTGGATACGATCCCGTCGTTCGCCCCCAGCATCGCGGCGCGCAACCAGTTGCTGCGATTGGTGAAATGGCTCTCTTTCGGCATGCGTGCCCCCCCTTGCCCGGTCACGATAGGCGATCCGGCGCGCCCTGTTGAGAGCCTTGCACCGGAAACCTGCCCAAGAACGGAAAACGCCGCGCGGCCCGGGGCTGCGCGGCGTTTTGCCAATCCATACGAACAAGATCTTACTTGATCTTGCCTTCCTTGTATTCGACGTGCTTGCGCACAACCGGGTCGTACTTACGCACAACCATTTTTTCGGTCATGGTGCGGGCATTTTTCTTGGTCACGTAAAAGTGGCCCGTGCCAGCGGTCGAGTTCAGACGGATTTTGATCGTCGTCGGCTTCGCCATTGTTATATCTCCAGTCTCGTTCGAAACGGGTCAGTCGGGCCGTCCCGTGGAATCCTTGAAGCCCGCCTTGTAAGGGTTCCGCGCCCTGAGTCAACAGCTATTTGACGATCCGGTGACGACGGGGGAATTTTCCCGCCGCGCCCCACATCCAGCCCGGTCAGAGCGGGGCCTTGCCCAGGGCCTCGTGAAGCTCTGCCACCTTGTCATCGGGCAGTTGCAGCGCCGAGGCCAGTTGCCGCAGATAGGCCTTCTCGCCCTCGGTATCGACCGAAATCGGCATCAAGGCGGCGGAATAGATCTGAGTCTTGGCCACGTCGCCCGAATCCTTCACCAGCGCCATCACGTCGACCGGAGCGTCAAGCGCGGCTTCGACGAAGGCGATTTCTTCCTCCGTAGCGTCCGACAGGTGATCGAGGATCACCTTGCGCTCGTCCGCATCGATCTCGCCGTCGGCCTTGGCCGACTGGATCATCGCCCGGATCATCAGCCGGGCGTGTTCCTCGCTCATCTTGCCCAGCGGCGTGCCCTCGGTCAGCTGGCTGAAAAGCGCGCTCATGCTGCCCGCGCCGGTGGCCGCAGCAGAGGTCATCATCGCGATCATCTGCTCCAGTCCCGCCTCGGTGACCTCGGTCGCGTCGGCGGCCTGGTTGCCCATCTTGGACATCATGTCGGTCACCGCTTTCTTGCCGCCCGGCAGGCCCATCTTTTCGGCCATGTCGCCCAGCGTCCCGGCGATACCTTCTTCGTCGCCGGCCTTGCGCATGGCTTCCTTGACGCCCTTCATGCCGCCCATCTTGCGGTATTTGTCTATCCCGCGCGCGGCGGCGAAGCCGATCGTCAGTGCGGCCAAAGTTTGAACGAAACTCATCCCTGAATCCCCCTTTGTGAAGATATCGCCATTGTGGAATGGAATCACGTTTCCACCAACAGCGGAAATTTCGCGGCGGTTTCGGGTGCGCACGCGACGCCGGGCGCGGCGGGATTATGGGATCCAGTAGAATACGCGCGGAGGGCCTGTAAGCCGGATTCTGTCATAGGCGGCATGAACCGCCCGAGATGACCATTCCTCTGAACGGACCGTTACCGGCCCGCCTACAGCTGCCAACCCGGGCCTCTGGGTCAAGGCAGACCCTGCGGTGATATCCGGCGAACCGGATCATGCCCGCGCGAGGCCCCTATTCGGCATTGCTCCGGGTGGGGCTTGCCGTGCCGGTCCTGTTGCCAGTCCCGCGGTGGGCTCTTACCCCACCGTTTCACCCTGGCCCCCGCGAACGGGGGTGGTTTGTTTTCTGTGGCGCTTTCCCTGGGGTTACCCCCGCCGGGCGTTACCCGGCACCCTTGCCTTGTGGAGTCCGGACTTTCCTCCCGAGCCTTGCGGCCCAAGCGGCCATCCGGCCCTCCGCGCCAGACTCATCTAGGTATTCGGGGCGGAATGGTCAACGGGGAAGCGCGCGGCCAGACCGGCAATCAGCGCCTTGTCCGTATCATCGACGGGGCCTTCTGCCCAAGGCCGGAACCGGGCACGGAAAGCCCGCAGCACCGGTTCCCCGCCGAATTCGTCAACCGCATAGCCGAACCTTAACGCATCTTTGGCGAAATCCCCCGGCGCACCCGGTTCGGGCCAGACCGAAAGCCCCTGCAATGCCAGCCGGCGCCAGTCGAACCGTGAGCCGGGATCGCCTTTGCGATCCGGCGCCATGTCGGAATGGCCGATGACGCGGTCGGGCGGGATCGCCCAGCGGGACATGATCCCGGTCAGAAGCTCCTCAAGCGCCGTCATCTGCGGTTCTGAAAACGGATGACTGCCCAGATTGGCCAGCTCGATGCCGATGGACCGGGAATTGACGTCGGCAACATCCCCCCACTGCCCGGCCCCGGCATGCCAGGCGCGCATAACCTCATCGACCAGCTGCCAGACCTGTCCACACCCACCGATCAGGTAATGGGCGGACACCTCGGCAACAGGGTCGCACAGGCGCTCCAGCGCCGCCTCGGCGCTGTCCATCGCGGTATAGTGCAGCACGATCAGATCGGGCCGGGCGCCATCGCGGCGCGGCCCGAAATTCGGGGAAGGATGCGGGATCGGGCTGACCGCCTCAGCCACCGTTCACCTTGCGGAACGGCGCCGGGTCCCAGCCGCAGGCATAGCCGTCACCATCCGGGTCGATACCAAGGCGGTCCTTTTGCGGCCCACCCTTGGCAAGGAAATCGATCTGCGCCAGGTCGGGCGAGGCATAGCGGGCGCAATTGCGTTGCGCGCGGGTGGCACTGACCAGAATACGCTTGTACATCTGCTGTCCCACCGGGTGCGTGGTGCTGAGCGCGTAGCTGACGATATTGGGCCCTTCGTGGCCGGTCCGCGCCGGCAGCGCGGTGGGTTCGATCACCTGGTACTGTGCCCGGTTTTGTTCGATCCTATGCGCATCGCTTTCGATCGTGCGCAGGGCGGACACATCGGTGAAATCATTTTCATTGGAAATACCCGATGCCGTCACCGCCACCTGCGGTGGCGGGTTCGACGCGCTGGCCTCAAGCGGTGTTTCGCCGGAATTCAGCGCCGCCGCGGTTTCCGCGGCAAGCCGCTCCGCTTCGCTTTCCGGCAGGGTCGAAGCCACGGTGCTCAGTGGCCCCTGGATGGTTGCAGCTGCGGCGGTCCGTTCGTCCGACACCGCCAGCGGATCGGCCAGCGGCCCGCCGGCAAGCAGCGCATCGCGTTCGGCCTGTTGCTGGCGGTAATCCGAATAGCTGCCGAATCCGACGCCGCTGTCGGGGATCGTCGGGTCGCAGGCCGCCAAGGCCAGCACCGCCAGAGACGAGATCAGAAACCGCATCGTGAACATCCTGCCCGTGGTTGTTTTACCGCAGAATTACCACCATTCGCCGGGCTTGGCCACAAAGCCGGCCGCTTTCTCAAGCGCATAGGCGGTATTCAGCAGATCGCCTTCCTCCCACGGACGGCCAATCAGCTGCAGCCCCAGCGGCAGGCCCTGGCTGTCCAGCCCGGCCGGAACGCTGATGCCGGGCAGGCCGGCAAGGTTGACGGTGACGGTGAAGACGTCGTTGAGATACATCTTGACCGGATCTTCGTCGTTCATCTCGCCCAGACCGAACGCCGCCGAGGGGGTGGCCGGGGTCAGGATCGCGTCGATCCCCGCCGCGAACACATCGTCGAAGTCCTTCTTGATCAGCGCGCGCACCCGGCGGGCACGGTTGTAATAGGCGTCGTAGAAACCGGCCGACAACACATAGGTGCCGACCATGACGCGGCGCTGCACCTCGTGGCCGAAGCCTTCGGCGCGGGTTTTTTCGTACATTTCGGTGATGCCGTCGCCCGCTTCCAGCGTTGCGCGGTGGCCGTAGCGTACCCCGTCATAGCGCGCCAGGTTCGAAGACGCCTCGGCCGGTGCGATCACGTAATAGGCGGGCAGCGCGTATTTGGTGTGCGGCAGCGAGATATCGACGATCTCGGCGCCGGCATCCTTCAGCATGGCGCGGCCATCGGCCCAGAGTTGATCGATTTCGGCGGGCATGCCGTCCATGTGGTATTCCTTGGGGATACCGATCTTCTTGCCCTTGATGTCGCCGGTCAGCATCGCTTCGAAATCCGGCACCGGGATATCGGCGCTGGTCGAATCCTTCGGATCATGCCCGCACATGGTTTCCAGCATGATCGCCGCGTCGCGCACCGTCTTGGTCATCGGCCCGGCCTGGTCAAGCGAGGAGGCAAAGGCCACGACGCCCCAACGGGAACACCGGCCATAAGTCGGCTTGATGCCGACCGTGCCGGTGAAGGCGGCGGGCTGGCGGATCGATCCCCCGGTATCGGTACCGGTCGCGGCAAGGCACAGATCGGCCGCCACGGCGCTGGCGGAACCGCCCGAAGACCCGCCCGGGGTCAGCTGCGCATCGTCATTGCCGCGCCGCCACGGGTTCACCGCGTTGCCATAGCAGGAGGTTTCGTTGGACGAGCCCATGGCGAATTCGTCCATGTTCAGCTTACCCAACATGACCGAGCCCGCTTCGAACAGGTTTGCGGACACGGTGGATTCGTATTCCGGCTTGAACCCTTCCAGGATCCGGCTGGCGGCCTGGCTCGGCACGCCCTTGGTGCAAAAGAGGTCCTTGATGCCGACCGGCAATCCGCACATCGACGGCGCATCGCCCGCGGCCAGGCGCGCATCGGCGGCCCTGGCCTGTTCCAGCGCGATTTCCGGCGTCTTGTGCACGAAGGCGTTCAGCGCATCGGCCTTGTCGATGGCCGCCAGGCAGGCTTCGGTCAGTTCGACACTGGTGACATCCTTGGCGCGCAGCTTGTCGCGGGCCTCGGCGAGGGTCAGCTTGTTCAGATCGGACATTATTCCACCACCTTCGGAACCGCGAAAAAGCCTTCGCGCGCATCCGGCGCGTTCTTCAGGATCCGGTCCTGCATGTCTCCATCGGTCACCTCGTCGGCGCGCCGTTTCAGCCGCATCGGCGTGACCGAGGTCATCGGCTCGACACCCTCGACATCCACTTCGTTCAGTTGCTCGATGAAGCCCAGGATGGTGTTGAACTCATCGGCCAGCGCCGGCAGCGCCTCCTCTTCCACCCTGATCCGGGCAAGATGCGCCACCTTGGCGGCGGTTTTGGTGTCGATCGACATCAGCAGATCTCCGTTATCCAGTTGCAACAGCGTTTAGCGCCGCGCGCCCGGCTCCGCAAGCATGTGGCGGCGATAGACCTCGATCATCCAGCCCAGCATGGTGGCGTTGAGCAGGTGCCAGACGAAATGCGTGCCCGGCGGCCAGGCTGTGCAAAGCGGCGCGTCAAGGCTGCGGAAGATGATCGAGACGGCCAGGATCGCCGCCCCGATGCCCAGACCCCGCGCGGTCTCCGGCGCGCGGCGGCGCAGCAGCAAGGCATAGATCGCGATCAGCAAAGGCACCGGCGCGTAACCCGCCGACGCCCCCAGACCGGGCAGCATCCGGAACAGCGGCACCATGAGGGCGGCATAGGGAAAGAACAGAACCGTCGCGGCGGCGGCCCATCGCGGCGGCATGTGCCAGAAATCCCGGTTTGCGGCGAAGATGTAGATCAGCACGAAGATCAGGATCGGCACCGTGTCCGCCATCCCGGCCCAGACCTGAGCATGGGTGTGGAACAGCCACGACCCGACCCCGATCACCGCCAGCACCGCCGCCAGCGTCCGGCCCAGCCCCAATCCCCGTACCCTCGGCCAGATCAGCACCGCGGCGATGAGAAAGGCCAGGTTGGTCACAGTGTTAACCGGCTCGGCCCAGTATCCCGCGCCCACCCGTTCGCAATAGGCATCGACGCTTTTCAGCAGATCCAAGACAATCCCCTTCCCTGTCCCCAAATACTCCCGCCGGAGGCGGCCCGCCCCGTTCCGCGGGCGAAAACGCCGGTGGCGGATCGCGCGCGCCGTGCTAGGCTTCGTCGAAACACAGATAGGAGGCGTCTCATGAAAATCACCTGGCTGGGCCATGCCGGCTTCCGGATCGAGATCGAGGATCAGGTGCTGCTGGTCGATCCCTGGCTGACCGGCAACCCGATGTTCCCCGAAGAAAGCCGCGCCGCCGCGATCGAGGCAGCAACGGCGATCCTGGTCAGCCACGGCCATGGCGACCATTCCGCCGACGCCCTGGCGATCGGCAAGGAACTCGATATCCCCATCCTGGGCATCTACGACCTGATGAGCTTCTGGGAAACCAAGCACGGCGCCAATGTCACCGGCTTCAACAAGGGCGGCACCGTCAGGCTTGGCGATGTCGCGGTGACGATGGTGAACGCGGTGCATTCCTCATCGATGCCGGGCGAAGTCGGCCCTGTCTATGCTGGGGCCGAGGCAGGATACATGATCGCGGGCGAAGGCCACACGATCTATTTCACCGGCGATACCGACGTGATGGCCGACATGAAGGTTTTCAACGACCTGCACGCGCCCGATATCGGGATCCTTTGTGCCGGCGGGCATTTTACCATGGACATGAAGCGGGCGGGCTACGCGGCGAAGACCTTCTTTGACTTCAAGACGGTGATCCCGTGCCACTACCGCACCTTCCCGCTGCTGGAACAATCGGCCGAGGCGCTGGTCGAGGCACTGCCCGGCGTCGACGTGGTTGAGCCACAGGTGATGGTGCCGATCACGGTCTGAGGCACGATCCCGGCATCCCGCAACACACGACCTGAGGCGACGGGCCATTCAGCGGAAATCCAATGCCCGGAACAAGGCCGCAGGCCTCCGGGTAAGCGCCGGTCCGCCTGCCCGGGCTTTCCCGTTATTCGGAGTTCCGTCTCAGCGCCTTTCGGCGAAGAACGCCTTCAGCAGTTC
>JAWVXM010000082.1:0-10197 GCA_033723255.1 Thalassovita sp.
AGGAGTGCGATTTCAGGTCGATTCTACGACTTCTCCCGTTGAAAAGGAGCAGCCGCCGGTTGCTGGATCGAACGGCTTCCAGCATATACTTCCGGGTGTTGGTGGCGGTTACATTCCAGGTTTCACCCTGCTGGTCCAGGTGGGCCGGAAAGAAGGCGACGGGCTGCCCGACGGGGCCACCGGCGCGGCGCTGATGGTCTATTCAAGCGGCGTGGACGAAGCCGAAGCCGTGCGCGAAACCGTCGCCATCCTGAAACAGGCCGACATGGCGCCGCTGGACGTGACCGGTTACGGCACGCTGGAGGAACGGCTGGAACAGGGGCACGACATCAGTGGCGATGAACGCGCGCTGATGGACCGGGCGCTGGAAGAAAACGCGGTGATCGTCGCCCAGATGACGCCGTTCTTCGAAGACGAGTGAGATCGGGCGCCGGCAAGACGGAGACTGCTGAGTCTAGCACCTGGTTAACCAGCAAAACGCGTCAAATACCGATGACAAGGGCGGCCCCCGGCCGCGGGTGGGGGTGAAGCCCCCGCCCATGGGGGCGGTCGGGGGCTGCCCGGCCTGCAGCCGGGCGGGCGCTGTGATTGAGGGCGCACCGCTTGTGTCGAGGTATGTAGTCCAGCACTTCAGGCCGCGCGCAGTTCCGCCAATGTGTTGGCTTCGAAATGGTCCAGTACCGGGAAGGCGGGTGTGGCATGTTCGGGCAGGCGCGACCGCTCATACCCCGCCAGAAGGCTGGCGCCGATGAGATCCTTTCGCCGCCGCAACCGCCCGAGGAACAGGGTTTCAAGCGGCACGCCGGCGGCCAGCATGGGTTCATTGCCGGGCAGCAGGAACTGGTGATAGGTCACCGTTTCCGCCCGGTCATGCCTGAGCGCCGACACCCCGTTCACCAGATGCCCGGCCGGCACCAGCACCTTCTTCTTCCCGAACAGGTATTCCACCGCGGATCCACCGATCCGCAGGCGCTGTTCCGCCCCGACGACGATATCGCGCTGCAGCCCGAAATAGGGCGCGCGCAGCCGCACCTGACCGAATGACCCGCGCGCGGGAACCGCGCGGCGAACCACGGCCAGCACCGGTTGGCTTGCCTGCCCCGGGACCCGCACAAGATCGCCGCGCCGAATCTGGTGTGCGGCGCGATAGCCCCAGTCGGTCAGAACCGGAACCGATCCCGACAGGCCCGGCATCGGCCCGACCGGTTCGATATCGGTCGACACCGCGAAAAAGGACAGGCCGCGGTCAAGCTGACGTTGCAGCGGATCCAGCGCCATGACACGCAGGTCCGACAGCAGCAAAGGCTTCGGATCGTGAACCTCCTTCACGAAAAGCTGCCCCGATGCGATCCGTTCCACCGCCAGGCGCCCCCAGCGGGCCGGGGCGTCCCAGGAATAGGTCACCCGCAATTCCTCGGCCTGCGCCACGGCGCCATGCTGCAGTACGGTATGGGACACGTCCGCCCCCTGCGCCACCACCAGGACGATCCCGCCGGTGGGCAATTCCTGCACCGAAAGACTGCTGACCCAAGGGTGATCGCGGTGATACCCGATCAGCTTGCGCGGCCGCCCGTCGCCCGGCAGCTTGGTTTCGAACAGGATGCTGCCACGCGCCAGCAGGCTGTTCGGAGTCAGGTCCTGCGGGCCGGGGCGCGGCTCGGCGCCGCCGCCGATACCGTTCAGATCGAAGGCCTGCCGGTTCTGATCCGAAATCGCGATCCAGCTCATCCCGTAGCCCCCACGTCACAGGCAACGCAACGCAGAACCATTGCCGCGCAGCCTGCAACGGCCCCGGCAATTACGGCGGTGTCTTGCGCCACTGACATGCTCTGCCCCATTCCTCTTGTGGCAGCGCGCGCAACGGCAGCGAAACCGGCACGCCGGTCATTTGCTTCGAAAATCTGCTCGTCCCGGCCTTTTCGGTCCGGTGTTTTGCGCCCTGCCTCGGGTCTTCATTGCGACCATATAATCCCATTTTCCCAAGGCTGTTAAGCATTTGTTCACCTTTCAATGCCCGCCCCGGGATCCGATGCAATCGGGAAACAGCGCGGTCTTCGCCTCGATTGCGGTTCGGCCGTTTTCGCGATACCCCCTGTTGCAAGACAAGGGAGCCCGCCATGACCCAGAGTTTTCCGTCACCGGTCGATCCGGTGCAACTGACCGCCGACCTGATCCGCTGCCCCTCGGTCACGCCCGAGGAAGGTGGCGCGCTGCAACTGCTGCAGGCGTTGCTGGAAGATGCCGGGTTCGCCTGCACCCGGGTCGACCGGGACGGCACCCCGAACCTGTTCGCCCGCTGGGGCGAGAAGGCGCATGACAAGACCTTCGGCTTCAACGGCCATACCGACGTGGTGCCGGTGGGCGACGAAGCGGCGTGGACCGTGGGCCCATTCAGCGCCACCGAAAAGGACGGCATGCTGTGGGGGCGCGGCGCCACCGACATGAAATCGGGCGTGGCCGCCTTTGCCGCGGCGGCGGTGGATTTCGTGCGCCAGACCCCGCCCGACGGCGCGGTCGTGCTGACCATCACCGGGGACGAAGAAGGCGATGCCACCGACGGCACCACCGCTCTGCTCGACTGGATGGAAGATCAGGGCGAAGCCATGTCCGCCTGCCTTGTCGGCGAACCCACCTGCCCCAGCGAGATGGGCGAGATGATGAAGATCGGCCGGCGCGGGTCGATGACCACCTGGTTCACCTTCACCGGGGTACAGGGCCATGCCGCCTATCCGCACCGGGCCAAGAACCCGCTGCCCGCGATGGCGCGGCTGATGGACCGGCTTTCTTCGCACGTGCTGGACGAAGGCACCGACCATTTCGACCCCTCGACCTTGGCCGTTGTCACCATGGATACCGGCAACCCCGCGACCAACGTGATCCCGGCGCGATCCGCCGCGACGGTGAACATCCGGTTCAACGATGCCCATTCCAGCGACAGCCTGACCGCGTGGCTGCAGGCCGAGGCCAACCGCATCACCGACGAATTCGGCATCGAGGTGGACATGGAAATCAAGGTGTCCGGGGAAAGCTTCCTGACGCCGCCGGGACCGCTTTCCGATCTGGTGGCCGCCGCAGTACAGGCCGAAACCGGCGTCACGCCGGTTCTGTCGACCTCGGGCGGCACATCGGATGCGCGTTTCGTCAAGGATCACTGCCCGGTGGTGGAATTCGGGCTGGTGGGCAAGACCATGCACCAGGTCGACGAACGGGTGCCGGTCGAACAGATCCGTCAGTTGAAATCGATCTATGCCCGCATCCTGAAAGATTATTTCGGATGAACTGGCAGATCGCGGAGACGGCCGATCTGTCCGCTTGCCACGCGCTCAGGCGCGCAGTGTTCATCGAGGAACAGGGCATCGCCGAACCCGACGAATGGGACGATCTCGACGATCAGGCGGTGCATCTGCTGGCCACGATCGACGGCGTGCCGGTCGGATCTGCGCGGCTCCTGACCGACGGGGCGACCGGCAAGATTGGCCGCGTCTGCGTGGTAGAAGGGCAGCGCGGCACCGGTCTGGGCGCGGCGCTGATCCGTGCGGGAATAGACCGTTTGTCGGCCATCCCCGGCATCGAAACGATCCGGCTGGGCGCGCAGGACCACGCGATCGGGTTTTACGAAAAGCTGGGTTTCACGGTCTGCGGCCCGGTCTATGACGATGCCGGCATTCCCCACCGGGACATGGAGCGCCCGGTGTGAGGCGGCAACTGGTCGTCATGGTCAAGGAACCGCGCCCGGGGCGGGTGAAAACCCGGCTGGGCCGCGACATCGGCATGGTCGGCGCGGCGTGGTGGTTCCGCCATCAGGCCGCCCGGTTGCTACGGCGGCTGCGGGATCCGCGTTGGGACCTGATCCTCGCCGTGACCCCCGACCGCGAAGGCTTAGCATCGCGCGTCTGGCCCGCGCATCTGGCGCGGATGCCGCAAGGAGCGGGCGATCTGGGCGATCGCATGGCGCGGGCGTTCCGGTCATGTCCGCCGGGGCCGGTCTGCATCATCGGCACCGATATACCCGGCATCACCCGCGCCCATGTCGCCCGCGCTTTCGCGGCGCTCGGCAACCACGACGCGGTGTTCGGCCCGGCCGATGACGGCGGGTATTGGCTGGTCGGTCTGAAACGCACTGCACCGCCGCCCGCGGCGCTGTTCGAAAATGTCCGCTGGTCCTCCGAACATGCCCTTTCCGACAGCATCGCCACCCTGCCCGGACTGCGCATCGCGCAGGTAGATGCGCTGGCCGACGTGGATACCGCCGAAGACATGGCCCGGCTGCGGCCTAGCGCCTGACCTGCCGGTCCCGTCGCGCGATTTCCCGGTACAAAGCTTCGCGGCTGACCCCCAGTTCGGCGGCCAGATTGCTGCGTCCCCCCTTTTCCGGCAATGGGCCGTTCAGGCTCAGCCACATATCCAGCCGCTGCGCCACCGTTTTCAGTCCACGGATTTCGGCCCGTGTCCGGGCTGACTGGATACCGCGGGCAAGCTGGCGGGCCCAGGCCTGCTGCACCTCGGCATCCTTTCCGAGCAGAGCCAGGAAATCCGCCCTGGGCAGGGCTCTGCAGGTGCTGGGCTCCAGCGCAACCCCATCGCAATGATAGGCATCCGAATAGACCGACGCCTCGGCCAGGACCTGTCCCGCGCGGGCCGCCTGCATGATCATCTCGGTGCCGGTTTCAGTCACCCGCCGCAGGCCAAGGCAGCCGGTGGAGACAAAGTGGACACGTTCCACCGGGTCGCCGACATGGAACAGGTTTTCCCCTTCGGCGATGGAAACCGGTTTTGCCGCTTCAAATAGGCGTGAGATCACGTCCGACATGATAGTTATCATACCTTCGCAACAGCACCCGCTGCAAGGTGGGCCGCAGCAACAACTGCCTACAGTCACGGAGCCTCCATGCGATCCCCAATCCTGTTCCTGTCCCTTGCCCCGCTGACCACACCGGCCGTGGCGCAGCAATCGATGCCGATGAACCATGACGATCACGCCTCGCATATGGGCACCGGCCAGACGATGGATCACGCCAGCATGATGCATGAAGGTCCTGCACCGGCAAGTGCCACAAATGCCGCCCCCGGCGAAGCCGGGCAATCCGCCTTCGCCGCGATCCAGGAAATCGTGACGCTGCTGCTGGCCGACCCCGGAGCCGATTGGGAGCAGGTGAATATCGATGCCCTGCGCGCGCATCTTGTCGACATGGACAATGTCATCCTGCATGCGAACGTGAAGACAGAGTATATCGAGGGCGGCGCCCGCTTCACCGTCACCTCCGCCGATCCCGCGATTACCGCATCGATCACCCGGATGATCACCGCCCATTCGGGGGTGATGGACGGCACGTCCGGATGGGAAATGACCTCTCTCCCGCTGGAAAACGGGGCGGAGATGGACGTGACAGGCGATGCCGACGACGCCGTGAAGATCCGTGCGCTCGGTTTCTTCGGCATGATGACGTTCGGAATGCATCATCAGGCCCATCACCTGGCGATTGCCTCGGGGCAAAACCCGCACCAGCACTAGCCACGACCACTGGGGCGGCAGCTCGGTTTCCCCGTGACGCCGACCCGCCGCCGTGCTACGGCAGAACCATGAGCCAACTGCCAACCAAGGACGAGATCCTGCAATGGATTTCGGACCACCCGACCCTCACCTCGAAACGCGACATCGCCAAGGCCTTTGGCATCAAAGGGGCTGCGCGGATCGACCTCAAGCGCCTGCTGAAGGAGCTCGAGGCGGAGGGGCATCTGAACAAACGCAAGAAGACCTATCGCGACGCGGACAAGCTGCCCCCGGTCGGCGTGCTCCAGATCACCGGCGCGGATGCCGATGGCGACCTCTATGCCCGGCCGCTGGAATGGCAGGGCGAGGGTGTCGAACCCGTGGTTCTGGTGATCCCGCGCGCATCCGATCCCGCGCTTGGCGAAGGTGATCGCATCCTCGGCCGGCTGACCGAGGTGAAGGGCGAAAGACACCAATACGAAGCCCGGCTGATCCGCCGCATCGGCACCAACCCGCAGCGGGTCCTTGGCGTATTCAAGAAAACCCCCGAAGGCGGCCGCATCCTGCCGATCGACAAGGGCGACGGCAAGGAATGGCAGGTGTCTCCGGGTGCCGCCGGCGGCGCGAAAGAAGGCGAACTGGTCGAGGCCGAACAGAGCGGCCCCAAGGGCCGGATGGGCCTGCCTCGGGCCCGCATCGTGACCCGGCTGGGTGACCCGACGGCGCCCAAGGCGGTGTCGCTGATCGCCATCCATCAGCATGGCATCCCGCATGATTTCCCCGACGAGGTGATCGCCGAGGCCGACAAGATGAAACCAGCGGGCCTGTCGGGGCGAGAGGACATGCGCGACATGCCGCTTGTCACCATCGACCCGGCCGATGCGCGCGACCATGACGATGCCTGCTGGGCGCATGAGGACGATGATCCGAAAAACGAAGGCGGCTATGTCATCTGGGTCGCGATCGCCGACGTGGCGCATTACGTGCGTTCGGGCACCACGCTGGACCGCGAGGCGCGCAAGCGCGGCAATTCCAGCTATTTCCCCGACCGGGTGGTGCCGATGCTGCCCGACCGGCTGTCGGGCGATCTGTGTTCGCTGCACGAAGGCGTGCCGCGCGCCTGTATCGCGGTTCGGATGCAGATCGACGCCACCGGCAACAAGATCGGCCACCGTTTCGTGCGCGGGCTGATGCGGTCGGTCGCGTCGCTGAACTACCAGGAAGTGCAGCAGGCCCGCCACGGCACCGCGAACGAAAAATGCGCCCCCCTGATGGAGGACGTGATCGACCCGCTCTACGAGGCCTATGCGCTTCTGGTGAAGGCCCGCAACCGGCGCCAGCCGCTCGACCTGGACCTGCCCGAACGCAAGGTGGTGCTGAGCGACGAAGGCAAGGTGCTGAGCGTCAATTTTCGCGACCGGCTCGACGCGCACAAGCTGATCGAGGAATTCATGATCCTCGCCAACGTGGCCGCCGCCGAAACGCTGGTCACCCGCCGCTCGCCGCTGCTGTTCCGGGTGCACGAGGAACCCAGCCCGGAAAAGCTGGAAGCCTTGCGCGACACCGCGCAGGCGTCGGGGCTGGTCCTGGCCAAGGGGCAGGTGCTGCAGACCCGCCACCTCAATCAGCTTCTGGCCGCTGCCGAGGGCACCGATTACGACGAACTGATCAACATGTCGACGCTGCGCGCGATGACACAGGCCTATTACAGCCCGGCGAATTTCGGCCATTTCGGGCTGGCGCTGCAGGCATACGCGCATTTCACCTCGCCGATCCGGCGCTATTCGGATCTGATCGTGCACCGGGCGCTGGTGACGGCACATAAATGGGGCGATGACGGGCTGACCCCGGGCGATGCCGAGGTGCTGGACCAGACCGCCGCCCATATCAGCGAAACCGAACGCCGCTCGATGATGGCCGAACGCGATACCACCGATCGCTACCTTGCCGCCTATCTGTCAGAACGGGTGGGTGACGAATTCAGCGGGCGGATCAGCGGCGTGGCCAAATACGGCCTGTTCGTGCGGCTGGATGAAACCGGCGCCGACGGGCTGATCCCGGTGCGCACGCTGGGAAGCGAATATTTCCACTTCGACCGCGAGTCGGGCACGCTGATGGGCGCTGATACCGGGCTGACCCTGTCTTTGGGCCAGCGGGTGACGGTGAAACTGTCCGAGGCGATCCCGGTTACCGGGGGCATCGCGCTGGAACTGGTCAGGCTGGAAGGTGAAACCGTGGCGCGCGGACCGTCGCGCGGGCGCGGGAAACCGGCCAAGCGGCGCATGGTCAAGGCCAAGCGCAAGGCCGCCAAGACCAAGCGCAAGGTGGAACGCCGCCGACGCTGAGCCCGTGATCGGCGGCGCGGCGCGCGTCGGCGAAAGCGATGTGCCCGCGGCCTATCCAGCGCACCGTTTTCACGTTACCATTTGTTTCAAATCCGGTGAAACAACGGGGCTCGAGCAATGGTATATCGTCAAATTCTATCTGCATGCGTGGGCATCATGGGCCTTGTGAACGCGGCTAGCGCCGAGCAGGTGGACCAGTCGCTGCGGCTGCAGGAGCGGGATCGCGTGCAGGTCGCAGGCGACCCTGCCCAGGTTTCCAGTTCGAACCTGGCGTTCCAGCGCTGGATCAGCGTTTTCCGCAACCGCGCCAAGGCCGCCGGGATCGGTGATCAGACCTTCACCCGCGCTTTCGAGAACGTGAAATACAATACCGACGTGATCGCCAAGGACCGGAATCAGAACGAATTCAGCAAGACGATCTGGGAATATCTCGAGCGCGCCGCCTCGGATACGCGGATCGAGAATGGCAGGCAGGCTCTGCAGGAAAAGCGCCGCCTGCTTCGGGCAATCGAAGCGAAATACGGGGTGGAAAAAGAGATCGTAACCGCGATCTGGGGGCTGGAAAGCGCCTATGGCACCCACCGGGGATCAATCAACGTGATCGAGGCGCTGGCGACGCTGGCCTTCGACGGGCGCCGTGGTGCGTTCTTCGAAGCGCAGTTGATCGAGGCGCTGAAAATCCTGCAATCGGGTGACACGGCCCCCGAAACGATGACCGGCAGCTGGGCCGGGGCGATGGGCCACACGCAATTCATGCCTTCTTCCTTCCAATCCTTCGCGGTGGATTTCACCGGCGATGGCAAGCGCGATATCTGGTCCGACGATCCCAGCGACGCGCTGGCCTCCACCGCCGCCTACCTTGCCGATCACGGTTGGACCAGGGGGCAACCCTGGGGGATCGAGGTCGCGCTGCCGCCGGGCTTCGACTACGCGCTGTCGAGCCGCAAGATCCGGAAACTGCCGTCGGAATGGGCCCGGCTGGGCGTGCGCGACATCCACGGCCGCGCGGTGCGCAATCATGGCCCCGCCTCGGTGCTGTTGCCCGCCGGCCACAAGGGCGCGGCCTTCCTGATCTTCAACAATTTCAAGGTGCTGGAAAGCTACAACACCGCCGATGCCTATGTGATCGGGGTCGGACACCTTGCGGACCGGCTGAAGGGCGGGCCAAGGATCCAATCGGGATGGCCCTATGGCGACCGCGCACTGAGCTTCGACGAACGCAAGGAAATGCAGACACTGTTGACCGAAAAGGGCTTCGATACCAAAGGGATCGACGGGCTCGTCGGGCCGCTGACGATCGAAGCGGTGCGCGGCTTCCAACGCTCGATCGGCGATGTGCCCGACGGCTATGCCTCGCTGAACATCCTGACCAAGCTGCGCCGCTGATCCCCCCGGCCGGAACCGGCGATATCGATCAGCCGGTGACGAATTCGTGCTTGGCATATCCCTGCACGTAAAGCAGCGAGGTCAGGTCGCCGAAGTTGATCCGCACGTCGCATTGCGCCGCCACGGCGGGTTTGGCGTGCAGCGCCACGCCGGTGCCGGCGCGGCTCAGCATGCCAAGGTCATTGGCGCCGTCGCCCACGGCGATCACGTCCTCTTCCCCGATCCGCAGATGCCTGGAAATCCGTGCCAGCGCCTCGACCTTGGCTTCGCGTCCCAGGATCGGGCGCGCCACGTCGCCGGTCAGGATACCGTCCTCGGCCAGCAGGATATTGGCGTGGTTTTCGTCGAAATCCAGCTCGTTGGCGACCTTGCGGGTGAAGGCGGTGAACCCACCCGACACCAGCGCCGCGTATCCGCCCGCCGCCTTCATCGTGGCGATCAATTCGCGCCCGCCCGGCATGAAGGTGATGCGTTCGGCCAGCACCTTGTCGATGACGCTTTCATGCAGGCCCTTCAGCAGGCCCACGCGTTCCAGCAGCGCGCCTTCGAAATCCAGTTCGCCATTCATCGCGCGGGCGGTGATTTCCGACACACGCTCACCGACACCGGCCTCGTCTGCCAGTTCGTCTATGCATTCCTGCCGGATCATGGTGCTGTCCATGTCGGCCAGCAGCATCTTCTTCCTGCGGCCCGCCTGCGGCTGCACCACCAGGTCGACCCCCATGCGCTGCACGTCGTCCCAGACTTCCCAGAGATTGCCGGGGATGCGGGCGATCTCGAATTCCGCCGCTTCATCCGGGGCCAGCCACACCACATCACCGCCGCCCCAGGCATTGCGCAGGGATTCAAGCAACGCCGCATCGAGCGAAGGGGTTTCGGGCGCGGTCAAAAGGGTGGCGATGAACATGGGCGTCTCCTTGTTGCGACGCCCCTTAGCGCAACAAGGATTGCATTGCCAGCCCGTGCGATGTGACA
>JAWVXM010000083.1:0-10090 GCA_033723255.1 Thalassovita sp.
GCATCTTCGGGCGCATCATCGGCAACATCGCGTTGGTCAGGATCAGCACCTCGTAACCGCGGCTGAGAGCGGCCCGCGCCATGTCCAGCATCTGAGGGTTCATGAACGGCTCGCCCCCGGTGAAGCCGATTTCGCGCACCTTCCATTGCCGTTCTTCGAGCTGATCGAGATAGTCCTCCACTTCGGCCGTATCGAGATAGACCAGCGCATCGTTCCGGGGCGAGCTGTCGATGTAGCAGTTGGCGCAGGTGATGTTGCACAGGGTGCCGGTATTGAACCACAGCGTTTCCGGCCGGTTGAGGGATACCGTGGCCCTTGCTTGGCCGTCCGCCGTCATGACGGGATCGATGAATTTACCCGCGTTGGCCGGGTTATGGGTGGCGTCTTTCATGGGCACACTGCTTATTTTGCTCGGACAGCACGCTACCGCGTCAATTCCGGGGGGGGAAGTGCGGCTTTTCACCCTGACACCATTGTGAATGGCAAAAGCGGTGTTAGGCTTTGACCGGATGTCCTTGGTCATTTGGGTGTCATTCGGCCTAGACTAAAAGAGAGAGTTCCGCTAGAAGGCCGGCGATAGCGCTAACAGAAGCCGATTGTCCCGGTCCCGGGCAATAATTGAGGAAAAGGCCATGGTTTCGCGAGTCATTCCCGTGGATGTTTTCGACCTTGTGGTATTCGGCGGTACCGGCGATCTGGCGCGGCGCAAGATTCTGCCCGCCCTGTTCCGCCGCTACTGTGCCGGGCAGATGCCGGAAGGTGTGCAGATCATCGGGGCGGCACGCTCGGAAATGGACGATGACGCTTTCAAGCGTTTCGTGGCCGAGGCGATCGCGGAATTCAACGGTGATTTCCATCACAAGAAGGAGGATCTGCAGGGCTTCCTGTCGATCCTGTCCTATGTCACGATCGATGCGCTTGGCAATGGCGGCTGGACCGATCTGGCGGCCAAGATGCAGGCCGATCGCGTGCGCGCGTTCTATTTCTCGGTGGCGCCAAGCCTGTTCGGGCCGCTGGCCGAACGGTTGCACAGCTACGGCATGGCTGACATGAACACCCGGATCGTGGTCGAAAAACCCTTCGGCCGGGATCTGGAAACGGCGCGCGCCCTGAACCGGTCGCTGGCAGAACACTTCGCCGAAGAACAAATATACCGGATCGATCACTATTTGGGTAAGGAAACCGTCCAGAACCTGATGGCGATCCGGTTCGGTAACATGCTGTTCGAACCGCTGTGGAACAGCCAGTATGTCGATCACATCCAGATCACCGTGGCCGAAACCGTGGGGGTGCAGGGGCGGGGGGAATATTATGATCGCTCCGGCGCGATGCGGGACATGGTGCAGAACCACCTGATGCAGCTGTTGTGCCTGATCGCGATGGAACCGCCTTCGAAATTCGAACCCGATGCGGTGCGAGATGAAAAGCTCAAGGTGATTCGGGCGCTCGATCCTGTCGATGCGGATGAAATCGTCCGCGGCCAGTACCTGGCCGAGGGGGATCGCGCCGGGTATCTCGAAGATGTTGGTCATCCGCAGTCCACCACCGAAAGCTTCGTGGCGATGAAGGTGCACCTGAGCAACTGGCGATGGGCGGGAACCCCCTTCTACCTGCGTACCGGCAAGCGGATGCGCGCCCGGTCGAGCGAGATCGCCGTGGTGTTCAAGGAAACGCCGCATTCGATCTTCGGGATTGAAACGGGGCGGCATCGAAATATCCTGACGATCCGGCTGCAGCCGAACGAAGGCATCGACCTGGACGTCACGATCAAGGAACCGGGGCCGGGCGGCATGCGCCTGGTCGACGTGCCGCTGGACATGACCTTCACCGAAGCCCTGGGGCCAGAGGCCGAGGCGGTGCCGGATGCTTATGAGCGCCTGATCATGGATGTGGTCCGCGGCAACCAGACGCTGTTCATGCGCGGGGATGAGGTCGAAGCCGCCTGGGCTTGGACCGATCCGATCATCGCCGCCTGGGAAGAACGCGGCGACAAGCCACACCCCTATGATACCGGCAGCGCGGGACCCGAAGAGGCGCTGATGCTGATGCATCGCGATGGCCGCCGTTGGCGCGAGGTGCGGGCATGAACCTGATCGAATATGCCGACCGGGACATGCTGGCCATCGACCTGGCCAACCGGATCGCGGGGGAACTGGCCGGGGTGCTGATGCACGAAGATCGCGCGACACTGGTGGTGCCCGGCGGTACCACGCCGGGTCCGATCTTCGATGTGCTCAGGGATGTGGAATTGGACTGGGACCGGGTCGATGTCATGCTCAGCGATGAACGCTGGGTGCCCGAGGATCATCCGAGGTCCAACACCCGGCTGCTACGTGAACGGCTGCTGACCGGGCGGGCGGCGGCGGCGCGGCTTGTGCCACTTTACCTGCCGAAGCCGCACCCCGAGGAGGCCATCCCCGAACTCGAGGCCCGGATCGAACCCTGCCTGCCCATTTCGATTGCCCTGCTTGGCATGGGGGGCGACATGCACACCGCGTCGCTGTTCCCGCGCGGCGACAACCTGCGGCTGGCGCTGGATGCGCACGCGCCGGTGCTGCTGCCGATGCGGGCCGAAGGGCTGGACGAACAGCGGATCACCTTCAGCGCGCGGGTGCTGCGCGACGCGATCAACCTTCACATCGTCATCACCGGCGCGGACAAGAAGGAGGCGGTGTTGCGGGCCGCCGATCTGCCGCCGGAAGAAGCGCCGGTGAAGGCGCTGCTGCAACAGGCGACAATCCATTGGGCGAACTGATGCATTTGCATGACATCGCGGCGCTGGCCGGCCGTGCGAAAGACCGGCCGATCCTATCCCTGTTCGAAGATGGCCAACGGGCGGCGCGTTTTTCCCGCTCCGTCGACGGGCTGCATTTCGATTTCAGCAAGACCAATATCGACGGCGAGGCGCTGACCGCGCTGATCGCGCTGGCCGAAACCGCTGCGGTGGCGGACCGGCGCGATGCGATGTTGGCCGGCGAAAAGATCAACGAAACCGAGGGAAGGGCGGTTCTGCACACGGCCTTGCGCGCGCCAGAAGGCGCGGTGATCGAGGTCGACGGGCAAAACGTCATGCCCGGCGTGATCGATACCCGCAAACGGATGGCCGATTTCGCCGAAGCGGTGCGGTCAGGACGTTTCAAGGGGCAGGGCGGTGCGATCACCGATGTGGTGAATATCGGCATCGGCGGGTCCGATCTTGGCCCGGTGATGGGGGTGAAGGCGCTGGCGCCTTACCATGACGGGCCGAAAACGCATTTCGTGTCGAATGTCGACGGGGCGCATATCGCCGATATCCTGTCCGGGCTGAACCCGGCAACCACGCTGGTGATCGTCGCGTCCAAGACCTTCACCACCATCGAAACCATGACCAACGCCGAAACCGCGCGGGCCTGGATGGCGCAATCGGTCGCGGACCCGGGGGCGCAGTTCGCCGCCCTGTCGACCGCCGCCGACAGGACCGCCGATTTCGGCATCGCCCCGGAACGTGTTTTCGGGTTCGAAGACTGGGTCGGCGGGCGGTATTCGATGTGGGGGCCGATCGGGCTGAGCCTGATGATCGCCATCGGCGCGGATCGTTTCTTCGATTTCCAACGGGGCGGCGCCGCGATGGACGCGCATTTCCGCGCCGCGCCGCTGGCCGACAACCTGCCGGTCCTGCTGGCGCTGGTCGGCATCTGGCACCACCAAGGCATGGGATATGCCACACGCGCGGTGCTGCCTTATGAACAGCGGCTGGAACGGTTGCCCGCCTATCTCCAGCAGCTGGAAATGGAAAGCAACGGCAAGCGCGTGGCGATGGATGGATCGGACCTGCAAAACCCGTCCGGCCCCGTGGTCTGGGGCGAACCGGGCACCAACGGGCAGCATGCCTTTTACCAGCTGATCCATCAGGGCACCGATATCGTGCCCTGCGAATTCATGGTCGGCGCGAAAGGCCACGAAGCGGACCTGACGCATCAGCACACCCTGCTGATTGCCAATTGCCTGGCCCAGTCCGAAGCTTTGATGAAGGGGCGGTCGCTGGAGCAGGCGCGCGCACTGATGGCCGCGAAGGGGCTGACGGGGGATGAACTCGAACGGCAGGCGCGTCACCGTGTGTTCCCGGGCAACCGGCCGTCCACCACGCTGGTTTACGACCGTCTCACGCCTTACGTGCTGGGCCAGATCGTGGCGCTGTACGAGCACCGGGTCTTCGTCGAAGGCGTGATCCTTGGGATCAATTGCTTCGATCAGTGGGGCGTCGAGCTTGGCAAGGAACTGGCGCTGGCGCTGCAGCCGGTGCTGGAGGGCAAGCAAAGCGCCGAGGGCAAGGACGGGTCGACCCGGTCCCTGATCGATGTGATCCGCCGGGGCTAAGCTTTCGGAATATCGAACCCCGGCGCGGCCAGTTCGAAACCTTCAAAACGGAAACCCGGCGACACGGTGCAGCCGACCAGCGTGTAATCGCCGATGGTTTCAGCCGTCTGCCAGTGGTGTTTGGGCACGATCAGTTGCGGTGCCTGGCCCGCGGCGAGGTCAGGACCCAGGACGTGATCGCTTGCCGGGCCTGTTTCCTGTTCCGCCAGCGAAAGGATCAGCGGCGCGCCGGTGTAGTAATGCCAGATCTCGGTCGCATCGACCCGGTGCCAGTGGCTCTTCTCGCCCGCTTTCAGCAGGAAATAGATGCAGGTGCCTGCGGGGCGTGCGCCGTCGTTGCGCGCTTCCACGCAGGTCTGGCGGTAGTAGCCGCCTTCGGGATGGGGTTGTAAATCCAAGTGATCGATTATGTCCTGCGCGTTCATGTGGTGCGGCTAACCTGCTGTTTGAACGGGTTCAGGAGTAGAATTTGGCGAAACGTATCGCAATCGTCGGGGGCAGTTTGCGAACTAAGGCGGAAGACCTTGCCCGGAACTGCGGCGCTCGCGCCGCCCGGGCAGCGCCCGACCGCCCCTCGGGCGGGCGCTTCGTTGTCGTTTGCGCACCGCATAAACGAAGGAAGTGGCGGCACCATAAAGCACAGACCAAAGCCGTTGGGCGCCCACCCGCGGTCGGGCGCTGCCCTCTGGCAATGCAAGGCAAAGATAAAAGGCGGCCCCGCAGGACCGCCTTTCTTATTCCGGTGTTGAAACCGATTACTTCAGGATGCTGCGGCCCGCGTATTCGGCGGTTTCGCCCAGCAGTTCCTCGATCCGGATCAGCTGGTTGTACTTGGCCAGACGATCCGAACGCGACAGCGAACCGGTCTTGATCTGGCCGCAGTTCGTCGCCACGGCGAGATCCGCGATGGTGGCATCCTCGGTTTCGCCCGAACGGTGGCTCATCACGTTGGTGTAACGCGCGCGGTGGGCCATATCGACCGCCTGAAGGGTCTCGGTCAGCGATCCGATCTGGTTCACCTTCACCAGCATCGAGTTTGCCACGCCCTGCTTGATGCCGTCGGCCAGGCGCGCCGGGTTGGTCACGAACAGGTCGTCGCCCACCAGCTGAACCTTGTCGCCGATCTTGTCGGTCAGCAGCTTCCAGCCGTCCCAGTCGTCTTCGGCCATGCCGTCCTCGATCGAGATGATCGGGTAATCGTTGCACAGCTCGGCCAGGTATTCGGCGTTTTCTTCCGAGCTGAGCGATTTGCCTTCGCCCTTCATCTCGTACTTGCCGCCCTCGTAATATTCGGTCGAGGCGCAGTCGAGCGCGAGATAGATGTCCTCGCCAGCCTTGTAGCCGGCCTTTTCGATCGACTGCATGACGAAATCGAGCGCTTTGCGGGTCGATTCCAGCGCCGGTGCAAAGCCACCCTCGTCACCGATGCCGGTGTTGTAGCCCGCCGCCGACAGTTCCGTCTTCAGTGTGTGGAACACTTCCGCGCCCATCCGGATCGCTTCCTTCACGTTCGCGGCCGAAACCGGCATGATCATGAATTCCTGGATGTCGATCGGGTTGTCGGCATGTTCGCCGCCGTTGATGATGTTCATCATCGGCACCGGCAGGACGCGGGCCGAGGTGCCGCCGACATAGCGGTAGAGCGGCTGCGCGGTGAAATCGGCGGCTGCCTTGGCACAGGCCAGCGACACACCGAGGATCGCGTTGGCACCCAGACGACCCTTGTTCGGGGTGCCGTCCAGTTCGATCATCGCCCGGTCGATCGCCACCTGTTCGGTCACGTCCATGCCCACCAGTTCCTGCGCGATTTCACCGTTCACTGCGGCCACCGCTTCCAGCACGCCTTTGCCAAGGTAACGCGCCTTGTCGCCGTCGCGCTTTTCCACCGCCTCATGCGCGCCGGTCGAGGCGCCCGAGGGGACCGCGGCGCGGCCCATGGTGCCGTCTTCCAGGATCACGTCGACCTCGACGGTGGGGTTGCCCCGGCTGTCGAGGATTTCGCGGGCGTGAATGTCGATGATGGTGCTCATGGGGTAGTTTCCCTTAAGAAATAGGACCGTTCGGGGGCGTTATTAGAGTGCCTTTCCCTGGCTGAAAAGGGGCAGGGGGCACGTTTGCGATAACGTGGACGGAAAAGATGTCCTAGGCCGTTTCCGATGTGCTTCGCGGGGCGACTTTCCGCGCCAGCCGCTGCTCGCGGACATAGGTATAAAGCCCGGTCACGATGATCAGCGCCGCACCTGCATAGGTCAGCAGGTCGGGGCGTTCGCCCAGCAGCGCGATCCCGAGGACAAGCGCGAAAACCATACGCGTGTAGCGGAACGGGGCAAGCGCCGAAACCTCGCCGATCCGCATCGCGATCACCATCGAGCGGTAGCCGATGACGCCGACCGTGATGGTCGCGGCAAGAAACATCCAGTCCGTCGGCACGGGCATAACAAGCCGATGGCCGAGAGAGAGGCTCAGGACGGGGCCCGCCAGCACCAGCGAGAAGAAGCCCTGGAACGCCACCACGCGGGTGGGGATATGCGCGGGCAGGCGGCGGGACACGATATCGCGCATCGATATGGCGACGACGGCGGCCAGCACCAGAAGAGAACCGCCTTCGAACCCGCTTGCCCCGGGACGGATGATCAGCAGCACGCCGGCAAAGCCAATCACGATCGCCAGCCAGCGCCGCCAGCCAACCTGTTCGCGCAGGAACAGGGCCGCGCCGACCGTCACAACCAGCGGAACCGCCTGGAAGGTCGTGGCGAATGTCGCCAGAGGCACCTTGGATAGCGACAGAACGATGAAGATGGCGCAGAAACCTTCACCGAGGGTGCGCAGGTACAGGGTGATATGGGGTCTCACGGGCGGAAACAGGTTGTCCCGGGTGCGCAAAGCGGGCAGCGCGAAGAACAGCGATCCGCCAAGTCCCAGAACCAAAAGCACCTGGCCCGGAGGGACCGAACCGGTCAGCCGCTTGATGAAGAAATCTTCCAACGCGAACATCGCCATGGACAGGATGAAAAGAAGATTGGCTCTGACCGCGTGCATGAAGGGTTCCATCTGCAATTGCCGGTTTGGAAAATCCGAAATCGGCAACTGATGCAAGCGCGATCAGGCTGTGACGTTCAGATATACATCACGTCATGTAAACGGGATACAGCGACTCAATCTTTCTTGGTCGGCACGCCGTAGAGTTCCAACCGGTGCCCCATCAGCCGATAGCCCAGTTTTTCGGCGATCTTTTCCTGCAGTTCTTCGATCTCGGGGTCGCAAAACTCGATGACTTCCCCGGAATGCATGTCGATCAGGTGATCGTGATGGTCGCGCTCGGCGTCTTCGTAACGGGCACGTCCGTCGCCGAATTCGAGCTTGTCGAGGATGCCGGCTTCTTCGAACAGCTTGACCGTACGATACACCGTGGCGATGGAAATCCGTGGATCGCGGGTGCTGGCGCGGGAATAAAGCTCGTCCACGTCCGGGTGATCGTCCGAATCCTGCAAAACGGCCGCGATGGTCCGGCGCTGATCGGTCATCCGCAGCCCCATGGCTTCGCAGCGTTCAATGATCGTGTCAGGCATGACGCTCCCCGGTCTTTCCGCAGACTGTTTAACGCTTGTGCGGGGGCTGATCCACCCGCTTTGCGGCGGAGCGTGCTGATAGCGGGCTTTCGCCAGGGTCGCAACCGATTCAGTTCGGCAGGTGCAGCCGTCCTTCCATCACCAGAACCGCCTTGCCGGAAACGGTGACACTGTCGCCCTGCGTGCGCAGCCCGATGACGCTGGGCCGGCCCATATCTACCCCCTGGTGCAGTGTCAGTTCCACGTCGCGGCCGTCTTGCCGGGCAAGATAGGCCGCCAGCGTTGCCGCGGCGCTGCCGGTGGCAGGGTCTTCCGGGATATTGTCGAGCGGGGCGAACATGCGGGCGTGGATGATGTCGCCATCGCGAATATAGACGAATTGCGGGAAATCGAGCGATCCCGGATAGCGTTCCGCCCCTTCGCGGAAGGCGCCGATATCGGTTGTGATCGCAGCCAGCGCGTCACGGTCGGTCAGCTCGGTCAGGGTGAAGGGCAGGCCCAGCGTCGCCATCACCGGCGGATGGGCCCGGGTCGCGATCTTTTCGGGCGGCAGGCCAAGCGCACGGGTGACCAGCGCGGGATCGGGTTCCGCAAGGATTTCCAGCGGCGCTTCGGTGGTGAAACGCGCTGCGCCATTCTCGGCATGGCAATTCAGCGGGCCGACGCCCAGTTCCAGCACCATGTCGGGGCCGTGCCCTGCCATTGCCAGCGCGACGGCTGTCCCGATCGTGGGGTGGCCGGCAAAGGGCACTTCCATCGTCGGGGTAAAGATCCGAACCCTTGCCGTATGGGCCGGATCGGCGGGCGGATAGACGAAGGTGGTTTCCGAGAAGTTGAATTCGCGCGTGATCTTCTGCAACGCCTCTTCGGGCAGGGCGGTGGCATCCGGGATCACCGCCAGTTGATTGCCGCCGAAGGGTGTTTCGGAGAATACGTCGAGGACAAGATAGCTGGTCATAGGGGGCTCACATCAGGTCGGGTTCGCGGCCGAACCGGTTTGCCACCCGGCCCACGGTCAGGCCCTGGATGATGATGGAAAAGATCACCACGAGGTAGGTCGCGGTCAGGATCATGGGCTTCCACTCGTTATCGGGCAGCGACAGGGCCAGCGCCACCGAGATCCCGCCCTTCAGTCCGCCCCAGGTCATGATCGGGATCACGCCGGGGCTGAAGGCCCGGGTCGGGCGCAGGATCAGCACCGGCACCGCGACCGCCGCCAGCCGCGCGATCAGCGCCAGCGCGATGGCCAGAACGCTGGCGGTGAGCAGTTGAATCTCGAAAGCCACCGCGAAGACCTCGAAACCGATCAGCAGGAACAGGACCGCGTTGAGGATTTCGTCGACCAGTTTCCAGAACGCCTCGACATAGCGACGGGTTTCCTCGGACATGCCATGCTTGGCGCCGATATCACCGATCAGAAGCCCGGCGCAGACCGCCATGATCGGCGCCGAGACATGCAGCCAAACCGCCAGTTCATAGCCACCGAAGGCCAGCCCGAGCGTGATCAGCACTTCAAGCGAATAGTCGTCGATCAGCCGCATCACCCGGAAGGTCAGCCAACCCAGCACGATTCCGAGGATGGCGCCGCCGAAAGCTTCCTGCACGAACAGGGTGATCGCGCTCATCGCGGTGGTTTCGTGATGTTCGCCGCCGTGGCCGCCCGCATCCGGAAATGCCAGCGCGATCAGAACCAGGAACACGACATACCCGACCCCGTCATTGAACAGGCTTTCCCCCGCGATCTTGGTTTCCAGCGATCTGCGCAGGCTGGCTTCGCGCAGCACCCCCATGACCGCGACCGGATCGGTGGGCGATATCAGCGCGCCGAAGACCAGCGCGACCATCAGCGGCATGCCGGTGATCCAGCTGAACCCGATTCCGACGATGGCGGTCGACAGCCCGACACCGAGCGTCGCCATCAAAACCACCAGCAACCATTGCGCCCGCAGATCGGCCAGTTTCACATGCAGCGCCCCGGCGAATAGCAGCAGCCCCAGCATGCCTTCGAGCAGGGCGTCGGAAAAATCGATGCCCAGTATCAGCCTGCGGGCGGTATCGGCCATCCGCAATTCGGGCAGGATGAAATCCAGCCCGAGAACCGACAGGGAAGCCAGCAGCGACACCACGAGGATGCCGATGGCGGCGGGCAGGCGCAGGAACAGGTA
>JAWVXM010000084.1:0-10043 GCA_033723255.1 Thalassovita sp.
ACGATGGGGGGCGCTTCGGCAGCCTGTGTCATCCGCGATCATCCTCGGTTGCAAATGAAAATCTCATGTGGCGGCGCGGGGCAGCGGGCTGTTCGGGCTCTGCCTCGGCCATGTCTTCGACCGGCACGTCCATTTCGGGCGCGGCGCGCAGGCGCGGGGCCGGTTCCTCGGGTTGAGCATCCGCCAAAACGGTTGCCGCCGGTTCTTCCTGTACGGTCTCTTCGGTTTGTGCCGTGGCGGCTTCCTCGGCCTCCGCGGCCAGTGCGCGCACGTGTTCGAACATGCCGCGCCCGACCTCATAGGCGGTGCGCATGTCGGGCAGCACGGTCGCGGCATCGGTGAAATCGTCGCTGTAATCGGTCAGCCCGTCGAGATTGGCCAGAACCGGGTTCGACGTCCACAGCCGGCGCAGCGCGCGGCGGCGCAAACGTTCGGGGACGGCCTTTGCCATGAAGGCGGAAAAATCGTCGCCCGGGTTCAGGCTGTCGGGGTCGGGCAGGCCGAGGTCTTCAAGAAGCTCTGCATCGCTTTTCTCGGCGGCATCCGCCTCGAGCGCGGCCTCGCGCTCAGATTCCTGTCGAGCGACGGCTTCCGCCGCCGCCTGCTGTTCGGCTTCCGCTTCGGCTTTGACGCCGGCGAGGCGGCGCGTCCAGAAACCTTCACCTGCCTGGGTCAATGCACATCCCCCCGGGTCGAGCGCGGTGCGCGATAGACATCTGACATCTGGCGGATACGCGGATCGCCCTTGCCATCCTCGACAAGATCGACGCGTTTGCGGTCGCGCTTGCGCTTGACGAATTCTTCCTCGACATGGTGGCGCTGCACGAATTCCCGGATAAAGGAGATCAGCGTCAGGGGCATCGGCACCCGTTCGACCAGGGATTCGCCACTTTCTGCATATCCCTGGCCCTCGAAAGCCGAGGCGGTCAGCAGCTCGGGCTTCCACGGCAGACGGGCATCCGCGGAGTCGTCCTCCGACAGCACCACGTACAGGCTGGGCGTCTTGGAAGACAGGGTGACGACATATCCCTGGGTGTCACTGGAGAACAGTTCCAGCGTCATGGTCGCCGCGTGAAATTCGACCGCGTCGCCTTCACGGCGCAATTCGCGCCAGTCGGCTGACCCGGCGCCCGGCAACAGGGCGGATACGGTCCACGACCAAGGTGCCCAGCGTGTCACGCCGGGTGTCCTGCGGACGATGATGCCCACTGGAATCGTTTCACGTATGACGGCCATTGTCTGTCTGGTCTCTCCCTTGGGTGTACGATTGCACACCTCGGCTTCCTAACTTGCAGCCTGATTCCGGGCCGTCCATCGCAATTTGAGGGAAAGGTTCAGTTTTTTAATTTTGCTGCGGTGCGGCAGACAAATTGTCCACAATGGTACACATGCCAACATGTCGCATGGGACGAATTGTCCAGAGTGGCAATTACCCCCTTTTTTTGTCAGGTTTTTTCTCCGGGGTTTTTGCGCGAATCACCTGATTTGGCCTTTACCCCCCCGGCCATTTCATGCCTAGCATCACGCCGCGGGCGTCGGACGTGTCTTGTCGATGGCGCGGCAGCTGGGGAGAGGAATGTGTCTAAGCGATTGATTTTGTGCAACTGTTTGGGGTCTCAGAAGGTTGATCCGTCAGCTTTCGAAGGGATGGAGAACTTGCAGTGTTCTCGTGTCTATTCGGAACTGTGCGGGCGCGAAATCGAGGCCGCCGCGCGGGAAATTTCCGCCGGAGATACGGTGATCGCCTGTGCGCAGGAGGCACAGAAGTTCGTCGAACTGGCGGAAGATCTGTCGGTTGCTTCCCCCGAGTTCGTCGATGTCCGTGATCGGGCCGGCTGGACCGAAAGTCCCGATCCCGGCCCCAAGATGGCCGCGCTGGTGGCTGAAGCGCAGCTGCCGCGGCCCGCGGCCAAGGCCATCGACGTGTCCTCGGAAGGGCAGTGTCTGATCATCGGGCGGGCCGATGTGGCGATTGCCGCGGCGGAACGGCTGTGCGACGCGCTGGCCGTCACGGTCCTGCTTGAGCCGGGCGAAGACATGCCGCTGGACCGGCGGTATGAAACCATCCGCGGCAGGCTGAAGAAGGTTTCCGGCACCTTCGGGCAGTTCGATGCCGAAATCGATGCGGTCGAAATGATGATCGCGGCGGGCCGGGGCGATTTTGCCGCCACCGCACCGCGCGACGGTGCGCGTAGTCGCTGCGACATCATCCTTGACCTGTCCGGCAACACGCCGCTGTTCCCGGCACCGGAAAAACGCGATGGTTATCTGCGTGCCGATCCGGGTAGCCAGACGGCGGTAGCCGATGTCGTGTTCGAGGCGGCGCAGCTTGTCGGCACCTTCGAAAAGACGCTGTTCCTGACGCTGGACCCGCATCTTTGCGCCCATTCCCGCGCCGGCAAGACCGGCTGCAGCAACTGTCTCGATATCTGCCCGACCGGGGCCATCCTGCCCGCCGGGGACCACGTGGATGTCGACCCGCTGATCTGTGCCGGCTGCGGTGCCTGTTCGTCGCTCTGCCCCTCCGGCGCCATCAAGTATGACGCCCCCCCGGTGGCCACGCTGAACGCGCGGGCGCGCACGCTGGCCGAAACTTATCTGCAGGCGGGTGGCGAAAACCCGGTCCTTCTGGTGCATGATGACAGCCACGGCGCCGAGATGATCGCGCTGGCCGCCCGTTTCGGGCGCGGCTTGCCGGGCAATGTGCTGCCGCTGTCGGTCGGCGCGCTGACCGGGTTCGGTCATGCCGAGATGCTGGCGGCGCTGGCCAGCGGCTTCTGCGCGGTGCATGTGCTGCCGTCGCCCAGGACCGAACGCGACCCGATCAACCGCGAAATGGCGCTGGCGGCGGCGATGGGCGGGGCGGGGCGGCTGTTCCTTCTCGACGTCGACACGCCCGACGCGATGGCCGATGCTCTTTACGACGCGCCGGTCACCCCGCAGGAGGCGCGGCCGGTTCTGCTGATGGGGGATCGCCGGCAGGTTGCGCGGATGGCGGCCAAGGCATTGCTGGATCCGCAGGACGGTCCGGTGCCGCTGCCCGAAAACGCGCCCTATGGCGCGGTGCTGGTGGATGCCGACAGTTGCACGCTGTGCCTGTCCTGCGTGTCGCTTTGCCCCTCGGGGGCGTTGGTGGACAATCCCGACAAGCCCGAGCTGCGGTTCCAGGAAGACGCCTGTCTGCAATGCGGGCTGTGCACCAATGTCTGCCCGGAACAGGCGATTTCGCTGCAGCCGCGCTTCGATCCGTCGGACGAGGTGATGAAGCTGCGCACCCTGAACGAGGAAGAACCGTTCTGCTGCATCGAATGCGGCGCGCCTTTCGGGGTGAAATCAACGGTCGAGAAGATCCTCGAGAAGCTGGAGGGCAAGCACGCGATGTTCGCCGGAGCGGGCGCCGGCCGGCTGATCCAGATGTGCGACGATTGCCGGGTGAAGGCGCAGTATCACAGCGCCGATAACCCCTTCGCCGCGGCCGAGCGCCCCAAGGTGCGCACCACGGACGATTATTTCAGCAAGCGCCGCGATCACTGATGCCGGATCTCTTCGCCCAGATCGGCCGGCTCAATGGTCGAGACATAGGCCAGAAGTGCGTCGACTTCTTCCAGCGTGACCAGCACGGGCACGATGGCGGGCGGGCGTTCCGGGTCGAAGTCCGGGCTGACGTCCTGCACCCGCAGGAAGGATGGGTGCGGGTTCAGCGCGAAAAAGGCCGTGAACCGTTCATCCCAGTCGGGCAGGGCGCGCAGCGCCATGAAGGACGGGGTCGACCCGATCGTGCTGCGATCCCCCGGTGCAATCCGGTGACAGCGGGTGCAGTGCTTGCCCGCCACCTCGGCGCCCAGCGACACGTCGCCCTCGAACACGATGTCTTCGGCCACGTCCTCGACCGCGACCGCTGTAAAGCGCGGCCCGTCCTCGGGGGAAAAATCGAGGATCGTCGCCTGGCCGATATCCGACAGCAGCCAGTCAAAGAACCGCTGGGCCGCCGGGTTGTCGCCGTTCAACCGGACCGAGAATACCCGCGCCTCGCGCGCCATCACGACCGTGCCGTCGGCAAGCTCGGCGAAGGTCATGTCGGCGCCGCTTTCGACAAGTTCCGCCCTGCGCCCCGTTTTCAGGGAAAAACGCGGCAGGATGAAGCGCAGCAACCCGCTGGTTTCCAGTTCGGGATCGGCTTGCAGGCGGAATACCCTTTCATCCGCGGTCGCAGGGGTGAGGCTCAGCGCCAGAAACACCCAGGTCGCGCAAAGGAATTTTACAGATTTCTTACCCATGCCGGTAAGCTAGGTAATAGAATGCCTTCCGGTCAACGCGAAAAGAAAACCGCAGGAGAATCCGATGAATGATGAACTGAACATGTCCGTCCGAAAATTTCTCAAGCAGGTGGGAGTCACCTCGCAGCAGGCGATTGAAGCGGCCTATCGCGATGCCGGTGCGCCGGCGGCGAGCGGCGCACACAAGGTGAAGATGGTGCTGACGATCGACGATCTGGGGCTGGAGCATGTGATCGAGGGCGAAATCAAGGGCGGCGCGGAATGACTGTGACGCGTGACGACGTTCTTGCCGTCCTGAAAGAATTGACCGACCCGGTCAGCGGCGCCGATATCGTGTCCGCCGGCATGGTCCGGGCGCTGACCGTCGATGCCGGCAGCGTGCGCTTCGTGCTGGAAATCGACCCGGCCCGCGCCGACCGCTTGGAACCGGTGCGCGCCGAGGCCGAAGCGCGACTGAAGGGGATGGACGGGGTGGAAACCGTGTCGGTCGTCATGACCGCCCACAGCGCCCCGGCGGCCCCGCCGGACCTCAAGGTGGGCGGGCACCCGAAACCTGCCGGGCCGGAGAAGGTCCCCGGGGTCGACCGGATCATCGCCGTTGCCTCGGGCAAGGGCGGGGTGGGCAAATCCACCGTGTCGGCCAACCTTGCCACCGCGCTGGCCGCCGAAGGCCGCCGGGTGGGGCTGTTGGATGCCGATGTCTATGGTCCCAGCCAGCCGCGCATGCTGGGCGTGTCGGGCCGGCCCGCATCGCCCGACGGCAAAACCATCCTGCCGCTGCGCAATCACGGTGTGACGCTGATGTCGCTGGGGCTGATGACGCAGGAGGACGAAGCGGTGGTGTGGCGCGGCCCGATGCTGATGGGGGCGCTGCAGCAGATGCTGTTCCAGGTTCAGTGGGGCGCGCTTGACGTGCTGATCGTCGACCTGCCGCCGGGCACCGGCGACGTGCAGATGACGCTGGCGCAAAAGACCCATCTGGACGGTGCCATCATCGTATCGACCCCGCAGGACGTGGCGCTTCTCGATGCGCGCAAGGGGATCGACATGTTCCAGAAGCTGGAGGTTCCGATCTATGGGCTGATCGAGAACATGAGCACCCATATCTGTTCCAATTGCGGCCACGAAGAACATATCTTCGGACACGGCGGCGTTGCCAAAGAAGCTGAAAAGCTGGGCGTGCCGCTGCTGGCAGAGGTGCCGCTGCATCTCGATATCCGGATGGCCGCCGATGGCGGCGCACCGATCGTCGTGTCGCAGCCCAATTCGCCGCAGGCGCAGGCCTTCCGCCAGATCGCGCGCAAGCTGGTGGCCGAGGGCGTCGCATGACCGTCCTGACACCGCAGTTCCCGCCCCTGCTGAAGGGGCTGGCGGCCGGTCCGGCCAACCCGGTGACCATCGCCTGCAAGGAGGCGCGGCGCGGCATCGATGCGGGGCTGCTGCCCTGGTCGGTGACCGATACGCGGCTGCGCGCGGCGCTGGTGCTGGCGCCCGAGGAACCGCTGCAGACCGCGATGGCCGCTTTCGTGGCCGCCAGCGTGGCCTTGCAGAATGCGCTTGGCGTGTCGGCGCCGCCGGAAACCGCGGTCCATTTCGAATGGACCGGCGGCATCCGCATCAACGGGGGGCATTCCGGCGCGCTGCATGCCTATTGCAGCAGCGACGATCCCGCGCAGGTGCCCGATTGGCTGGTCGTCACATTCGAACTGTTCCTGCGCCATGATGCCGAGGACGGGCTCGAACCCGGCCAGACCCCGGACTGGACCTCGCTGGAGGAAGAAGGCTGCGGCGATATCGACGCCTTGGAACTGCTCGAGGGCTGGGCGCGGCACGTACTCTACTGGCTCAATCAGCTTGAAGCTGACGCCGGGCGCAAGGCGCTTTACCGCGAATGGGAAGGGCTGGTGTGGCACATGGGCGACGACGTTTCGGTGCCGTTGAAACGTGAAAGGCTGGACGGGAAATTTCTTGGTGTCGACGAAAATTTCGGGATGATCCTGAAGACGTCCGGCGGCGACAGCCGGCTGATCCCGCTGACCGAAATCCTTGAGGAGGGCTGAAGATGCTGCTTGCCCGCGCGATCCATTTCGATGAAAGCGACATGAACGTGTTTCATTCGCCGGCCCGTACCGGCGAATGGTGCATCAGCGGCGGTTTCGAATTTTCCAACTGGTCCGAGGCAGACCTCGCCGGCAAGGCGCGGCAGGCCTTCGCCAATGGCTGGCTCGGGGTCGAAACCTTCGGCCGGGTCACCTTCGTCGCGGTGACGCAGATAGAACAGGCCGAATGGGACGCGCTGGCGCGGCGTCTGGCAGAACACTTCGTCGCCGTCTACGGCGCGCCCTCGGTCGAGGCGGCGCTGCCGGTGGCGATCGAGGAACTGAACCATATGGCCGAGCTCTGCGCCGATCACGCCCCCAACACGGTGCTGTCCGTGTCGCGTGAGCTTACAGAATCCGGCGTGCGCGAACAATACCGTTTCATCGAGGCCAGCGAGGCCGGGCTGGACCAGTTCGCGCTCCACGGATCGCTGGACGACTAAGCCCTACGAGTATTGTGCCAGGCCCGAACAGCAGCGCTTTGCGCCGCCGGGCAGCGCCCGACCGCCCCCCCCCGGGCGGGCGCTTTGGCATCGTCTGCGCGAGGCATGAATGGCCGACGTGGCGGGTGGATACAGTGCAGACCACGGAGCGCAGTGCGCCCATCCCCGGTCGGGCGCTGCCCGGTCACATTTTGCGCGTCGGATGAAAAAGCCCGCCGAAACCGGCGGGCTTTCGTTTTCTTTCCGGCCAAGGCGGTGATCAGTTCTGTTCGGCGTTGAAGGTAAACAGCGTCTCACCGTTGATCTTGTAGCTGTTGATCAGCTCTTTCGCGGTGTCGCTGACCAGCCAGGCTTCCAGCTTCATGGCCAGGTCGTTTTTTACATGCGGGTGCTTTTCGGGGTTCACCGGCATATAGGCATATTGGTTGAACAGGATCGGATCACCTTCAAAGACCAGCTTCAGATCGCCCTTGTTGGCGAATTTCAGCCAGCTGGCCCGGTCCGCCATGACATAGGCGTTCATCCCCGACGCGGTGTTCAGCGCGGCCCCCATGCCCTGGCCCACGGCGCGGTACCAGTCGCCCGCCGGTTCGATGCTCGCCGCCGCCCAGAGCCGCTTTTCCATCTTGTGGGTGCCGCTGTCATCGCCGCGGCTGACAAAGGGGGGCTTCGCCGCCGCGATCGCCTGCAGCGCGCCGGTGGCCTTGTCGGCCGCGCCTGCCGCTGCCGGGTCATCCGACGGGCCGATGAAGACGAAATCGTTATACATGATTTCGCGCCGGTGGGTGCCGTTGCCCTCGGCCAGCCACTTTTCCTCGGCCGGGCGCGAATGCACCAGAACCGCGTCCACGTCGCCCGCCGCGCCCAGTTTCAGCGCCTGCCCGGTGCCGACGATCAGCAACTGCACGTTGATGCCGGTATCGGCCTTGATCTGCGGCAGCAGCACGTCGGCCAGGCCGGAATTGGCGAAGGACGTGGTGACCGACATCTTCATGTCCTCGGCCTGCGCGGTCGCGGCGAAAAGCGCTGTCGCGGCGCCCATCATGATCGATTTGAATATCTTCATAGCAGGATATCCCCCCTCAAATAGGCCGTTGCGGCCTGTGACTTTGGATCGTCGAAAAAGCATTCTCCGGCGCTTTTTTCCATCAGCTGCCCCTGGTGCAGGAACAGCACTTCGCCGGCTAGCCGGCGCGCTTGTCCGATGTCATGGGTGGACATCACGATGCGGGTGCCAGTGTTGCGGATCTGGGTCAGGATCTCCTCGATTTCGCAGGTCGACCGCCCGTCGAGATTGGCGCAGGGTTCATCGAGGAACAGGATGCCGGGGTTGCGGATCAGCGCGCGGGCCATCGCCATCTTCTGTTTCTCGCCGCCCGAGATGTCATCCACCTCGCCGTGCAGATCGACGCGCAGCCCCACCTTTTCGGCCTGTTCGGCCGCACGGGCGCGGGCCTCGGACCGGCTCATCCCGTCCAGACGCAGTGGATAGGCGATGCAGTCGAGCACGGTACGGCGCATCAGCACCGGCGTCTGGAACACGAAGGACTGGTTGTGCCGTTCGGCCAGCGTGGGATCGCCCCAGCGGATGTTGCCGCGAATGCGTTCCAGCCCGTGCAGCGCGCGCAGAAGCGTGGTCTTGCCGGCGCCATTGGGCCCCATCAGGATGGTGATGTCCCGCCGCGACAGGCCAAAGCTGACCGGGCCCAGCAGGGTGCGGCCGCCGCGCCGCACACGCACCTGATCGGCGGAAAGCCAGGGCGTTACCATCGCGACCTCCTTTCGGTGCGGTTCAGGGTGTGCAGCGCCAGGTTGACCGAGATCGCCAGCGCGATCAGGACGAAGCCGAGCGCCAGCGCCATGTCGAATTCCCCCTTGCCGGTCTCAAGCGAAATCGCGGTCGTCAGAACCCGGGTGGCGTGGTCGATATTGCCGCCCACGATCATGATCGCGCCGACCTCGCCGATGCCGCGGCCAAACCCGGCCAGTGACGCGGTCAGAAGCGGTCTTTGCCCGTCGACGATCAGCGTGGTCAGCCGCTGCCGGCGCGATGCCCCGAGCGAAATCAGCAGGTCATGGTAATCTGCCCAGATTTCGCGCATCGCCTGATGCGCCACCGAGGCAATGATCGGCGTGATGATGACAACCTGCGCGATGATCATCGCGGTCGGGGTGAACAGCAGCCCCAGAACGCCGAACGGGCCCGAGCGCGACAGCAGCACATAGACCAGCAACCCCACAACTACCGGCGGCAGCCCCATCAGCCCGTTGAGCACCGAAATCACCACGCGGCGCGCGGGGAAACGGTTGATCGCCAGCCACGCCCCCAAGGGCAGCCCGATCGCCGAGGCGATCAGCGTCGCGGTCAGGCTGACGCGCAGTGACAGAAGGGTGATCTCGGCAAGGTCCGCATCCAGCGTCAGGATCAGTTCGACCGCCCGCGAGATGCCGCCGAAAAAGTCGCTCATTCCCTGTCTTTCCCTGCCCGGTTTGTCTTCAGTTGTTCTGGGGTTAGCACCGTCAAAATCGCCTCGAAACGGACAAATTGAGGGTTTGCCCGATTTCGGGTGGACAATTTGTCCAGTTCTCGGTCAATCCTGCAACTCCGCGATCTGGGACAGAACCCAGTCCTTCAGAACCGCCGCATCGGCGGGCAACTGTTCGCCCATATCGCCGGCGAATTCCTTGAACCGGTCGACATTTCCCGGATTGACCGAGGTCAGCACCGGGATGCCGGCCAGCAATGCCTCGCCCACGACGGGGCGGAAGCCGCGCCCGTCCAGTTCCTGCTTGCCGAACTTGTTCACGATCAGCACCTCCGGATCCCGTTCCAGGCTTGCCGCGACCAGCCCGACCGCGCGCTCCAACCCGTCGGGGTCCAGCCGGCAGCCCCGGGACAGCAGCCCCAGATCCTGACTGATGCGGATCACCTCGTTGCCGGTCAGGATATGCAGGTCCATCTGGCACTTGTAGGCGGGATCGGTTTCCACGTTGCTTTGCACCGCGCCGGCGACGCGGACCCCGCTTTCACGCAGAGCGGCTGCCGCTTCGCGCAGGCAGCGATCGGATTCGCCTTGTCCCCCGGCGACCACAAAACCCAACATGTTTCCATCCTCTTGCTATTTGCGCGCCGGACATAAATGGTGCATGTCAAAGCAAAAAGGCAAGCCATGATCGACAGGGAAATCACCATGCTTCCAGATCTGCCCATCCTGCCGGATCCC
>JAWVXM010000085.1:0-9927 GCA_033723255.1 Thalassovita sp.
CCAGGGATTCGAGGTCGAAACCTGTTCGGTCCGCCGGACCGGGGTGGAACACCTCGTTGGGCCGGAACAGTGCGACGAAGCAGCGCGCACCTTCTATATCATACGGGCGGCTTCCAATCCCGTGGTAAGCCTGCGCGCCCATCTGCGGGCGCTGCGCGATCCCGGTGCCTATTTCCGCGCCTTGCGCCTTGCGCTGCGCACGTCCCCTGGCGGCTTTCGCGCGATGCTCTACCAGATGTTCTATTTCGCCGAAGCGGTGGTTCTGGCGGCGCATCTGCGGGACAGGGGCGTTCGGCATCTGCACAACCATATCGCCAAGGCCAGCTGCACCGCGGCGATGCTGTGCCATGAAATCAGCGGTATTCCCTACAGTTTCACGTTGCATGGGCCGGATATCTTTTTCGAACCCATTCGGTGGCGTCTTGATGAAAAGATCGCGCGGGCCAGTTTCACCGCCTGCATCAGCGATTTCTGCCGGTCGCAGGGGATGAGCTTTGCCGAACGTGACCACTGGGCCCGGATGCATATCGTGCATTGCGGGGTGGAGCCGGGGCGCTATGCCGAGGCCGGGAACAGGGCAGGGAGCCGGCTGTTGTTTGTCGGGCGGATGGCGGCGGTCAAGGGGCTGCCGGTTCTGTTCGAAGCGCTGGAACAAGTCATCGCGGCCCGCCCGAATACCCGCCTGACGCTGATCGGCGACGGGCCTGATCGCGAAGCGCTGGAGGCGGAGGCGCGCCAAAGGGGGCTTGCTGGCCACACCGATTTTCTCGGCTACAAATCGCAGGCCGAGGTGGCGGAGATCCTGCAACAGGTCGACGCGCTGGTGCTGCCCAGCTTCGCCGAGGGCGTGCCGGTGGTTCTGATGGAAGCGATGGCGGCGGGGCTGCCGGTGGTGGCGACGCAGATCGCGGGCATTCCCGAACTGGTGGACCAGGGTGAAAGCGGTATTCTGGTGCCGTCGGGCGATGCGGTGTCGCTGGAACGGGCGATCCTGCAAGTTCTTTCCGATCCGGGGAAGGCCGCGGAGATGGGAACGAAGGGCCGCGCGAAAGTCGCCCGCGATTTCAACATCGCTAGTGAAGCGGCGTGGCTTGGCCGGTTGTTCCGGGGCTATATCGATGGCAACCCTCCGACATCCAAGCGGCCGGAGGACAGGCCATGAAGGGAAAACTCGCGGCCGTTGCGATCGGCCGAAACGAGGGCGAACGCCTGATCCGCTGCCTGTCCACGCTGAAGGATCAGGTTGATCGCATCGTTTATGTCGATAGCGGGTCTTCGGACGGATCGGTACAGGCCGCGCGCGACATGGGTATCGAGGTGGTCGAGCTTGATACCTCGGTCCCCTTCACCGCCGCGCGGGCGCGCAATGCCGGGTTTGAGGCGATGAAAACGGGCGGGCTGCCGGAATTCGTGCAGTTCGTCGATGGCGATTGCGGTGTCGAACCCGGTTGGATCGCGGCGGCGTTGGAGGCGGTCGAAGCTCAGGACGATCTTGCCATCGTCACCGGCTGGCGATCGGAAATCCGTCCGCAGGCCAGCATCTACAACGCCCTGGCCGATTTCGAATGGCACCGTCCGGCGGGGGAAATCCTGGCCTGCGGCGGCGACATGATGGTGCGCAGCGCGGCGTTCGACGCGGTTGGGGGGTTCGATCCGAGGGTGATTGCCGCCGAGGACGATGAATTCTGCACCCGGATCCGCAAGGCGGGCCACAGGATCATCCGCCTGCCGCTGCCGATGACCCGCCACGATGCGGCGATGACCCGGTTTTCGCAATGGTGGCAACGCGCGGTGCGCAGCGGTCACGGGTTTGCCCAGGTGGGCGACCTGCACCCGGATTATTTCGTCACCGAACGCCGCCGGGTGATCGTTTTCGGTGCCGTGTTGCCCCTCCTTGCGTTGGCGGCGCTGCTGGCCGGGTCCTGTGCCGGGCTGCTTGCCGTTCTGGCGCTTTACGTGCTGTCCTATCTGCGCACCGTGCGCGGGTTACGCCGAGAAGGGTTGAACCGGGACATGGCGCTGCGCCAGTCGGTTTTCCTGAGCCTGTCGAAATTTCCCAATCTGATCGGCATGATCCGCTACCATCTGCGCAAGCTGCGCGGCAGCGCCATGCGCATCATCGAGTATAAGTGAGGCCCCCGTGACCCATTCCCCGATCCGTGTTGGCATCATCGGTGCCGGGTATATCGCCAGCTGGCACGCCGACGCGCTTCGCGCGGTGAAGGATGCCGAACTGGCCTGTGTCTGCGATGTGTCGCTGGGGGCGGCGCAAGACATGGCGAACGCCTACGGCGTGCCCGCCTTCGGCTCGGTGGACGACATGATCGCGGCGAAGGTTTGCGACGCGGTGCATATCCTGACCCCGCCGGATTTCCACAAGGACATCACGCTGCAATGTCTTGAAGCAGGTCTGCATTGCCTGGTGGAAAAGCCGGTCGCCCTGTCGGCGCAGGACACTCGGGACATGGTTGCGGCGGCGGACCGAAACGGGGTGCGCTTTGCCGGCGGTCACAATTTCCTTGGCCTGCCTGCCTATCGTCGCCTGAAAGCAGCGAAAGAAGCGGGCAAGATCGGGCGAATTTCGGCACTCGAAGTCAACTGGTGTTTCCCGCTGGCGCCGCTGCGGTCGGGGCCCTACGGGATATGGCTGCTGCGCGAGGCAAAGAACCTGTTGCTGGAACTGGGGCCGCATCCCTTTGCCTTTGCGATCGACCTGTTCGGGCCGCTGGACATCCGTCACCTTGAACTGGGTCAGCCGATCACCCTGCCGGGCGGCGCAGTTCGGCATCAATCCTGGCGCGTGATCGCGAAGGCCGGTGACATCGACGTGACAATCAACCTGTCGCTGGTGGAAACCCATGACGACCGGTCGCTGACCCTGCGCGGATCGTCGGGCGTGGCGCGGATGGATTACGCCGCCGACACGCTGGTGATCTCGCAGGACAATGCCGCCGATCTCGTGCTGAATCCGTTGCTGAAACAGATGAACCTTGCCGGGCAGCATTTTCGCGAAGGGGTGATGAATGCCGCGCGGCAGCTGGTATCGCTGAACCAGAAATCACCCTATGGGCTGAGCTTCCGCGGCACGGCAGGCGCTGTTTACGGCGCGCTGCGGAGCGGCGCGGCGGAAGACCCCCGTTACTGCGGTGCTGCGGCCGTGCAGGTGATGCAGGCGATCGACGATACCTTGGCCCTGATGCCCGATCCGGTCGAGGCGGTGACTGCCAAGGACAAACCGAACCCCACCGTCATGGTGATCGGCGGCACCGGCTTCATTGGCCGCAACCTGACCCGGGCCCTGGTGGCGCGCGGATACGATGTGCGGGTGCTGAGCCGGGGCCGTTACGGGCCCTTTGCCGATATCGCCGATCACGTGGAAACCGTTTCGGTGTCGTTGAAGGACAAGGAGGGCCTCATCTCGGCGATGGACGGGATCAACGCGGTGTTCAACCTTGCCAAGTCGATGGACAAGACCTGGGACGCGGCGCTGGAAAACGATGTGGGCGTCGCGGTGCGGGTGGCCGAAGCGGCGCTGGAAGCGGGCGTCAAACGGCTGATCTATACCGGCACGATCGCGTCCTACGATATGTCGGACCCGTCCGCGACGATCACCGAAGCGACCGATTTCGGTGACATGTCGGAACGCAATCTCTATGCCCGGTCCAAGGCCGAATGCGAAAGGCGCCTGATGCAGATGCATGACGTAAAGGGCCTGCCGCTGGTCATCGCGCGTCCCGGGATCGTGATCGGCGAAGGCGGGCCGTTGCAGCATTGGGGCATCGGGCGCTGGCATGGTGCCGGGGCGGTGCGGATCTGGGGTGACGGGAAACACATCCTGCCCTTCGTCCTGGCCGACGACGTGTCGGACGGGTTGATCCGGATGATGGAACAGGACGCGGCGGTGGGCGAAAGTTTCAATCTGATCGGCGATCCGATCTGGTCGGCGCGCGGGTATTTCGATGCGATCGGGCAGAAGCTGGGCGCGCAGATCAAGGTGCGGCCGGGCAACCTGACCGCGTTCTGGATTGCGGACGCGGTGAAATACGTTCTGAAAACCAAGCTGCTGCGCCGCAAGGGCGTTGTGCGCCCGTCACTGAGCGACTGGAAATCGCGGGCGCATTTTTCGCTTTTCGACAACGGCTATCCCAAGGCCCTGTTGGGCTGGCGGCCCGAAGCGGATCCGGACCGGTTTTCCGAACGCGGTATCGTCGAGGCGAACCTGTTCGGGCTTTAGCCGCCCGAAAGGCTTATTTTTGCCAATTTTCTGGGTTTCTCTGCGGCAAAGCACAGGTGTGATTCACAGAATTGCCGAAAACACCCTCCCGTTCGAGCGGGGAAAGGCCAGATGGTAGAGCAGTCGAAACAATTTCGCCGCAAGTCGCGCGGGCGCAAGGAGAAGTCACAGAAATTCCTGCGCCAGCAGTACCGGTCCGATATCGATATCGAGGCCGAAGACAAGGCATTGCGCGACGCGTTCATCTGGTTCGATCCCGAACATCTTGCCGAACTTGAATTCGACGAACCCGTCGCAGCAGGCGAGATTGACGAAGAACTGGAACAGGGGCCTGACATCTGGTCCGAATTGCCGACGATCCCGGTCGACCTGAACGTGCTGGAACGCAACCTGATCATCACGGCACGGCGTCAGAACCCGTCTCACGCGGCCTTCGCCGTTCTGCGGGGGCGGCTGTTTCAGACCTTGATGGAAAAGGGCTGGAAGCGCGTGGCGATCACGTCGCCCACGCGCGATTGCGGCAAAAGCTTCGTGTCGGTCAATCTCGCGATCGCCTTGTCGCGCTATGAAAATTGCCGCACCGTTCTGATGGATCTGGACATGCGCAACCCGAGCATTTCCAGATTGGTGGGGGAAGCACATCCCGGCAGTATCGGCGATTACCTGCGCGGGCTGACGCCGCTGCAGGATCACTTCTTCCGCTTTGCCGAAAACGATCTGAATATCGGCGGCAACCTGACCATCGCGATGAACGACAAGGTTGAACAATATGCATCCGAATTGTTACAGGAACCGGCCACGGCAGAGTGCCTTGCGGTGATGGAGCGGGCATTGAAGCCGACGGTCATCCTGTTTGACCTGCCCCCGGCGCTGGCGCATGATGACGTGATGGCATTCCGCGACAATTTCGACGCCGTGCTGGTGGTCATCGACGGGACCCGCACCCATGCCGCGCAGGTGCGCGAGGTGATGCGGCGACTGGGTGAAGACTGCCCGCTGCTGGGCGTCGTGATGAACAAGGCCGAGGATGCGACCGGCGAGGAATACGGATACTGACCGCGTTCAGGCCGCCCCGGAAACCAGGTTCACCAGCCAGTCCTTTACTGCCAGCGGAAGCGCCGCACCGGCCAGCATTGCGGCCGCGGGCAATCTCAAGGCCCGGCGGCGCTTTTTCAGAACCGGGATAATGACCACGGGACGGATACCCAGTTCCCGTTCGACCTGTTCGCTGGTCCGCATCACCGGGCTAAGCCATTCGAAAACAAAGGCCAAGCCGAGGCCCGCCAGAAGTGAAGCGACGGTGCCGGCCAGCAAAAGCTTCTTCCTGCCCGAGGAGACCGCGTATTCCGGGATGACGGCTGTTTCCAGGATCTCGAACCGTTCGAACTGATCCTGGCTTTCCAGTTGCCGTGCCATCGCCGCATCGGTGCGGCGGGTGGTGATGGCCGTGTACTGATCCTGCAATTGTCCGAGCTCGCGTTCCATCGCGTTGTACAGCCGTTCCACCTCGGGGGCGGCCGCGAGGGCGTTTTCAATCTCGGCGATACGTGTTTCCACCAACGACAATTGCTGGCCCAACAATTCGGACTGGCGCTGGCGTTCCTCGGCCCGCAACCGTGCGCTGTTGGTTTCCAGTTCGATGAAGCGGGTTTCGATTTCCAGCTGGGATTCCTGCAACCGGGCAAGCTGGTCCTGCTGGGCATCGATTTTCGCCGGCAGGGATGCGGCGTTTTGTTCCTTGAAACGGGCGAATTCAAGCGACAGGGCTTCGATTTCGCGCTCAACCCGCGCTTCTTCCGCCTCGAAGAAGGTCAAGGTCTGGGTGGCGCGGCTTTCGCTGCGTTTCTTGCCCTCGACAAGGACCTGGGACAGGAATTCATTCGCGATCTCGGCCGCCTGCCGCGCGTCGTCGAAGCGCACCGTGATCGACAAGCCGGACGGCTGCACATCCGGGCGCCAGGCTTGGGACGGATCCACAAGTTCGGTGATCCGGGCCGCTTCGCGCAGCTTGGCCACCTTCATCGAGTCGGAAAGCGAAGGGTCGTCCGCAAACAGGTCGAATTTTTCCACCATGGCCAGAACACTGTCGCGCGACATCAGCTTCTGTTCGATCAGCTTCAAGCGGTTGTCGCTGGTTGTCGTGATGGTGTCGCCACTGGCCAGATTGGTGGTGACCTTGGGGGATTCGATTTGAATGACGGCAGTCGCTTCATAAATCGCGGGCCGATTGACCGCATGGAGAAGCGCCAGGAGAGTTCCGCAGATGAACACGGCCGATATCAGCAGGGCGCGCCGTTTCAGGGCGCGCCGCAAACCGGAAAGAGAGAAAAGGCTGTTCATTGTCAGAACCGTCCGCGGCAGGTGAGGGAGCAGATTGAGAGCGCAAAATTGCCTTGATTGCGACACAAACTAGCAATTTCGCCACAATTATTCCAATTTTTGCGCCATATTGCCAGGGAAACAAACTATTTCGTAAACCGTGTTTATTGCCACATTTCTGCCTTATTTACGGGGTGTTGAGCCAATTTTCCGGGTGTTTTTGACCCGGACCTGCCCGGCACGGCGCCAATCGGGCGATTCACGGCCGGATTGTTTGCGATGCGGAACCAAGACACGCGAACGGTTTGTCCGGCAGACTCTGGCAGATGGGCGGGGATGTTTCGGAAAATGTGGCTGGAGACCCGGATGCAGCGAATCAATGCTGGCCGTGGTGCAGGCGGGTTCGTGCTGCCTTACGGGATGTGGGCACCGGCAATGAAATGCCCGTCCCGTTCGAAATATCCGCCGCCGATCGAATGGCCTTTCGCGAACGGGGGAACATCGCGGAGAAATTCGGCGCGAAACGCGTCGTCATCCAGATGCACCTGCAGCGTCTGGAAATCGAATATCGTCCCGGTGATGGCAAACTGTGCCTTGTAGGCGGCTTCCTTGATGCAGAAAATCGTCTTGGCGCGCCGCCCTTGCATGACGCCGGGCAAGGGGGTGATCATGTCCAATTCCGCCGGGGTCAGGACGATGTCCCAGATATCGGGCGACAGCGGCGCATTTTCTTCCACGTCCAGCCCGATGCCCCGCGAACTGGCGGCCTTGGCCACCACCGCCACGCAAAGGCGATCGCTGTGCGAAATCGATCCGGTTGCTCCGCTGGGCCAGACCGGCGTGCGGTCCGCTGCGACGGGGATTGCGGTTTCCGCGACCCCCAGTTCGGACAAGGCCTGTCGCGCCGCGGCCCGGCCGGCGGCAAATTCCCGGGTCCGCTTGGGAGCCGCGTTTGCCACCGCATCCCGTTCCCCGGGCAGCAGGGCATATTCGGGCGACGCGGGATCGCTGACGCCGATGCCGATCCCGTCGCCGAATATGCGTTGCAGGCCGGATCTGACCGTCATTGCGTGTTGCGCGACATGCGGCGCGCGCGCATCTGTTTGCGCCGCGACATCGCTTCGGCACGCGCGGAATGGTCCGGCGCGGTCTGCGGTTGGTCCGGGCGCGCCTGGCCGAGGCTTTCGGAAACCCGGTCGGACAGTGCCGACAGCACCGGGAACCTGAAGATATCGGTGATCCCGAGCTTCGCCGCCCCGAGCTTGTCGCGGATTTCCCGGTGCGCCTGAACCGCCAGCAGGGAATGCCCGCCGAGTTCGAAGAAATTGTCCTTCGACCCGATATTGTGAACGCCCAGAATGCGCGACCAGATCTCGGCAATGTCCTTTTCGACCGAATTCGCCGGGGCGACATAGGCGGCGCCTTCGACCCTCGCCTGCCGTTCCTCCGGGGCGGGCAGGATCTTGCGATCCACCTTCTTGTTCGGGGTCAGCGGGAAGCTGTCCAGTTGCATGAACTGCGCCGGGACCATGAAATCGGGCAGGGCATCCGACAATCGCTTGCGCAGCGCCGCGTCGTCGACATGACCGTTCACGGTCATGTAGCCCACCAGCCGGGTCGCGCCGGGCGTGTCTTCGCGTGGGATCACCACCGCCTGGGTGATATGCGGGTGATCCGTCATGATGGCTTCGATTTCGCCCAGTTCGATCCGGTAGCCGCGCAGCTTGACCTGGTGATCGGCCCGGCCGAGGAAATCCAGCCTGCCGTCGGCACGCCAGCGGACAAGATCGCCGGTGCGGTACATGCGCGCCCCGCCCGGGGCGGTGTTTTCCGCGGATACGAAGGGATCGGCAACGAAGCGTTCCGCCGTCAGGTCGTCGCGCTGCCAGTAGCCGCGCGTTACCCCGTCACCGCCGATATAAAGCTCACCGGGAACCCCGACCGGTGCCGGCTGCAGATCTTCGTCCAGAACATAGACCCGGGTATTCGCGATGGGCCTGCCGATATTCACCACCTTGTCGGATGAAGACGCGGTTCCGGTCGTCGACCAGATCGTGGTTTCGGTCGGCCCGTACATGTTTTCGATCCCGGCGCGGGTGATTTCGGCGAACTCCCCGACCAAAGCCCCGGGAAGCGCTTCGCCGCCGATCATCAGGTGGTCGACCCGGGCCAAGGCGATGCGGGCTTCATCGTTCATCGAAATCATCCGTGCCATCGACGGGGTGCATTGCATATGGCTGACCCCGTGGCGCAGGATCTGGGCCGCGATGGAAAAATCGTCCGGCTCCAGTTCCACCTCGGTATTCGACCGTTTCAGCACCTCGGCCAGCGGCTGCAGCCCGTTCAGAACCGTCTGCTTGTCGATGCCGTAATCGATCAGGCAGGCGATTTCGTCGACACCGATCCGTTTCAGCTGTTCAACCCGGGTCAGGCAATCCTCGACGGTGCCGAACAGGCCCGAATCCTCGAAATAGCGGGTGAAGGCGAATTCCAGGATCGCGTCCAGTTCCTCGACGTCCAGCGTGCCGAGATCCAGCTCAAAGGGATTGTTCACCCCCTCGGGCCGCTTGAAGGCGGGGAAGGCCCAGGCGAATTGCTTGATCAGCCCGGCGGCGGAATTCAGGTAATCCTTCATCGGGCCGCGGGCGGTGTCGCGCGCTTTTTCGCGGTCGTCGGCCACGAAGGTGTGCAGCATCAGCGTGACGGTGAAATCCTTGGGATCGTGCCCCGCTTCGCGCAACGCCGCGTGGTAGAGTTTGATCTTGTCGCCCACCTCGGCCACGCTCTGGCCCAGAAGGTGGGTCAGGACATTGGCGCCGATCCGGCCCGCTTCCTTCCAGGTTTCGGGATTGCCGGCGGTGGTGACCCAGATCTGCAGCTTTTCCGAAACCGGGCGCGGCTGCGTCATCACGGCGTGCATGTCGCCATTGGCCATCGAGAATTCGACTTCTTCCCCGGCCCATAGCCTGCGCAGGGTCTCGATGGTTTCGAGCATCGCTTTCTTATTGTTGGGCGGGCTGTTTTCCGGGCGCAGCACGAAATCATGCGGTTGCCAGCCCGACGCGATGCCAAGCCCGGTGCGCCCGTTGGTCAGGTTGTCGATCACCGCCCATTCCTCGGCAACCCGCGCGGGATGGTGCAGCGGCGCGACACAGCTGCCGGCGCGCACCGCAAGGTTCCTGGTCAGCGCGGCAACGGCGGCGCCGGTGACCGACGGGTTCGGGTAGGGGCCGCCGAAGGCGTGGAAATGGCGTTCCGGCGTCCAGACCGCGCAGAAGCCGTTCTGATCGGCGAACTTCGCGCCCTCGAACAGCATGTCGTACTTGTCGCGCCCGACGCCATCGTCATTGCCCCAGTAATAGAGGCTGAATTCC
>JAWVXM010000086.1:0-9602 GCA_033723255.1 Thalassovita sp.
CGGGCAGGCGCAGGAACAGGTAATTGATCGCTCCGAAGGCGCCGGCCAGTACGATCAGAAGCGATGCGATCTGCAATAGGGTCATGGTTCATCCGTTGTCTGCGCGGCGTGCGTCGCGGCCACTATAGCCGGGCCGCTTTCGAAAGCCATCCGTTCCCGGTCATGCCGGGGCAAGATCGGCCCAGACCGGCAGGTGATCGGACGCCACGCGCGCGGGCTGCGCCCGGTGGACGCCGGTACGGGTAAAGCGCAGGTGATCGGACAGCGCGAACCGGTCCAGCGATGCAACGGGCCGCGGCGCGGGATAGCTCAGTCGCCCATGGATGAAGCGCAGCCCGTGCGCCACCGTATCCAGCGGCATGACAGAGCCCCATTCGTTGAAATCCCCGGTCAGCACCGTCGGCATATCCGGCAGGTCGCGCAGGTGACGCTCGATAGCGGCGATCTGCATCACCCGGTAGCGGCGCACCAGCCCCAGATGCGCGCCGATCACCCGCAACGGCCCGATCCCGGTATCCAGTTCGGCCCGGATCGCGCCACGCGGTTCCAGTCCGGGCAATTCGATATGGGCCGTCTTGCGGATCTCGATGCCGGGGCGCACCAGCATCGCGTTGCCGTGCCAGCCGATCGATCCGCCCGGCTGCCCGAAGGGCACGATGGTCCAGCCATCGTCTTCGACCATCTCATGTGGCAGTGCGGCCGGGCGTGGCGGCAGCCGCCTGTCCGCCTCCTGCAGTACCACCACCTGCGCCTTGAGCGCGCCGATCACGGTCAACGACCTGTCGGGCCTGCGTCGGAGATCCATTCCGACGCATTTCTGAAGGTTGTAGCTTGCGACGCGACAGGTGGTTAAGGTCATGGTCAAAGTGGTACATCTTTCACGGGGGAAGTCACGCGGTGTTTGCCGAACAGACATGGGTCGCACGCATCATCTGGATCGTGCTGATCGTTTTCGCGGCAGGGGCATTGATCGCGGGGCGATGGTACCCCGCCTTTGTCGCGCTGGCGACGCTTTTGCTGTCATTATCGCCGCTGTTCCTGTCGCGCTGGACCAAGGTGGAAATTCCTCCCAGATTCATTTCGGCGGCGGTGCTGTTCACCGGTGCAACGCTTGTTCTTGGGGAAACCTTCGGGTTCTACGACCGGTTCTGGTGGTGGGATATCGCGATGCACGGCGCCGCGGCCGTTGGCTTCGGATTGGTCGGTTTCGTGCTGATTTTCATGATGTTCCAGGGCGACAAATATGCCGCACCGCCATACACGGTGGCATTGTTCGCCTTCTGCTTCGCGCTGGCGATGGGGACGGTCTGGGAAATCTTCGAATTCGCCATGGATTCGCTGTTCGGCATGAACATGCAGAAATCGGGGCTGTTCGATACGATGGGCGACCTGATCGTTAATGTGTTCGGCGCGGCCATCGGGGCCGGGGCAGGGTGGCTCTACCTGATATCACGCGAACACGGCGGGCTGACCGCCGTGATCGACGAGTTCGTGCGCAGCAACCCGCACCTGTTCCGGCGGCGTAAATAGATTCCGCGTCTTGACGGCGCCTGCGCTTCCACATCAGGTGGCGGCATGGAACGCAAGACCGGAATAGACGCGATCGGCGCGCTGATGCTGATCACCTTTGCCACGGTGCTGGCGTTCAACCAGGTCGTGGTGAAGCTGGGCAACGGAGGCTTCCAGCCGGTTTTCATGGCCGGTATCCGGTCGGTCGGGGCGCTGATCGTGCTGATGATCTGGATGGGGCTGCGCGGCATCCAGATCCGGTTCCCCAAGGAATACAGGGCGTCCGGGGTTTTGCTCGGGGTCCTGTTCGGCTTCGAATTCACCTGCCTGTTCTGGGCGCTGGATCACACCACGGTGGGGCGCGCGTCGATCCTGTTCTATTCGATGCCGGTGATCCTGTCGCTTGCCGCGCATTTCCTTCTGCCCGGCGAAAGGCTGACCCTGGTCCGGGGGCTGGGGCTTTTGCTGGCGATGGCGGGGGTGGCGCTTGTCCTGATGGATCGCAATGGCGGTCAGGTAAGCCTTCTGGGCGACCTGGCGGCGCTGGCAGCGGCCTGCGGCTGGGGCGGGATCGCGCTGGCGGCAAGGGTGACGCGGATTTCGGAACAGGTGCCGGAAATGCAACTGTGGTGGCAATTGGCGGTTTCGGCGGTGATCCTGCTGGCGATCTCGCCCTTTTTCGGCCCGGTGCTGCGCGACCCGGGCCCGTGGCACCTGGCGGGGCTGGGCTACCAGATCGTCGCGGTGGCGAGCTTCGGATTCCTTGCCTGGTTCTTCCTGCTGAAAATCTATCCTGCCTCCGGCGTGGCCAGTTTCAGCTTCCTGTCACCGGTGATCAGCGTGCTTCTCGGCTGGCTGATCCTGGGCGAGAAAATCGGCCTTCAGGTGTTCCTTGCACTGCTGCTGGTGGCGGCGGGGATCGTCCTGATCAACCGGCGCCAAGGCTGAACCGCAACGCCGCTCAGGTGCCGCAGAAGGTCTGTTGCACCACCTCGTGCTCCTGCGGCGGGCGGCTCAGGTCTTCGGCTTCGGGTTGATCGTCATAGGGCCGCGACAGCACCCGCAGCAACCGCTCAAACGGTGCGTAATCGCCCGCGACCGCCGCTTCGATCATCTGTTCCACCCGGTGATTGCGCGGGATGAAGGCCGGGTTGGCGGCGCACATCACCGTTTCGGGATCATCTTCGTTCTGCAGCCGTTCCCGCCATTTCGCCGCCCAGACGTCGAAAACCGCCGGGTCGGTGAACTGGTCGCGGCCACCGCCCCGGATCAGGGCGCGGAAGGTGTTGGTGAAATCGGCGCCGTTTTCGGCCATCCCGGTCAGCAGTTCGTTGATCAGCGCCGCGTCCTCGGGTTTCGCCGAGGCCAGCCCGATCTTGCGCCCGAAGGCCGAAACCCATTCCTCGCGGATCATTCCCGCCATCGCGTTGACGGCTGCGGTGAAATCGCGGATCGCTTCATCGCTGTCGGGCATCAGGGGCACAAGGGCGCTGGCCAGCTGCGCCATGTTCCAGCCGATCACGTTGGCCTGGTTGTCATAGGCGTAACGGCCGCCGTGATCGATCGAACTGTAGACGGTGACCGGGTGGTAACTGTCCATGAAGGCGGCGGGACCGTAATCGATGGTTTCCCCGGAAATCGAGGTATTGTCGGTATTCATCACCCCATGGATGAACCCGATCGACAACCACTGCACCACCAGTTTCACCTGCCGTTCGATGACCGCCTTCAGGAAATCGAGAGGCGTTTCGGCCTGCGGGTAGTGACGGTCGCGCGCATAGGTGAACAGGGTGCGCAGCGCATCGAGGTCGTTACGGGCAAAGAAATACTGGAACGTGCCGACCCTGACATGGCTGCCCGCAACCCGGGTCAGCACCGCGCCGGGCAGGGCGGTTTCGCGATAGACCGCTTCGCCCGTGCGCACCGCCGCCAGCGCCCGCGTGGTGGGGATGCCAAGCGCATGCATTGCTTCGCTCAGAACGTATTCGCGCAGAACCGGGCCCAGCCAGGCCCGCCCGTCGCCGCGTCGCGAATAGGGGGTGCGCCCCGATCCCTTCAGCTGAATGTCGCGTCGGATACCGTTGCGGTCCACCACCTCGCCCAGCAGGATCGCCCGGCCGTCGCCCAGCTGCGGCGAGAAGCCACCGAATTGGTGCCCGGCATAGACCTGCGCCAGGGGCATCGCGCCATTGGGTGTTCTGTTGCCGGCAAAGATCGCTGCCATCTCCTCCGCGGAGCCGGGGGTGATGCCCAGTTCCTCGGCCAGCTCCGTGTTGAATTTCAACAGTTCCGGCGCGCCGACGGGTTCGGGCATCTGGTGGGTGAAGAAACGCGGCGGCAGCGCGGCATAGCTGTTGTCAAAGGGGATCTGCAGGGTCATTCCCGTCACCTAATCCTTTGCGCCGGATTGGCAAGGTTCAGCATTCCAGCGTCATCAGCATGTAATCGTCCCGTTCCAGGAACCGCAGCCGGGAATAGAACCGGCGGGTCTTTTCATCGTCGCGCTTCACCTCGAGATGCAGCGCCTTCAATCCCGCCCCGGCCAGCGCCTTGGGCAGCGCGGTCAGGATCTCCGATCCGATGCCGCGCCCGCGTACCGATGGCCGCAGGTAGATTTCATCCACGAACCCGTCCATGCCGCCGAATTCCAGCGACCAGCCAAAGCTGATCACCACGTAACCGATCGGCGCTCGCTGCGGCCCGATCAGATAGGCAACGCCATGTGGCGAGCCAGCGAGGATCGGTTCAAGCCCGGCAACACGGTCTTCGTCATTGCGGGTGATGCCGTGTTCATCCTGGAACGCGCGTACCAGCGGCAGCAGGCGATCGAGGTCATCGGGTCCGGCAAGGTGCAGCGCGGTCATAGGCGGGCCAGCCCTTCCGTCAGCAGGTCGAAGAACCCGTCGGCATCCACATCGCCCATGAACATCGCGTTCGGCGCACGCCCCGATACGCGCCACCAGTCGGCCACGGTCATGCCCATGGTCAGTTCCGATGCGGTTTCGATCTCGACGTTGATGTGGCGGCCGGAAAACAGCTCGGGCCGGATCAGGTAGGCGGTGACGCAGGGATCGTGCAACGGCGCGCCCTCGGAGCCGTATTTTTCCGTGTCGTAGCGCTCGAAGAATTCGGTCATCTCGGCCACGGCGATCCCGACCCGGTTGCCGATGGCGCGGAAGGCGTTGTTGCGGGGGCGGGTGACCAGCGCCTTGTGGGTCACGTCAAGCGGCATCATGGTGATCTGGACGCCGGAACCGAACACGATCCCGGCCGCCTGCGGGTCGACATGGATGTTGAATTCGGCCGCCGGGGTGATGTTGCCCACCTCGAAATAAGCGCCGCCCATCAGCACGATCTCGCGCACCCGGTCGGTTATGTCGGGGGCCTTTTCGAACGCCATGGCGATATTTGTCAGCGGCCCGAGAGGGCAAAGCGTCACCGATCCGGCCGGTTCGTTCCGCAATGTGTCGATGATGAAATCCACCGCATGCTGGTCCTGCAGCGGCATCGTGGGATCGGGAAGGACCGGCCCGTCCAGCCCGGTCTTGCCATGCACGTGTTCGGCGGTCACCAAGGGGCGGCCCAATGGCCGATCGCAGCCGGCGAACACCTTCACGTCGGGCCGCCCGGCCAGTTCGCAGACCTTGCGCGCGTTCAACTCGGTTAGCGCCAGCGGGACGTTGCCCGCCACTGCCGTGATGCCCAGCACCTCGATATCTTCCGGACTCGCGAGGGCCAGCAGGATGGCGACCGCGTCATCCTGTCCGGGATCGGTGTCGATGATGATCCTGTGTGGGGGCATGGCATTCTCCTTGGTGCCAAGTTGGCAAGGGGGGCGGGACTTGTCCAGAAGGGTGTTGCGCGGGGGGCTGCAAATTCTGATAGTGAAAAAAACGGGCAAGCGGAATGGCGGGCAAGCAGGTTTTCCTTCACACAGGGGCGCATCGTACCGGGACGAGCAGTTTTCAGCTCTGTCTCTCCGAGAACCGTGCGCTTCTGGAAACCGAAGGCTTTGATCTTGCCTATCCCGGACGCGACGGCGCCCCGCAGGGGCAGCTGGCGCTGCGGCTTCCGGGTTTGAAAGCTGACAAGAACGATGCCGCGCAGTTGACCGAACGCGCCCGCGTGCATCTTCAGGACTTGAGCCCGCAGTCCGGGCGAAACCTTGTCCTGTCCGAAGAAAACATCCCCGGCCGGATGATCCATTTCTACAACGGGCAGTTCTATCCGGCGGCAGGTTCGCGGCTGGAGGCGCTGAACGCCACGCTGCCGGGGGAGGTGGCGCATCTTGTCCATGTCATCCGGCCCTATCACGAACTTTTCGTTTCGGCCTTCCGCAAGCGCGCCGAGGACAACCCGGTGGGGCCGTTCGAAGATATTTCGCGAAACATGGCGGTGTTCCAAGGGGGCTGGCCCGAGGTGATCGGGCTGATGCGGGATATCCTGCGGCCTGCGCGCCTGACGGTGATCGAATACGGAAAACGGGGCGAAAGCCGCGCGTTGCTGGGACACTTGATCGGTGTGCATGCCGACGGATTCACCGAACCGGACCGCGCGTTGAACATCAGTGCCACCGACGCAGCCCTTTTCGAGCTGCAGCGGCGATATCATGCGGGTGAACGCCTGTCGCGCAAGGCATGGCAGCGGGTCATCCGGGACCATGCGGGCGACCGCGTGAAGCGCGGCTTTACCCACTTCAGGGCCGGGCAGGTAAACCGGCTGTCAAAGCGCTATCAGCGTGACTTGGAAAAACTATCCCAGATGGAGGGCGTGACGCTGATCGCGTGACCCCGCACCAAGAAGGGCGCCCCGTTGCGGCGCGCCCCCTGTCTTGAAGTGGTCGTTGACGTTACCCGTCAAAATCGACTTCCTCGGTGATCCGCAAGGCGGCGGGGCGCAGTTTTGCCAGGTCCATCAGGTTGACGTCATCGGCGGTGAAGCTGCCCCAGCTTTTCACCAATTCGCCGGGCTCCGATCCCGGTGCGATCGGGTATTCATGGTTGGCCTCGGCATAGATCTTCTGCGCCTCGGGCGAGGTGAGGAATTCCATCAGCTTCAGCGCGTTTTCGCGGTTCGGCGCGTTCTTGGTCATCGCGACGCCGGAAATGTTCACATGCGCGCCGCTGCCTTCGAAGACAGGGAAGACGATGTTGACGCTTTCGGCCCATGCCTTCTGTTCCGGGTCCGCCAGCATTGCCCCCATGTAATAGGTGGTCCCGATGGCGAGAACGCATTCGCCGGCCCAGATCGCCTAGACCTCCGCACGGTCGTTGCCCAGCGGTTTGCGCGCCAGGTTGGCCTTGACACCTTCGAGCCACGCCTTGGCGCCATCTTCGCCCAGGTGGTGGATCACGGCCGCGGTCAGCGCGACGTTATAGGCATGCGTCCCCGAGCGGGTGCAGATGCGGCCCTTCCACTTGGGATCGGCCAGGTCTTCATAGGTGGTGACTTCGCCCGGTGCGACGCGATCCTTGCTGGCATAGACGACGCGGGCGCGGGTGGTCAGACCCCACCAGTGGCCATCGGGATCATGATAGGCGGCAGGTACGTTGGCGGTCAGGGTTTCGCTTTCCACCGGCTGGGTCAGTCCTGCTTCGACAACCGCCGACAGGCGCGAGATATCAACGGTCAGAACCAGATCGGCGGGCGAGCGCTTGCCCTCGGCGGTCAGCCGTTCGACCATGCCCTTGCTGAGATAGGCCACGTTCACGTCAATGCCGGTTTCCGCCTCGAACGCGTCGGTCAGCGGTTTCAGCAGTTCGGGCTGGCGATAGGAATAGAGATTGACTTCTTCGGCCAGCGCCGGAACGGCAGCCGCCAGTCCCAAAGCGGCAAAGGCGAGGGGTTTGATAGTCGCGAACATGTATGACCTCCGTTGCGCGTCGATTGCTTGATCCGCTTAAAGCTGAGTCTTTTGGTTGGGTCAATAGTTGATCGAAATGCTTGGGATTATTTTTCCTCGCCGCGCTCTTCGATTTTCACCGCGTCCCAAAGCGCATCCATTTCCTCGAGGTTCGACTGCGAAGGCGTCTTTCCCATCTCGGCAAGTTTGGCTTCTATCCCTTCGAAACGGCGGATGAATTTGGCGTTGGCGGCGCGCAGCGCGGCCTCGGGATCGACATCCATGTGCCGCGCGAGGTTGGCCATGACGAAAAGCAGATCGCCGAATTCCTCCTCGATCTCGGTCTGGGTCAACGTGTCGCGCGCCTCGGCCAGTTCCTCGGCCTCTTCCTTGATCTTGTCGATCACATGCCCGGCATGGGGCCAGTCGAAACCTACCCGGGCCGCGCGTTTTTGCAGCTTCACCGCCCGCAGCAGCGCCGGCAGCCCCACCGCGACGCCGTCCAGCGTGCCTTTCTGTTCCTTGCCGGCGCGTTCGGCCGCCTTGATCTTTTCCCAATCCACGGTCTGCTGTTCGGCCGACTTGTCGCGGCTTTCGTCGCCGAAAACATGCGGGTGACGCGCGACCATCTTGTCCGACATCGTGTTGGCCACGTCGTCGAAGCTGAACAGCCCGGCTTCTTCGGCCATCTGGGCGTGGAACACAGATTGGAACAGAAGGTCGCCCAATTCGCCCTTCAATTCGTCCCAGGCTTCGCGTTCGATCGCGTCGGCGACCTCATAGGCTTCCTCGATCGTGTAGGGGGCGATTGTGCTGAAATCCTGTTCGATATCCCACGGGCAGCCGGTTTCGGGATCGCGCAGCCGGCGCATGATTTCCAGCAGACGCGGCATTCCGCCCTTGGGATCTTGGATCAGGGTGTCATCGGGCATTGCGGCCTCTTCGGTTTTGCGGTTTGCTGCGACCCTGACCTTTCAGCCTGCCGGAGTCCAGTACATGGCCGCGATCAATCGCATTGCCGGGTTCGCCGATGAAATGACCGCTTGGCGGCGGCACCTGCACCAGCATCCCGAGTTGCAGTTCGATTGCTTCGATACGGCGGCTTTCGTCGAAAAGCGCCTGACCGAATTCGGTGCCGACGAAATCCATACCGGGATCGCGCGAACCGGGATCGTGGCGCTGATCCGGGGGCAGGGCGAAGGCCGGGTGATCGGGCTGCGCGCAGACATGGACGCGCTTCCGATCATGGAAGAAACCGGTGCCGATTATGCTTCGGTCAAGCCCGGCATCATGCATGCCTGCGGCCACGACGGTCATACGACGATGCTTCTGGGGGCGGCGAAATACCTGGCCGAAACGCGCAATTTTTCCGGCACCGTGGCGCTGATTTTTCAGCCAGCCGAGGAAGATGGCGGCGGCGGTGGCGTGATGGTCGAAGAGGGCATCATGGACCGGTTCGGGATCGAGGAGGTCTATGCCCTGCACAACGCGCCGGGATTTGCCGAGGGCGGTTTCTATACGACGCCGGGGCCGCTGATGGCCGCGGTGGACACATTCCACATCCATGTCAAAGGTGTCGGTGGGCATGGCGCCCTGCCGCATGATACGCGCGATCCGGTGGTGGCGGCGGTGGGCATCGTGCAGGCGATCCAGACGATTTCCAGCCGCAACCATTATGCGCTGAACGACCTGGTGATTTCGGTCACCCAGATCCACACCGGATCGGCGGAAAACATCATTCCCGAAACCGCCTATATCAATGGCACGGTGCGGACCTTCGACGAAAAGGTGCAGGCGATGGTTATGAATCGGATGCAGGAAATCGTCGACGGGATGGGCCCGGCATACGGTGTCGACGCAGAGCTGAATTACGAGGTCTGGTATCCCGCCACGGTGAACGATCCTGTCAAAACCGCCTTCGCCGCCGGTATTGCGCGTCAGGTTGCCGGGGAAAAGATGGTGATCGACGATGCCGGCCGCGAAATGGGGGCGGAGGATTTTTCCTACATGCTTGAAGCGCGGCCCGGCGCCTACCTGTTCCTAGGGGCAGGCGAAGGGGCGGCGCTGCACCAGCCGGGGTATGACTTCAACGACGATATCGCGCCGGTGGGGGCGTCCTTCTTCGCCCGGCTGATCGAAACCGCGATGCCGGTAGCGCAAGGCGGAGATTGACCGGCAGGCAAGGGTTTGCCATAGTATTTGATCAAATTATTTCCCACAGGAGTGACTCTCAGGGCACTGGAAGATGCAA
>JAWVXM010000087.1:0-9413 GCA_033723255.1 Thalassovita sp.
CCGCGAGACGAAGCAGGCATGCAGCGTCCAGTAGAAATCCTCGCGCTCGGTGAAGCCCGCGGCGGCCAGGGCGCGGATCGCATCGAGCGTGTGCCCGGGACCGACCGGCAGCCCGGCCTTGCGCAGCGCGCGGGCGAAATGGGTGATGTTATGGGTGAGCTTGGGGTTCTCGGGAAGTTCGAGATCGGGAAGGTTAGCCATTGCCCCTCCCCCGGGGGCTCTGCCCCCGGACCCCCGGAGTATTTGACCCAAGAAGAAACATCAGGTCGGTTCAAGCGAGGCCTTGGCCTCGTCCAGCAGGCGCTTGGCCTCGGATCCCTGCAGGCGCTGGATATCGTCTTGGTATTTCAGCACCGCACCGATCGTATCGGCGATAACTTCAGGGGACAGGCTGAGAACGTCGAGCGCCAGCAGGCACTTGGCCCAGTCGATGGTTTCGGCGACGCCCGGTTTCTTGAACAGATCCTCGGTGCGCAATTGCTGGACAAAGGCCACCACCTCGCGGCTGAGCGCCTCGGCGGCCTCGGGGGCGCGGGCATGCAGGATTTCGATTTCACGCTCAAAGCTGGGATAATCCACCCAGTGGTAGAGGCAGCGGCGTTTGAGCGCGTCATGCACTTCGCGGGTGCGGTTCGAAGTCAGGATCACGATCGGCGGTTCGGGCGCCTTGACGGTGCCCAGTTCGGGAATGGTGACCTGGAAATCCGACAGCGCTTCGAGCAGGAAGGCCTCGAACGGTTCATCGGTGCGGTCGATTTCATCGATCAGAAGGACCGGCGGGCCTTCGACCTGCGGCCGCATCGCCTGCAAGAGCGGCCGTTCGATCAGGTAGTCCTCGGTGAAGAGTTCGGTCTTCAGCACGTCGCGGTCGGCCCCGCCGGCGGCTTCGGCGGTGCGGATCGCGATCATCTGTTCGGCGAAGTTCCATTCATAGACCGCGCTGGCGGCATCCAGCCCCTCGTAGCATTGCAGCCGGATCAACCGGCGGCCAAGGGCCCGGGCGATGGATTTGGCGATCTCGGTCTTGCCGGTACCCGCCTCGCCTTCCAGAAAAAGCGGCCGGCCCAGTCTCAGCGACAGGAACAGCACCGTGGCCAGCGCCCGGCCGCAGACGTAATCCTGTTCAGCCAGGTGCGCCTGAACGTCATCGATCGAGGTTACTTCGGTCATCATCGTCCTCCCTGCCCACAGTCAGGCAGGCGGAAGCGGCGGCGTCAAGCATGACTATTGCCGCGCTTTCAACGTCCCGCTGGCCGGGCGCGGCTCAGGGTGTCGGCAGATTGACGGTTAGCGCCCTGATCTATAATCATTTCGGAAACAATCCGGCGGCTAAACACAAACCAGACCGCGCCGTTGACGAGCAGAGAGTAATCAAGTGACACGTCCGATGCGCCAGGGAAAAGGCCGATGCGCGTAACCGCGGTGACCTGCGTGAAGAACGAAGGCCCTTTCCTGCTGGAATGGATCGCCTTCAACCGACTGATTGGCGTCACCGATTTCCTGTTCTATTCCAACGATTGCACGGATGCGACAGACCGGTTGCTGGATGCGCTGGCGGCGCGCGGAATCGTGCGGCACCTGCCCAACCCCGCCGAGGGCCGCAATTACCAGATGGAGGCGCTGAAAGACGCCGCCAAGCAGGACATCGTGGTCGATGCCGATTGGGTCTGGATCGCCGATGTGGACGAATTCCTGAACATCCATGTCGGCGACCACACCATTCCGGCGCTGATCGAGGCCTGCGGCGATCCGCAGGCGATTTCGGTCACGTTCCAGTTCTTCGCCAATGACGACATCGAGGCGTTCGAGGACCGACCCGTGATCGAACAGTTCGCCCGGTCGCACAATCCCGACCTGTGGTGCGGGGAAACCGCGCAGGAGGTCAAGACGCTGATCCGGCACGATTTCCCGTTGCACTATTTCGGTGCCCACCGGCCGTTTTTCAAATCCAAGCTGCCGAGGAAGCGCCGTCCCGAATGGACCGACGGATCGGGCCGCGAGGTGCCGCACCGTTTCCTTGTCGCTGCCAATCCGCGCCGTATACGCAAGTTCCCCGCCCAGGGCGCGCGCGACTTCGCCACCCTGAACCATTACGCGCTGCGCTCGCTCGACAGCTATCTTGTCAAGAACGACCGGGGCGACGTGAACCGCGAAAACCGCACCTTCGACGATACGTACTGGCGCGAACGCAACGATCCGGCCTGGGCCGACCTGTCGATCCGGCGCTACCTGCCCGACCTTCACAAGGCGCTGGCAGAGCTGAAATCGGACCCCGAGATCGCCGCGCTGCACGAAGATGCCTGCGCGCTGCACCGCGCCAAGCGTGACGAATTGCTGGGCCAGCCTGCTTACCGGGCGATGCGCGACCATCTGAAGGCGGCCAGCAAGCTGCCGCCCGAGGAAGAAAAGATGATCGCCGATCTAGGGCTGGCCACATGATCCGGCTGCGCGTGGTCAACCTCGGCCTGCCGAAATCGGGCACCACGACCCTGGCGCGGGCGTTGAAGATCGCGGGGCTGAAAACCGCCGATTACCGTATCCGCCGCCGCCAGACCGAAGATCCCGAATTGCACGGGGCTTTCGTCGGCAAGCTTATGTATGACGGGTATTTCCACAGCGGCAATCCCTTGTCGCTGATGGAAGACTTCGATGCCTTCACCGAAATCAACGTGCTGCGCGAGGGGCTGAACCTCTGGCCGCAAACCGACTGGGCGCTGCTGGACGCGATCCGCAAGCATCACCCGGGGGTGAAATTCCTTTTGTCTTGGCGCGACCCCAAGGCGATTTCCGACAGCATGCTGCGCTGGTCCAATCTCGGGCTGGAACGCCTGCCGCGGAATGCCATACCGGGGCTGCCGGTCGGCTATGGCGAAACCGGGCACGAACGGATGCAATGGATCGAAGCCCATCACGCCCATATGCGTAAACTGTTCGACGGTGACGCCGATTTCCTCGAATACGACGTGGCGGACAAATCCGCGCCCGAAAAGATCGGTGCTTTCCTTGGCCGCGAACTGAAATGGTGGGGGCGAGCCAACAAGGGACCAAAAGACAAGCCCAAGACGACCGGGGCGGAGATTTCCTGATGCGGATCTATCTGCATATCGGGCTGGAACAAACCGGCGCGGCACGGCTTCAGGAAGTGATGGCCGAAAAGCGCGATCAGCTGGCCGTGCAGGGATACCTGCTGCCGCGCAGCCCGGGGCGGCAGAACCACACCCGGCTTTTCATGGCGGTGACCGATCCCGACCATGTCGATCCGCTGCGCTTCAACCGCGGCTTCATTTCCGCCGAAAAGCAGGCCGCGCTGTTCAACGACGTCCAGCAGCGCCTGATCCGCGAGGTCGCCGAGAAACAGCCCGATGCGCTGATCCTGTCGGCCTCGCAACTGGGCGGTTCGCTGGCCCGGCGGTCCGAGATCGAACGGCTGCAGAAGCTGCTGGCCCCGCTTTCCGACGACTTCCGGATCATCGCCCATATCGATGAACAGGGCCGGCTGCTGGCGCGCCATTACGCGGCGCAGGTCCTGGCCGGGCGGGCAGCACCGCTGAGCCTGGAACTGGACATGGCCGGAACCACGGATTGGTGGGACGACGCGTTGCTCGACGGGCATGAAATCGTGCCGCAGAACGGGCAGTTCCTGGAAACTCAATGCCCGCCCTTCTGGCTCGATTACCCGCGATTGCAGGCCGAATGGGAAGCGGCCTTCGGACCCGGATCCGTCAGCTTCCGCCCCGGTGACGAAGCCCTGTTCCATTCCGAGGCGGCGACCGACGAAATCCGCGCGATGTTCGACATCGGGGGTACGATCGGGCGGGCCACGATGAAAAAGCCGCCACGCCAGCCGGCGGCGGCTTGGCTGGCCCGTGGTCGGCTGCTGAACGAACTCTTCCTGCAGCTTCTGAAAAGTTCGGACCGGATCATCAGCCGGCGGCTTTGGGGCAAGTTCATGGAGGAAATCGCGGTGCCGGGCGACCCGATCGCGCCGGGCAGCCTTGCCACCGTTTCGCGGGGGTTCACCGAGGCAAACAAGGCCCTGATCGCGGCCCATCCCGCCCTGAATGACGCGACCCTGACGCCCGACGCCCCCCTGCCCGACTGGGAAGAAGCCGATCCCACCAGGGGGTTTCGCGCCACGCAATACCTGCAGGCCTTCCTGTGGCGGATCGACAAGGCGACGCGCGAAGACCGCAAGGCAAGAGCAGATGACATCGCGGCGCTGAACGTCACACCCACACTGCACATCGAAGAAAGCGTGCCCAAGTCAAGCGGGCTGTCGGAAACCGCACGCCGGATCATGCCGCCGCTGGCGGTGAAGAATTACGAGAAGCTGCAAGGATCCTCCTTCAAGCCCCATAACAGGCTGGGGCTGGTGGACGAGGAATATCAAGCCCCGGCCTATGCCCCGATGCAACCACGGCAATTGCCCGAGGGAAGCACCGGCACGCTGATCGTCGGCTGCATGAAGAACGAAGCGCCCTATATCGTGGAATGGGTCGCCTATCACCGCGCCATCGGTGTCGACAATTTCCTGATCTACACCAACGACTGTTCCGACGGCACCAGCGAAATCCTCGACCGGTTGCAGGAAATGGGCATCGTTCAGCACCGCAACAACGACAACTGGAAGGGCAATTCGCCCCAGCAGCACGCGCTGAACCAGGCGCTGAAGGAACCGGTGCTGCAGAATGCCGACTGGATCGCCCATATCGACGTGGATGAATTCATGAACATTCGCTGCGGTAACGGCACCCTGCCGGATTTCTTCGCCAATATCGGCGACGCGACCAACGTGGCGATGACCTGGCGGTTGTTCGGGCATAATGGCGTGACGAAACTGCGGGATGCATTCGTGATCGAACAATTCGACACCTGTGCCCCGAAATTCTGCCCCAAACCGCACACGGTCTGGGGCTTCAAGACGATGTTTCGCAATATCGGCGCCTATCGGAAGATCAGCTGTCACCGCCCGAACAAGTTGAACGACGATTTCAGGGCACAGGTGAAATGGGTCAACGGGTCGGGGCAGGACATGACAGGCGAAGCCGCCGACAAGGGTTGGCGCAATTCCAAGAAATCAATCGGTTACGACCTGATCCAGCTGAACCACTACGCGTTGCGTTCGGCGGAAAGCTACCTTGTCAAACGCCAGCGCGGCCGGGCGTTGCACGTCGACCGCTCGATCGGGCTGAATTACTGGATCCGGATGGATTGGTCCGATTTCAAGGATGTCACCATTCAGCGCAACCTGCCTCGCCTGCGGGCAGAATACGACCGGCTGATGGCCGACGACACGCTGCGGCACTGGCACGAAAAGGGATTCGCATGGCATCAGGCCAAGGCCGCCGAACTGCATGCCATGCCGGAATTCGAAGACCTGTATCAGCGGGCTCTGACCGTCAAGCTGGATGAAACGGAACGCGTCGCCTATGCGCTCGCGCTGGATATGGAAAGCTGACATGACCGGATCCGAGACCGCCAAGCGTTCGCCTTTCATCAAGTCGCGCGGACTGAAAATTCCCAAACACCCGCAGCTCACCACCGGACAAGTGCGCGGCGCGCTGCGCGAGGGACGTTACGAAGACAGGGAATGCGATGCGGCGATGCGCGTGGTGCAAGCCGGCGACACGGTGTTGGAACTGGGCGGTGGCATCGGTTACATGTCGACGCTTCTGTCGGTGAAAAAGCAGGTGCGGCGCGTGGTCTGCTACGAAGCCAATCCCCAGCTGATCCCCTATATCCAGTCGGTGCACGCAGCCAATGACGCGCAGAACGTGGAGCTTCGCAACGCGCTGCTGACGCCCAAAGGCGGCGATCCGGTGCCGTTCTACGTTCGCCAGAACTTCCTTGCCTCATCGATGGACCCCGACCCAAATCCGGGCGGGATCGTCGACGAGGTGCGCATCGAACAGCACGCCATCGGGCCTTTGCTGAATGAGCTGAAACCCGATATTCTGGTCTGCGACATCGAAGGGGCCGAAGCCGATGTGCTGCCCGCCGGCGACTGGTCCGGGCTGCGCGCGGCGATCGTCGAACTGCATCCGCAATGGATCGGGCAGCAAGGCGTACAGGCCATATTCGACACGATGCAAAAGGCGGGCCTGACCTATTTCCCCAAGGCGTCCTCGGGCAAGGTCGTCACCTTCCGCAGGGGGTGGTGAAAATGGGTGCAATCATATCTGCGCCGCGTGCCGAAACGGGCTGGGACATTCGCGGCTGGAAAACCCCGGGAACAGTCCATTGAACATCCTCGCCATCCTCACCGTTCGCAACGAAGCCGCCTTCCTGCTGGAATGGCTGGCCCATCACCGTGCGGCGGGGTTCACCGATTTCCTGATCTTTTCCAACGATTGCCAGGACGGCACCGACACGATGCTGGACCGTCTGGACGAAACAGGGCTGGTCACCCATGTCCGCAACGATGGTCCCTATGGCAAGGGCGGCGTGCAGTTCACCGCCTACAAGCTGGCCGAAAAGCACCCGAAGCTGACGGGTGCCGATTGGATGATGACGCTGGATGTCGACGAATTCGTCAATATCCACACCGGCGATCATACCGTGCCGGGGCTGCTTTCCGCCCTGCCCGAAGCAACGGCGATCACCCTGACCTGGCGGTTATTCGGCAATGCCGGGCAGGTCCGCTTTGAGGACCGCCCCGTCACCGAAACCTTCACCAAGGCCGCGCCTGTGGTACTGCACTGGCCCTGGCGCGCTGCGATGTTCAAGACCCTTTATCGCAATGACCGCACCTACGGGAAACTGGGCGTTCACCGTCCCCGTCAGCCCGATCCCGACAGGGTGGACGACGCGCGCTGGTTCGACGGTGAAGGCCGGCGGCTGGATGACAAATTCGCCAGAACCCGGATCTTTTCCAATTACGGCCGGTCGAACTATGCCCTGGCGCAGCTGAACCATTACCCGCTTGGCGCGATGGAAAGCTATGTGCTCAAGGCCGACAGGGGCCGCGCGGTGCATTCCGATCACATGCTGGACCTGGATTACTGGGTCGAACGGAATTTCAACAGCGACGAGGACACATCGATCCGCGCCCTGTCAGACCCGATGCAGGACGAACTGGCGCGGCTGAAATCCGATCCGGTGCTGGCACAGCTTCACGCGGATGCGGTGGCCTGGCGCCAAAAGCGGTTCGATGAGCTGATGCGGCTCGAACCCTTCCGCGCGCTGTTCGGGCGGCTGCTGACAACGCCGCCGTCGCGCCCGCTGAGCCAGAATGCATCGCGGTTCCTGACCCATTACGCCAATCTCGGGCGGCAGGATAAGGCGAAGTAGCCGCACCGCCCGGTCTCTCAGCCAAGAACTCCCCCCGGATTTTCCGCATTTTCGCCTCAAAGCCCGCCTAGCCTGGGATGAAAATACCCCGTGCTGTCCTCACCGGCGCGGAGATGTTGAGGAAGAGTAGAATGCTGGACACCCCTGACCCGTTGGACATCCCCCTCAAGGGGCTGAAAAAAGCGGAATGGCTGAAGAAGTTCATGGCCGTCACTGAGGAAACGGGGTTCTTCCAACCGCTGGGCGCCCGGCACGCAGCCGGTTTCGTAGATGAAGAACCGACCCTCCTGGTCAGCTTCGAATCCATCCAGGGCATCCAGGCCCTGTCCGAAACCGCCCAGCCGATGGGCTGGGATTTCGCCCGTGCGCTTGGTTGGTCGCATCTCGCCATCGTGTCGGATGGCGACACATGGTTCCGAGACACCAACATTTACGGCTTTTTCGACCGGCTGATCGACGATGGGTTCTTTGAGGACTTCGACAAGGTCGTGTTCTATGGCGCGGGACCCTGCGGATATGCCGCGGCCGCCTTTTCGGTGGCCGCGCCCGGTGCCACGGTGGTGGCGGTGCAACCGCAGGCCACGCTCGACCCGCGGGTGACGGAATGGGATGACCGGTTCATAGAGATGCGCCGCACCTGTTTCACCGACCGGTTCGGATATGCGCCGGACATGCTGGACGCGGCCGCGAAGGCGTTCGTGTTCTACGACCCGCGCGAAGATCTCGACGCGATGCATGCGGCGCTGTTCACCCGTTCTAACGTGACCAAGCTGCGCATGCCCAATATGGGTGATGCGCTGCAATCGGAACTGATCGCGATGGAAATCCTGTTTCCGATCCTGCAGGCGGCGGGCGAGGATCAACTGAACGCAAGGCTTTTTGCCAGGCTTTTCCGCGCGCGCCGCGACCATCCCCCCTATCTGCGCGGGCTGATCGCGCGGATGGACGTGGCCGACCGCCCCTGGCTGTCGGCGATGATCTGCCGCAACGTGGTGGAGCGGATGAATGCACCCCGGATCAAGCGCCGGCTCGACGCGCTGGAAAAAGCCGCGACCGAAGGCACGATCCGGATCCCGCCGAAACGCGACTGAATTTCGCTTTGGGCACTGGCGTGACGCGGCGCGATTGTGTAATCGCGTGTGCATGAGCACCTCGATCACCCTGACCCGCCCCGATGACTGGCACCTGCACCTGCGCGACGGCGCGATGCTGCAAGCCGTGCTGCCCGAAACCGCCCGCGATTTCGCCCGCGCAATCATCATGCCGAACCTGGTCCCCCCGGTGGTGACCGGCGCCCATGCCAGCGCCTATCGCGACCGGATCCTGAAAGCTCTGCCCGAAGGCATGGCGTTTGAGCCGCTTATGACGCTCTACCTGACCGAGGACACCGATCCCGAAGATGTCGCCGCCGCCCATGCCAGCGGGCTGATCAAGGCGGTGAAGCTTTACCCGGCGGGTGCCACCACCAATTCGGCCAGCGGCGTGCGCGATTTCGACAAGGTGCGCGGGGCGCTGGAAAAGATGGCCGAGATCGGGTTGACGCTCTGCGTCCACGGCGAGGTGACCGATAGTGACATCGACATCTTCGACCGCGAGGCGGTGTTCATCGACCGGGTGCTGGACCCGGTGCGTCGTGCCACCCCGGGGCTGCGGGTGGTGATGGAACATATCACCACCAAGGACGGCACCGATTACGTGCGCTCCGATGACAAGGACCTGGGCGGCACCATCACCACCCATCACCTGATCATCAACCGCAACCATATACTGGTCGGCGGTATCAAGCCGCATTACTACTGCCTGCCGGTGGCCAAGCGCGAAACCCACCGCCTGGCGCTGCGGGCCGCGGCGACCAGCGGCGATGCCCGCTTCTTCCTGGGTACCGACAGCGCGCCGCACACGGACGCCAATAAGGAAACCGCCTGCGGCTGCGCCGGCTGCTTCACCGCCACCAACACGATGTCGCTGCTGGCGCATGTGTTCGAAGAAGAAGGCGCGCTCGACCGGCTGGAAGGCTTCGCTTCGAAACACGGCCCCGCCTTCTACCGCATGGCCGAAAACAGCGACAAGATCACCCTGGTCAAACAGGACGACCCGGTGAACTTCCCCGACAAGATTGAAAC
>JAWVXM010000088.1:0-9286 GCA_033723255.1 Thalassovita sp.
GCAAAGGACATCACCCGGCCCGCCTTGGTGGAAATCTTTTCGTTGCGCTGCACGCATTCCAGCAGGCCTGCGGCATCCAGATCGGCCAGCTTGCCTTCGTAGTCGGCGGCGAAGGCGGCGCATTCTGCTTCCAGCCAGTCGAGATCGGCCTTCAGTTCCGGCGCGTCTTCCGAGCTGTACAGGTCGCTCAGGTCCCATTCGGGCAGATCGCCCAGATCCTTGGCGCCGGAACCGGCATTGGCGTCATAGACGGGGAAGGGAAGCTGGAACATCTGGGTCACCTCTTGATCATGTTGGCACCAGACATAGGCCGTGCGGGCCGGGGCCTCAAGGGGCGCATGCGCAGGCATCGCCGCAGCCGGAACGGTATGGTGCGGCAGCGGGCGTTGCCCCGGTGTCAGGCCGATCGCAGGATCTGATCGGTGGCAGAAACGGGGGCGCCGAAGGGCGCTTTGCCGGCGCCGGTGGCATCGAAGAAATCCAGGATTTCCGCAGCGGTCCGTTGCCGGATCGATGGCGTCTCCATCAGGATTTCATGTTCGGCGCCGGGGACTTCTTCGAGCTTGCCGCCGGGCCAGGCCAGCATCAGGGCGCGAACGCGTTGCGGATCGACGACGCGTTCATGGCCGCCCAGATAGGTCAGGCAGGGCAGGGCAGGGGCGGGCAGCCGCGATAGCGCAAGCGATTCCGCCAGCGCCTCGTGCAGCCAGTTCAGGCTCGGCCCGCCAAGAGACAGCTCGGGGCGGAGGTTGAGCTGATCCTGCATAAGCCCGTACATGCCCGGATCGGTGGTCAGCGTGTTGTCCTCGAAGGGCGCTATGCTGACATAGGCTTCTGCCCGCGTGCCGGGGGACAGTTTCTCGGACATGCCGAGGTAACGGCTGGCCCAGCTCACCGCCCAGGCGGCGGGGCGAGCCGCGGCGCCCATCTGGATGCCCCACATCGGGCCGGTGAATATCGCGCCCGCCACCGGCAGGCCTTCATGCATCGCCCGCAAACCGATGCAGCCGCCCATCGAATGGGCCAGCAGGAACCACGGCCGGGGCAGGTCCATCTGGCGCGCGGCGGCCATCATCGCCCGCACGTCGCGCTGGTAATCGGCGAAGGCGCCGACATGGCCGATCATCGGATCGCCGAGCAACCGGTCGGACAGGCCCTGTCCGCGCCAATCCACCGTCAGCGTGGCGTAACCGCCCCTGGCCAGGTCCTGCGCGGTATGGGCGTATTTTTCCACGTATTCGGTGCGCCCGGGGAGCAGCAGGACGGTGCCTTTCTGCGCGCGTTCGTTCCAGATCCCGACCCGGATCCGCACATCGTCCGACGTGCGCGCCCAACAGGCCCGTCCGGGCAGGAAATCCTGGATACAGTCCGCAAAAAAATGGCGCGGTTTGCATCAAATAAACGTAACCCTGAACAATCAGCTCAGGACAGCCCCCAATTTCATCGCCGTCCCCATGTCACCATCCAAAGCGAGTCTGCCGCTCATGAAGGCGGAGGTGGGATTGAGATCGCCGCGCATCATCGCTTCGAACGTGTCGGCATCTGCGGTCAGGGTCACGTCGGTGTCTTCGTCGCTCAGGCGCGCGCCGCCGGCATCGACCACGATCGCGCCTTCGCCTTCGATCACGAATTTCACCGAACCGTCGAATTCTGCGCCGCCCAGCTTGTCCTTCAAAGCTTCCAGTGCCGCTGCAATCTTGTCGCTCATATGTGATCTTTCCCAGGTTATGATCAGCAGGGTCTGTTTTTTCCCCTGTGACGAACTAAATTAGATGCCATTATGAGCGCAGTTTCGATCAGACCAAAGCCTATCGTCGCGGCAATCGCCGCGCTAGTCATGTTTTCCCTACCCGTTCAGGCCCAGCAGGCCGATGCGAACGGGATGGAGGCATTGCTGGAACGGCTGCGGCACGCCGACCCGGCCGAGGCGCAGCGGATCGACCGGCAGATCAAGATGGAATGGGATAAATCGGGTTCTGCCGCGATGGACCTGCTGCTCCGGCGCGGCCGCGACGCGATGGAACGGGGCGATTTCGATCTGGCCATCGAGCACCTGACCGCGCTGACCGATCACGCGCCCGATTTCGCCGAAGGCTGGCATCAGCGCGCCAGCGCCTGGTTCCAGATGGAACGTTATGGGCTGGCGATGGCGGATCTGGAACAGGCGCTGACGCTCAACCCGAATCATTACGAGGCCCTGTTCGGCCTCGCGGTGATCCTGGAACAGCTGGAGAGATTCGAACTGGCCTATCGCGCCTATGAGCTTGTGCTGCAGATTGACCCGCATTACGACGAAGCCGCGGACGCATTGAAACGCCTCGAAACCCAGGTGCAGGGACGCACCTTATAAGTCAGGGAAACGGCCTATGGCCCATCAGGCCCGGATTGCGGCGGTTCTCGGACCGACCAATACCGGAAAAACAACCTATGCCATCGAACGTATGCTGGGGCACCGCACCGGAGTGATCGGCTTGCCGCTGCGGCTGCTTGCGCGTGAAGTATACGACAAGATCGTCGAACTGCGCGGCCCGTCCGTGGTGGCGCTGGTTACCGGCGAGGAACGCATCGTGCCCGACCGCAGCCGGTACTGGGTCTGCACGGTCGAGGCAATGCCCGAAGGCATGGGCTGCGATTTCCTCGCCGTCGACGAAATCCAGCTTTGCGCCGATCCCGAACGCGGCCATGTCTTCACCGACCGGCTGCTGCGGGCGCGCGGGCTGCACGAAACCCTGTTCCTCGGATCGGATTCGATGCGCGGCCCGATCGCGCAGCTGGTCCCCGGCGTCGAATTCATGCGCCGCGACCGGATGTCCGACCTGATCTATACCGGGTCGCGGAAAACCAGCCGGATGAAGCCGCGCAGCGCCATCGTGGGCTTCTCGGTCGACGACGTCTATGCCATCGCCGAATTGCTGCGCCGGCAAAAGGGCGGGGCGGCCGTTGTCATGGGCGCGCTTTCCCCGCGTACCCGCAACGCGCAGGTCGAACTCTATCAGAACGGCGATGTCGATTACCTCGTGGCCACCGATGCGATCGGCATGGGGCTGAATCTGGACATTAACCATGTCGCCTTTTCATCGCTGATGAAATTCGACGGGCGGCGGATGCGGATGCTGATGCCGAACGAACTGGCCCAGATCGCCGGCCGGGCAGGGCGCGGTATGGCCGACGGCACTTTCGGGGTGACCGGCGAAGCGGGGCTTCTGGACGATGAAGTGGCCGCCGCGATCATGGATCACCGTTTCGCCCCCATCCGCAAGCTGAACTGGCGCAACGCGGCGCTGCAATTCGGATCGATCGACGCGCTGATCCGGTCGCTGGAAAAGCCGCCCGAGCACCAATTGCTGATGAAATCGCGAGATGCGGATGACCTACTGGCGCTCAAGGCGCTGAACCAAGTGGCAGAGGTGCGGGCGCGGGCCGGCGACGGGCCGTCGGTGAAACTGCTCTGGGATGTCTGCCGGATTCCCGATTTCCGCGGCATCAGCCATTCCGAACATGCCGCACTGCTGGAAGATATCTTCGCCTTCCTGCACGAAAACGGCCGGGTTCCGAGCGATTGGCTGGCGAAAAGGATACAGCGGATAGATAGAACCGACGGTGACATTGACACTTTGTCGAAACGTCTCGCATTTATCCGTACGTGGACATATGTCGCGCAAAGATCGGGCTGGGTTGATGACGAAAGTCATTGGCGCGGCGAAACGCGCGCGGTAGAAGACAGGTTGTCGGATGCTCTGCATGAGCGGCTGACTCAAAGATTTGTGGACCGGCGCACATCCGTGTTGTTGCGCCGGCTCAAGCAGAAGGAGGCCCTTTTGGCCGAAGTGAATGAACAGGGTGAAGTGACCGTCGAAGGCGAATTCGTCGGTCGTTTGGAAGGGTTCCGTTTCCGTCAGGACAAGGACGCGACAGGACAGGAAGCCAAGACCTTGCGTCAGGCCAGCCTGCAGGCGCTGGCGCCGCATTTCAACCTGCGCGCAGACCGGTTCTACAACGCGCCCGACACCGAAATCGATTTCACCGAACAGGGTGGCCTGATGTGGGGCACCGAAGCGGTGGGCAAGCTGGTCGCCGGTGCCGATCCGCTCAAACCCCAGGTCGAGGCCTTCGTCGATGACGAAGCCGGTGCCGAGGTTGCCCAGAAGGTGCAGCGCCGTCTGCAGCATTTTATCGACCGCAAGATCGCGGCGCTGTTCGAACCACTGCTGGCGCTGGGCCGTGACGAGGAGCTGACCGGGCTGGCGCGTGGCTTTGCCTTCCGCATGGTCGAAAACCTTGGTATCATCCCGCGCGGCCAGGTCGCCGACGAGGTCAAGGCGCTGGATCAGGAAGCCCGCGGCGCGCTGCGCAAGCATGGCATCCGTTTTGGCCAGTTCACCATCTTCATGCCGCTGCTGCTGAAGCCGGCGCCGACCCGTCTGCGTCTGGTACTGTGGTCGCTGGCGCAGGGGCTGGACGAATTCCCCGAAGCACCGCCGCCGGGGCTGGTGACGGTGCCGTCCGATACGGACGCGCCCAAGAGCTATCACACCATGGCGGGCTACCGCGCCGCCGGGGAACGGGCGATCCGCATCGACATGCTGGAACGGCTGGCCGATCTGCTGCGCGTTGAAGACAGCCGAGGCGGGTTCGAAGCCAAGCCCGACATGCTGTCGATCACCGGCATGACGCTGGAACAGTTCGCCGACCTGATGCAGGGGCTGGGCTATAACGCCGAGAAGGGCGAACGTGAAAAGGTGAAGCCGGTCGCGACCGAAGAAGCCACCGCTGCGGAGGCCGAGGCAGAGGCCCCGGCGGGCGAAGAAACCCCGCAGGCGGAACAACCCGCTACAGCCGAAGCCACCGCCGAACCGGAAGCCGCCGCTGCCGAAGCAGGCGAATCGCAGGCTGAAACCGCGCCCGAGATCGAGGTTTTCTATACCTTCACCTGGGGCCGTCGCGCGCAGGGTAACCGCACTCGCGGCAAGGGCCGTGGTCAGCAGGATCAGGGCCAGGCTCGTGGCGGCGACAAGAAACCGCGCGGCAAGGGCAAGCCCCGTCGCGATGGCAAGGGGCGCGGACCCAAAGGCGCGAAAAGCTTCGAGGCGCGGCCGCCCAAGAAGGACAAGCCGATCGACCCCGACAATCCGTTCGCGGCGGCGCTGATGGGGCTGAAGGACAAGTCCTGAGTCCCGGTAAATCCCGGGCGAGGAGGTCGCGTGAGCGAACCGAAGCCGAAGCTGAGACTCGATAAGTGGCTGTGGTACGCGCGTTTCTTCAAGACGCGCGGCCTTGCCGCCAAGGTGGTGTCCGGCGGTCACGTGCGGGTCAACAGCACCAAGGCGTCGAAACCGGCACAGGGCGTCGGCATCGGCGATGTGCTGACCTTTCCGCAGGGGCGCGATGTGCGGGTGATCCGCATTGAGGCGCTTGGCGAACGGCGCGGGCCCGCCCCCGAGGCGCAAATGCTGTACACCGATCTGAGCGAACCGAAGGACGCCGTTCCGCGCGCGCCGCGCTACGAAGGCAAAGGGCGTCCCACGAAGCGGGAAAGACGAATGATCGACCTGGATCGTTCGCGGGAGCTTGAATGATCCGGGGCGCTGATTTAACTCCTTCGGCAAGTTGTAAGGATGAGAGACTGCTATGACTTACGTCGTGATCGATAACTGCATCGCCTGCAAATACACCGACTGCGTGGAAGTATGCCCGGTGGATTGCTTCTATGAAGGCGAAAACATGCTGGTGATCCACCCGGATGAATGCATCGATTGCGGCGTCTGCGAACCGGAATGCCCCGCCGACGCGATCCGCCCGGATACCGAGCCGGAAATGGAAAAATGGGTCGAGTTCAACCGCAAATATTCCGAACTCTGGCCGGTCATCATCGAAAAGAAAGACCCGCTGCCGGGCTACGAGGAACGCGACGGCGAACCGGACAAGGTGAACAAGTATTTCTCGGAAAAACCCGGCGAGGGCAGCTGATCCGGGTGATTCGCCCGATTCGGGTCCGAAACCCTGTCCTTTCTTCAAAAAATGCCGAATCCGGGCCGATTCTCCCCCGGATTCGCGAGTTCATCCTGTCCGGGTGCTTCCGAAAAGGCCTTTTTTGTGGTATATGACAACTACATGACGAAGACAGCCTGACCTTCATCTGCTCGCGCCTAAGCCCGTGCATGGTGTGTTTTGCGCGATTTCCCTGTTTGACGAGCGTATCTCGATACCTCGCCAAGCTTTTTGTCGCTCCGGTTCAGGCGTCCTTGCAAGGAAGGATTGCATGAGCAAAACGAAGAAATCTGAATTCAGCCCGAATGATTACGTGGTGTACCCGGCACATGGCGTGGGCCAGATCGTGTCGATCGAGGAACAGGAAATCGCTGGCATCTCGCTGGAACTTTTCGTGATCTCCTTTGAAAAAGACAAGATGACCCTGCGGGTGCCGACCAACAAGGCCACCGAAATCGGCATGCGTTCGCTGTCGTCGCCCGACGTGGTGAGCCAGGCGATGAAGACCCTGAAGGGCAAGGCCAAGGTGAAGCGCGCCATGTGGTCCCGCCGGGCCCAGGAATACGAACAGAAGATCAACTCGGGCGACCTGATCGCCATCGCCGAAGTGGTGCGTGACCTGCATCGCACCGACGATCAGCGCGAACAGAGCTATTCCGAGCGTCAGCTTTACGAAGCGGCGCTGGAACGGCTGACCCGCGAAGTCGCCGCCGTGTCCGGCGGGGATGAGGTCGCCGCCGCCAAGAAGGTGGATGACGTCTTGGTTTCGCGCGCCGCGTAAGCGCCCGGGAACTGGAAACAGCAAGGCCGCGTTCCTTCGGGAGCGCGGCTTTTTCTTTGGCTGGCTGTAAGCAGGGGGGAAGGTTGCCGAATTGATGTTGCGGCGCCTGTTTCAGTCTGCTTCAAAGACGGTCACGACGGAAATCGAGGCCAAAGCCTTTCGCTGCAACCCGCACTGCTTTCATCTGATATCTGTGGCTTGCGGGGCGGTTGGCGCATGAGATCGATCAATGGAATTGAGCAGGGGTGAGAGCGTTGTTTTCAAAACAGGCAAGAGAGTTTTTCATTTTCCAGATGGTGAACTTCTTGGTGTCTTTCCTCGTTTGGGCGATTTCTCCCTTGTCGGTAAACGGGATCAACCTGATCTACCCTCTGTTTTCCCTGAAAGTCATCGCCTTGCTGTGGTTCAATGGCTATCCGCAGAACAGATCCTTCTTCAGCCTGCTGTTCTTTCTGTTCGCATGTGCAGACGTTTTCGTCTTCTATCTGTTCGGTTCTTTTTCCATCTACAGCCTGGCATTTTCATACCTGTTGTAGCCCCGGCACCATCAGTAGGAGCATTTCGTTTCAAGCGCTCAGCGCCAGCAACAACACCACTTCGCAAACCTGCTGGCTGGCCCCCAACACATCCCCGGTCTGCCCGCCGATCTTGGCCTTGGCCAACAGTCCGACCCCAGCCACCGCCAGCGCCGCCAGAACCGCCAGCCCGATTGCTCCGCCGCCAAGGCAGGTCATTGCGATAACCAACGCCAAGCCGCAGCCGATAGCCGCCACCCGCGCCGATGGCCGTCCCTGCGCTTTCGACAGACCGGTATCGCGCGCATTGGGCAGCCAAGCCATCAGAACCGGCATTCCCGCCCGGGACAGCACCGCCACGGCCACCAGCGCCCACAGCCCGCCGTCCTGCCCCAGCAGCACCGACAGGCCCCACCAGCGCGCCAGCAGCGACAGCACCAGCGCGATCACCCCGTAGCTGCCGATATGGCTGTCCTTCATGATCTGCAGCCGCCGGTCGCGGCCCCAGCCGCCCCAGAACCCGTCGGCCATGTCGGCCAGCCCGTCTTCATGCATCGCGCCGGTCACCATCACCGCGCTCAGCAGCACCAGAAACGCCGCGCCCCCCGGGGCCAGACCGAAGCCGAACGCGACCCCGGCCAGCAGCGCGGCGATACCCCCCACCACAAGCCCGGCCAGCGGATAGGCCCAGGCCGCCCGCGCGCCGCGCGCATAAGCCGCGTCGGGCAGCGGCAGCGGCAGCCGTGTCAGTAACCCGACCGCCACGGCGGTATCGCGCATGGCGTCGCTCAGCGTGTCGTTTTCGCGCATCGAATGGGTCCAATCTAATCCTTGCTCCCCGATAGCATTGGGATAAACAGGCAGGCAACAAAGGAAAAAGGACAGACCATGACCCAAGCCTTCGCCACCCTGGACGATTTCCGCGCGCTGCTGGCGCAGGCGCCCGCCGCCGATCAGGAGGCCCGCAAGCAGGCCGAGGCCCGCAACGGCCAGCTGACCAAGCCGCCGGGCGCGCTTGGGCGGCTCGAGGATCTGGCGATCTGGTATGCCGGCTGGCGCGGCAATCCGCGCCCGGCGGTTGCGGCGCCGCAGGTTGTGGTCTTTGCCGGCAATCACGGTGTGACGGCGCAGGGCGTGTCGGCCTTCCCGGCCGAAGTGACCGAACAGATGGTGCTGAACTTTCAACATGGCGGCGCGGCGATCAACCAGCTGTCGAAAGCCTTCGGCGCCTCGATGGATGTGCATGCGCTGTCGCTCGACACCCCCACAGCCGATTTCACCGAAAGCCCGGCGATGAGCGAAGCAGACCTCATCGCGGCGCTGCAAACCGGCTGGAACGCGGTGGATGAAACCGCTGACCTGCTGGTCTCCGGCGAAATGGGCATCGGCAATACCACCGCCGCCGCTGCCATCGCGCATGCGCTATACGGCGGCGATGCCGGCGACTGGACCGGTCGCGGCACCGGCGTTGACGATGCGGGACTGGCCAACAAGACCCGCGTGGTGGCCGAAGCGGTTGCCCTGCACGGCGGCAAGGGCGACGGGATCGAGGTTCTGCGCCGGCTCGGCGGGCGTGAACTGGCCGCCATCGCCGGGGCCATCGCGCGCGCGCGCGCGCTGCGCATCCCGGTGATCCTCGACGGGTTCATCTGCTGCGCCGCGGCCGCCTGCCTCGACGCCGCTGTGCCCGGCGCTCTCGACCATTGCATCGCCGGTCATGTCAGCGCCGAAGCCGCCCATGCCAAGCTTCTCAAGGAACTGAACAAGGACCCGCTGCTGTCGCTCGGCCTGCGGCTGGGCGAAGGCTCGGGCGCGGCGCTGGCCATCGGCGTGCTGCAGGGCGCCGTCGCCTGCCATTCCGGCATGGCCACCTTCGCGGTGGCTGGGGTCTCCGAGGGCTGCCGGCTTCTTCTTTTCACAAATATCCCGGGGTGGCGCGGCTCGCCGCGAGGGGGCTGAGCCCCAAGACCCGCCCGAACGGGCGGGCCCCTCACTCCCGGCC
>JAWVXM010000089.1:0-9209 GCA_033723255.1 Thalassovita sp.
GGCGTCACTGCATCAGCTTGTGCCCCGACTGCAAGCTTTCCCTTCAACGGCGCACCACCGGCGAAGTCACCTTGTCGCTGACTTGGAAATCCCAGACTTCCACGCCTCCCCGGGACGCATAGGCACCTACCAGCTCCGGCAGGGAAGACAGGTCGGTCACCTTGTGCCCGGTCAGCCCGAACCCCTTGGCCACCGCCGCCAGGTCGGGATATCCGAACACGGCGCCTGCATCGCTTATCCCCTCGGCGCGCAGCTTGTGAATTTCCGACCCGTAGGCGCCATCATTCATCACCACGATCAGGATATCCATGCCGTGCCGCTTCATGGTTTCCAGTTCCTGCACATGCATCAGGAAACTGCCGTCGCCATCGAACAGCACCACCTTGTTGTCGGGGCGTGCGCAGGCCACGCCCATGGCGAAAGAGGTGCCGTTGCCGATGGCGCCGAATTCGCGGATCGTCAGGAACCGGTCATAGGGGCGCGACGGCATCTGGTTGAAGAACCACGAACAGTGGCCCGAGGAACTGACATGTTCCCAGTCGGCGGGCACCGCGGATTCGAGCGCCGAAACGACATCGCGCGGGTCCAAGAGCCCCGGATCGATATCGAAGGGTGCGCTGTCAGCGGGCGTTGTGCGGATGCGTTCGGCCACTTCGTCGCTGCGCCAGTGGCGCGCGCGGCCATCGACGGCATCGCGCAGTGCCAGGATGCCCTGTTCGGCATCCGCCCGCATATGGTGGCGGGCCACCTCTTGGCCCTGTGCGACGGCGACCGGGTCAAGGTCGATCTGCAGCATCTCGGCCTTGGGCCAGAGCTGACCGCCGCCACCGGCGTGGTATGCCAGTGAACAGCCCACCGCGATCACGAGGTCGGACTGGCCCAACAGTTCCTTGCCGATACCGGATGCCATGCCGCCCGCGATACCGATCGAGAACGGATCGTCATGGAACAACCCCCGGGCAGGCAGGGTCGTGGCCAGCAATCCGCCAGTTCTTTCTGCCAGCGCCCTGCAAGCCGCGACGGCCTTGGGATCGCTCGCGCCCAGACCGGCGAGGATCACTACCCGTTCAGCCTGATCCACCAGCTTCACCGCCGCGTCCAGGTCTTGCGGCGCGGGCGGCATCGGGGCCGGACGGGGCAGAAGTTCATGCGACGGCACCGGCAGGTCCACGGATCCGGTCCACGTCTTGTTCTGCAGGTCGAAGGGAATGCCCACCACCACCGGGCGCTTTTCCCGCCGCGCCTGCAGGAAAGCGTCGCGGATCGCAACCGGCATCCGTTCGACGTGATGCAGCGAATGATAGGCCGCGCCTGTGGCGGTGACAAAGGGCGCTTGGTCGATGCCTTGGTTGTACCAGCCGGATTTCAGCGGGGCTTCGCCGGCAATCACCACCAGCGGCAGGTGCGCCCGCACGGCCGCAGGCAGCGCCGTCATCAACTGGGTCAGGCCCGGGCCGCAGGTGACGGTGGCAAGCCCGACCTCGCCGGTCTTGCGGGCCCATGCCATGGCCGCCGCCGCCGCGCAGTGTTCGTGGCGGACATAGATCATCCGGCAACCGTTTTCGCCAAGCCGCGTCGCAAAATTCATGTTGGCGTCGCCCATCAGGGCGAAACAGGTGTCACTGCCTTCCTGAGCGACGGCGCGCGCAAGGATGTCGAAAACATGCGTGTCGGTCACAGGATGCCCTCCGGTACCAGAACCTCGCCTCGCGCGATCAGCCGCGCGGTGCGGACGACGCCCGCGGAATGGAAGGTGAAACCACCGTCGTTGGAATAATTCACCCGCACCTCCATTTCGCCCATCGGATGTTCGATCACCATGGTGGCGGGCGAGGGATCCACCGGTTTCACCATGCCTTCGGCGACGGTTCCCGGGGCCAGCGCGCAGGCGGCAAGGCATTGCGACCCGGTCACGGCAACGGTCGGGTGGGTGGTCCAGGGCATGAAGTAGCGGACCGAGAAATGGCCGCCCCCCCGCGCCGGCGCGATCAGACCCAGTTTCGGGGTGACTGACTTTCTGACATCGCCCATCCCCATCAGGTGGCCCGCGCGAAGGCGCAACGCTTCCATCTTTTCGAACAGCTCCGGCATGGCATCCAGTTCGTCCTGGGTTTCGTAGCCGGTGATGCCGAAATCTGTCGCACGTGCGATCATCATCGGCATGGCGACATCGACGCAGGACACCTCGACCCCGTCGATGGTGTCGCGCGGATTGCCGGTGGGGAACATCGCGCCGGTGCGCGACCCCACCACCTCCATGAAGTTCAGCCCCACGGGGGCTGCCGTGCCCGGCACCCCGTCGATGGTCACGTCGCCGGCATACTCGACCACGCCGCCCGGTGTCTGCACCTCGGCTTCAATCAGCGCACCGGTGTTGACGGCATGGATGCGCACCTTGGTGACAGCGCCCTGCGCCGGAACCAGCCCCATTTCGACTGCCGCCGGGCCGACCCCGACAAGGATATTGCCACAGGTCGGCCCGAAATCGACCAGTTCCTCTTCGACCGACACCTGGGCGAAGAAGTAATCGACATCGGCGTCGTCGCGCTTCGATGGCGACAGCATCGCCACCTTGGTTGTCACGGCATTGCCCCCGCCAAGCCCGTCGATGTTGCGCGGGTTGCCCGCGCCGACCACGGAGATCAGCATCCTGGTCAGCGTGTCGCGGTCCTCGGGCAAGTCGGCCGCGTTGAAGTAGGGCCCGCGCGAGGTGCCGCCGCGCATGAAGTGGAAGGAAATGGGTGTCTGTGGCATCAGTCGTCCTGTTCGATCAATGTGCAAAGGTGGTCGGCAAAGGCACGGGTCCCCAGCCTGCCGCCAAGATCCCTGGTTCGGGTGTCGGCGCTTTCCAGCGCCAGTGAGAGGGCGGCGTCGATCCGTGCCGCGGCCTCGGAGTCGTTCAGGTGGCGCAGCAGCATCGCCGCCGATCCGATCAGCGATGCCGGGTTGGCGATGTCCTGCCCGGCGATATCGGGGGCCGACCCGTGTTGGGCCTGCGCCACCGCGTGGGCATCGCCGTGGTTGAGCGAGGCCGCCAATCCCAGTCCACCCGCCAGTTCCGAAGCGAGATCCGATAGGATGTCGCCATACATGTTGGTGGCGATCACCACGTCGAAACGCGACGGGTCGCGTACCATCAGGGCAGCGGCGGCATCGACGAGGATTTCCTCGATTTCCAGATCGGGATAGGCGCGCGCCTCGTCCCGTACGGCGTCAAGGAACATGCCGTCGCTCAGCCGCAGCACGTTGGCCTTGTGGATCACCGCGACGCGCTTGGCGGGCCGATCCTGCGCGATCCGCAGACCGGCGCGGGCGATGGCGCGGGAATTCGCCTCGGTTATCCGGCGGATGGCAATGGCCAGCCCCGGCACCGGGGAAAATTCGCCGGGGCCTTGATGCATGTTGCGGTCGGCGTAGAACCCTTCAAGGTTTTCGCGCACCACCACCATGTCCACCTTGTGCCCGGTGGGGGTCGGTACCGCCTTGTGGCTCAGCGCCGGGCGGATATTGGCGTAAAGTTCCAATTCCTTGCGCAGCATGCCGGACGGGTTCAGCCCGCCTTCGGCCACCGGCGGATAAGCGTTGTGGGACACAGGACCCAGGATCACGCCATCCGCCTTGCGGGCGGCATCGATGACAGTGTCGGGGATCGTCGTCCCCTGCGCGTCCAGCGCGGCAAATCCGATTTCGGCCTCCGGCAGGGCGACGGTCATTCCCGATTTCGCGCAGGCGGACTGCACGACCCGTGCAGTCGCCCGCGTGATTTCAGGTCCGATCCCGTCGCCGGGAAGGCACAGCAGCGTCAGGTCAGCGGCCATGGCAGCTTAACGAACTCCTGTAGCAGGCCCGGCGGGAAGTCGCGGTTCAGCGTCCCGGCGATGAAGCACATGAAGCCGATCCCCGCCGCAGACAGCAGCACGGTCCGCGACCAGGGCAGCCCGGCGCGCATTCGGAAGAAGGCCAGCATGAACAGCGCCAGCGCAATGATGAAACCGAACAGAGACGACAGGATCAGTAGGCCCGCGAACCACGCCAAGGTGCCCCACAGCCCATGCGCCGCTTCGGCATCGTCACCGCCCGCCTCACGGTCGGAAAACAGGTGGTGATCCTCGCCCGCGGTCATCATCTGATAGAGCAGCACCAGCAGCGCGACGATACCGACGCTTGCCACCGTCATCGGGAAGATCTTGTCCGAAGTCAGGTCGATCATCGCGGCATTGATGAAGGCGGTAACCATATAGGCCAGGATCACCAGCAGGAAGATGATAGGGCCGCGCTTGGCGCCCGTTGCCACCGCGCCCTCGGAATTGATCTGCTTGGCCTGGCGAATGCCAACCACCACCGACACGATGGTGATCGCCAGGATCGCCAGCACGATGGGCGATGCGATATATTCCAGCCCCTGATCCAGCCCGCGGCGGAACTTGAAGCTGGCGATCTGCTGCGCGTTGGCAGAAAAGTTTTCCGCCTGCCGCGACAGCACGAACCCGATCAGGAAGGCCGGGCGCGACCAATCGAACCGGCGCAGGAAGATCCCCAGAAGGCCGATGGCGAACAGGGTGACAAGATCGCCCAGCGACTGTCGCGACTGGAAGGCGGCAAAGGCGATCATCATGAACAGGAACGGCGCCAGCAGGGCGAAACGGATCGTGGTCAGCCGCGCGATGCCGCCAGACAGCAGGATACACAGACCCGCGCCCACCACGTTGGCCAGCGCCAGCGACCACACCACGGTATAGGTGATGTCGAGGTTGTTCTGGATCATCTGCGGGCCGGCCTCATATCCCAGCAGCGCAAGACCGCCGATGAACACGGCCATGGAACCCGAGCCGGGGATGCCGAAGATCAGGGTGGGCACCAGCCCGCCGCCTTCCTTGGCGTTGTTGGAACTTTCCGGCCCGATCACGCCGCGGATTTCGCCGCGACCGAAATTCGATTTGTCCTTGGTCGACTGCACCGTGTGGCCATAGGCGATCCAGTCGACGACCGACCCGCCAAGGCCCGGGATCACCCCCACGATCACGCCGATCACCGAGCAGCGGATTGACAGATAGATGTTGTCCCACCAGTCGCGCAGCCCCTGCATCCAACCGGCGCCGAGCTTGGCGTCGCGCGCGATCGACTGGTCCTGCCGCAGCAGGCTGACGATTTCGGGAATGGCGAAGATGCCAAGGCCTACGATCACCAGCTTCACGCCATCGATCAGGTAAGGAATGTCATAGGTTGCCATGCGCAGAGATCCGCCATGGCTGGCTTCGCCGATGGTGCCGATCAGCAGGCCGAGACAGGCCGCGGCAACCCCTTTCAGCGCGACCCGCCCGGCGAGGATCGCGACCATCGACAGGCCGAGGATCGTGATCGCCAGCATTTCAGGCAGCGCGAAGGCCAGCACCAGAGGCCGGGCGATCAGGATGAAGAATGTCAGAACCGTCGCGCCCAGCAACCCGCCGAACAGCGACGATACGAAAGCCGCGGACAGGGCACGTGCCGCGTGCCCCTTGCGGGCCAGGGGGAAACCGTCGAGCACGGTTGCCTGGCTGGCCGAGGATCCGGGAATACCCATCAGGACGCTTGCGAAGGTATCCGAGGTGGGGACCACCGCCACAAGCCCGACCATCAGCGCCAGACCCGAAACCGGGTCCATGCCGAACATGAAAGGCAGCACCAGCGACAGGCCGGCAATTCCCCCGAGCCCGGGGAACACGCCAACCGACAGGCCCAGCAGCACCCCCAGAACCAGGTACATGATTTGCGCAGGTTGCAGGATCAGCGAGAACGCCTCGCCCAGGGCGGGCAGCGCGGTTGCGAGAAAGTCCATGAGGTCAGTCCTTGAGGGCAGCCCGCCCCGGAATGTCGCCGGGGCGGGGTATTCGATTGCACGCGGATTATTTCAGCGAAACGCCGTAATCTTCCTGCAGCCAGTTCACGACATATTCCTTCGCCGCAGCCGGCACCTGGGTGCCCAGCTTCAGGGTTTTGGTCGCCGAACCACCGGTCATTTGCGGATAGACGCCAAGGCGCTTTGCCGAGATTTCCGGGAAATCGGCGCGCGCCAGCACCTTGTTCAGCGCCTCGGTATAGGTGGCGATGGCGTCCTCGCTGGCACCTTTGGGCAGGAAGATCATCTTCTGCGCCGGGAAACCGGCGATCATGAAGGCCTTCCAGGCCTCCCAGGCTTCGCCCGAAGTCTCGCAGGCCGGGGTCGCTTCGCAGACTTCCTTGAAGGACGGAATGTCGGGGAAGGTCGGATCGCGCACGATGTTGCCGTCCGCGTCCAGCGCACCCCAGGTCATCCAAGGCACCGCCTGGCCGGATTCTACCAGCGGCACGACGTTGGCCAGATAGGCCGACGAGGTCTGGTAATCGACATTGGCTTCGCCGCGTTCGAACATCAGCCGGCCGTCGCCGCGCCCCTTGATGCCGAAGACCGGTTCCACGTTCATGCCCAGCATTTTCCACGCCAGCAGCGGCACCAGATCAAGCCGGGTCGCGCCCTGCGATCCCCAGATGAAATCCTCACCGGCCAGCTCCGACGCGTCGAGACCGTTCAGCTTGGATGCCATGTCGGGCGGCAGGAAAGCGACGCCGCCGGTCCCCGAGGCGAGCACGATGTTCCAGTCGCCATATTCGTATTTTGCCCGCGGATCGCCCAGCAGGTACGGAAACTGGGTCGATCCGGACGAGCCGAAAATCACCGTGCCCTGGGTGTCGTCATAGGTTTGTTCCTGGAACCAGTTGGCGCCCTTGGTCGACCCGGCGCCGGGCATGTATTTTACCACGACGGTCGGGTTGCCCGGAAGCGCTTCACTGATCAGCGGGGCATAGAAGTTGGCCCATTTGGCCGATCCGCCCGATTCCGAGAACGGGATGACGAATTCGACGGTCTTGCCGCTCAGGTCGAGCGCTTGGGCCGCACTGGCGGCCAGAACGCCGGATACAGCAAAAAGAGCCGCGCGTGCGGCGGATTTGATGGTCATGATTTTCCTCCCTTACTGTCAGGGCCTCGGTGGCCGCATGACAATGATATCAGCAGGGACCCCTGCTTGATTTCGGCACGCTATGCTGCGAACCTTGCGGGAAGCTATCACGGGTCGGAAAAATCACGTGCGGTAAAATGCGGATTGCAATCGTTGAGGACAATACCAGCGTCGCTAACGGCATCGCCTATCGGCTGCAGGACCGTGGTCATGCGACCGATATCCTGCATGACGGGCGCGACGCGATGGAATTCCTGAAAAGCGACGAAAACGACGCGGTGATCCTCGATATTAACCTGCCCGGGATGGATGGGTTGGCGATTCTGAAATCGATGCGGGCACGCGGGGACAACCGGCCGGTGCTGTTGCTGACCGCGCGCGATCAGACCTTCGACAGGGTGCAGGGGCTTGATGCCGGCGCGGACGATTACCTTGTGAAACCATTCGAGATGGACGAATTGGAGGCGCGGCTGCGCGCCATTTCGCGCCGTGCGCCGCGTGCCATCGCCAGCGCCCTTACCTTCGAGACACTGAGCTTCGACGAGACCGCGCGACAGGCCACTGTGAATGGAACGGTGCTGGATCTGCCGCGGCGCGAACTGACGCTTCTGGAAGCGTTGTTGCGTGCCAATGGCAATGTGAGTTCGAAACAAGCCCTGCTGGATGCGCTTTACGGTACCGGTGCCGATATGGAAGAAAGCGCGGTAGAGGTGATCGTATCGCGGTTGCGCAAGAAACTCGCCTCGTTCGGATACGACATCAGGGCGCGGCGCGGGATAGGGTATTTACTGGCAGAGCGGTCGTGACCAATTCCCTTCGTCTTCGGCTGTTCCTGATCATCTTGATTCCGCTGATTATTCTTGCGTCGGCTGTTGGCGGCTGGCGTCTTGTGGTGGCACAAGAGACAGCCCGGGATTTGTTCGACCGGAATCTCATGTTCACGGCTCTCGCGGTTTCCCGGGATGTCGCGCTTTCGGAAGGTGACGCGATTTCGGCGAAAACGGAACGGTTGCTGGGGGAAACGGCCGGCGGCCCGGTTCGCTATCATGTCTACGCGCCGGACGGCGTATTGGTGACGGGATATGCGGTGCCGCCGGTCCCGCTATCCCGAAAGCTTCCGAAAGACCAGGTCTATGCATATTACGATGCGCTTTACCGGGGCGAACCGGCCAGGGTTCTGCGGCTGAAGGACGAAGCGAGCATTTCAGGGCTGTCCGGCACGTTCACGATCACGGTTTGGCAGGACCTTTCGGCACGGAACGCCTTTGTCGCCCATCTGGCGCTGCGGTCGCTGGCGATCATCCTGACATTGCTTTTCGCGGTGGCGCTTCTGGTGTGGTTCGGTGTGCGGCTGGGTCTGAAGCCTTTGCTGGACCTTGAAGATGCCATTTCGCGGCGATCGTCGGAAGATCTGAGCCCCATTCGGCGGGCGGTGCCGGTCGAAACTGTGGGCATTGTCCGGCGCCTGAACAATCTGTTCGCACAGGTTTCCTCGACGATCGAAGCGCAGACCAACTTTGTATCCGACGCGGCCCACCAACTGCGTAACCCGATCGCCGGCCTCAGGGCGCTTGCCGAGGCAACCGTGTCTGCGCCGGATCTCAAATCTGCGCGCCAACGGGCTCAGGAACTTACCGATGCGGCGGTGGAAGCCAGCGCTCTGGCAGAACGGTTGCTGACCTTGGAACGCGCGCGGGCTGAGGCGGGTGTGGAGAAACTTGAAAGGGTGGACCTGAACCGGGTCGTGAGAGACGTCGCGGGGGCTTTCGAGAACCGGCAGAGAGCGGATGGCGTGGTTGTCACCATGCAACTCGAACCGGGGGCGGTTTGGGTGCTGGGGGACGAGGTCATGCTGTGCGAGGCGCTGACCAACTTGATCGATAACGCGTTCGTTCACGGTGGTGACGGTCTTTCCCGGATCGGTGTCAGCCTAGCCCGGCGCGAACGGGAATGCGTTCTGACGGTGGAGGATGACGGGTGCTGCGTTCCGGTCAGCGCAATCCCCAAGATCCTGGCGCGATTTGGCCAGGGGGAACCGGGAAAGGGCAGCGGGCTGGGGCTGTCCATCGCCGATGCCGTTGCCACGCGGCATGGCGGGCAGCTGGACGTTCTGGATCGGGAAAACGGCTTTGCCGTCAGGGTCACATTTCCCTGTGCAGCGCCTTAGTTCCGGCCGTCATAGGTCCGCGCCCGTCGCGGGTATCTCTTTGGCTTTGAGAATAGGGCTGGCGA
>JAWVXM010000090.1:0-9140 GCA_033723255.1 Thalassovita sp.
CGATGGCCTGCATCAGGCTTTCATCCACCTCGATCGAGTCGATCGATGAAATCCGCAGCCGCGGCAGGTCGGGCACCAGTTTCAGGATCCGCATCACCAAATCGCCCAGTTTCGGGCTTGCCGGAAGGTCCGCGCCCCAGCTGGTCAGATCGACCCCGGTCAGCACCACCTCGTTATAGCCCTTATCGACCAGCCGCTTGATCTGGTCCACCACCACCCCTGCGGGGACGGAGCGGGAATTGCCCCGGCCATAGGGGATAATGCAGAAGGTGCAGCGGTGATCGCAGCCGTTCTGAACCTGGACATAGGCGCGGGACCGGGCGCCGAACCCGTCGATCAGGTGACCGGCGGTTTCCGTCACAGACATGATATCGTCGACCTGCACAGGTTCGGTCTTGCCGATCAGGTCAGGCGCCATGCCCGCCCAGGTGGCGGGGTTCATCTTTTCGGTATTCCCGAGGACGACGTCGACCTCTTCCATTTCAGCAAATGTTTCAGGCTCGGTCTGCGCGGCGCAGCCAGTGACGATCAATTTTGCATCCGGATTATCGCGCCTTAGCCTGCGGATCTCCTGCCGTGCCTTGCGCACCGCCTCGGCGGTCACCGCGCAGGTATTGACCACCACGGCGCCATCGACCCCGGCCTTTTCGGCCAGGTCCTTCATCGCTTCGGTTTCATAGGCATTGAGCCGGCAGCCGAGCGTGGCAAAGACGGGCGGTTTTGCGGTCACGTGACCGATCCCGCGACGGAATTGAGGAATTCAGCCGTCAGCTGCGCGGTGAACACGTGCATGGTTTCTCCGGTCATCCAGACGCCATCGTCGCGCCAGTCGATGGTCAGGCTGCCGCCGTCCAGATCGATCCGCACCTTGCGCCCGGTCAGCCCGCGCCGCGCCGCCGCCACCGCGGTCGCGCAGGACGACGACCCCGACGCCAGGGTGACCCCCACGCCGCGTTCCCAGACCCGCATGCGCAGGTGATCCGGCCCGACCAGCGACGCGAACTGCACATTGGTGCGTTCGGGAAAAAGCGGGTGATGTTCGATTGCCGCCCCGCGGGTTTCCAGATCGACCGCCTCGGCATCATCGACGAAGAAGGTGCAATGCGGGTTGCCCATGCCAGTGGCGGTGGGCGCGCCCTCGATCGGCAATTCCAGCGTGTCCATGTCGCGCGCCAGCGGGATTTCATCCCATGCAAGCTGCGGCGGCCCCATGTTGACCGAGGTCAGCCCATTGCCCGCATCCACCGCGTAAAGATCGCCGCGATCGGTGGTCAGGTGCAGTTCGCGCTTGCCGGTTTCCTCCATCAGGAAACGCGCGATGCAGCGGGTGGCGTTGCCGCAGGCGGCCGAGGTCGATCCGTCGGAATTGTAGAACACCAGATGCGCATCGCCCGCGCCCCGTTCGATCACCGCCAGCTGGTCATAGCCGACCCCCTTGTGCCGGTCGGCAATGGCGATCACCAGCTCGGGCGGCAGGGGATAGGCATGCGCGCGTGCATCGACAACGACGAAGTCGTTGCCCAGCCCGTGCATTTTCATGAAAGGCAGAGAGATATCGGCGCGCGTTTGCATCGCGCTCATATACGCGTGATTCCCCCGTCTTTCCAGCCTCGCCCGCCGCAACCCCGATCTGAACCACATGCAGGGCAGAAACGGCCCACTTGGCTCACCCCCGGCAACGGCACACCTGCCGCAAGGATCCCCTTGTTTTTCAGGGCTTCTTCGGCGAATGCGGAAAACATTGCCGGAAATGAAGATTTTGGGGTTGACCCTCCTGCCCGCAGTTTCTAGAAGCTGCCTCCACAGTGGGCCGTTAGCTCAGTTGGTAGAGCAACTGACTTTTAATCAGTGGGTCGCAGGTTCGAATCCTGCACGGCTCACCACTTGTCAAAAAACTTGGATCGCATGATCGCCATCGCCCTTCGGATTTGTATCCCGGGGCTGCACCGGGCTTCAACAGCGCCGCCAAGTGCTGCGCGGTTACTCAAATCAAGACGAATCCCTGCTGCTCTTCCCTCGGCTTCGGATTGCAGAGGGGTGAGGAAGGGCCTGCACGTTCCCTTTTTTGCGAACAGTGCCGCTGTCCCTTTTCCCAAGCTCCAGCCCCCAAGCCATTCATCAGGCCGCCCTTTTCGCGTACTCTTCAGCGGCGACGAAAATTGCACGCTTAATCTTGATAGAAACACTCAATCTTATTGTCCAACAAAAATAATCAGATTAATGGAGATGCGAATGCCCCCCGAAAACGACACCAGCCCACGTACCGTTTCTCCTCGCAAGTGGGCGCTGGTCACGGCAACGAGCCTTGCCACCATCGGCAGCCCGGCAGTCACCACCTTGCTGACGGCGTCCACCGCCTGGGCGGAGACCGGTGCAGCCGCCGCCGAAGCTGGTGAGGCCGGCGAAGCAGGTGTGATTCTGGCCGAGGGCCCGACCGAGTTCCTCACCCGCCTTGGCTATTTCGAGGGCACCTATCGCATCATCGTCACCCTGTATCTGAGCGGCAACCGAGACCTCGCCCGCGAACATATGGAGCTGTCGCACCACGCCTGGTACGAGGACATCGAGGAATACCTGGAAGAATATGGCGCGGCAGGGTTCGAGGCAGAGCACCAGGCGTTCATGGACGCCGTTGCCAGCGACGGATCCGATGAAGACGTCCAGTCCGCTCTGGACACGGTGCTGACGGCGCTGAACGCTGGCGGAATGGCGTCTCAGGCATCGCTTTTTGACCAACTCATGTCGATCAAGGATCTGGTGACCTTGGCCACCGCCGAATTCGAAGGCGGCGTCTCTGAAGGAACTGTCGAGGCCGATATCGAGTTCCGCGACAGCTGGGGATTTTACGAAACCGCCCGCCAACGCGCTCTGGCGATGTCGGCATCTGCCGACGAAGCGGCGGCGAAGGCTGGCGCACAGGTCCTTGAGCAGATGCAGGGGCTGGAGGAATACTATCCCGGACTGACCGCAACGGAAGCGCCTGAGAACGCCTCCGGCCTGGCGGTGGCAGCAGGCTGGATCGAAATCATCGCGCTGAGGAACAAGTAATGCCGATCGTCCTGTCCGATCTGGTGAGCGCCTCGGAAGCCGCCGTTCTGTATCAGGCGGCTTCGTCCTTGACCTTTGAGAACGGACGCAAAACCGCAGGGCGGGTCGCCGCAACGGTAAAGGACAATTTGCAGGCGACCGAAGGAGCGGAGACCGAAGCCGTGTTGGCCAAGGTCCGCGCCGCCATGTTGGCACATCCGATGTTTTCGGCACTGGCCTATCCCAAAGGGTTCGCCCGCATGCTGGTGTCGAAAACCGAGGGCGGCGGCCAGTACGGCAACCACGTGGACAACGCGATCATGGGCGGTCTGCGCACCGACCTGTCGTTCACATTGTTCCTGACCCCGCCGGAAGACTACGACGGCGGGGCCCTGGTGGTGTCGGACCGGGTCGAGGACCGCCGGTTCAAGTTGGGTCAGGGAGAGATGATTCTCTATCCTTCAACCTCGTTGCACAGGGTCGAACCAGTGACGCGCGGGGCGCGGGTCGTGGTCGTGGGCTGGATCACCAGTCTTGTCCGCGATGCGGCTCAGAGGGAAATTCTCTTCGATCTCTGGCGTGCGGCAATGAGCGCTGAAGCAGCTGGGGATGTGGAACAGGTTCAGCTTTTGTCGAAATCGCGCAGCAACCTGCTTCGGATGTGGGCCGAATAACGCTGGGGTACCCCCCAACTGCAGTATTGTGGGAAGGAAGACACCCCCGTCACAGCAAAAGGCGCAGGGTGTCGGCCATGACGGTGCCATTTGCCTGCATTCCGGCGGCGTTGAAATGCGGGTTCGCGGCATCCCCCGGATCGATCTGGTTGCCCGAAGGCGGCCGGATCGCCTTTACCCCGGCGACGGCATTGGCCGATCCGCTGTCCTGATCCAGGCTTTCGATCGCTGCGATCATGCGCGCGCCGCGATCTTCGCCCGGAACCGGTTCGTAATGGTCCCCCACGGTGATCCAGCAGACCGGCAAGCCGGCATTGCCGATTCCGGGTTCGGATCGCAGGTCAGACACGAACTGCTGTGCCTGCGGCACCCAGGTCGCGTCGTAATCCGCCCCGGTCGTGTCATTGGCGCCGAGCGAGATGATCGCGCCGACGACCCGATGCGCCGGGCCAAGCGCGTTCATCGCCGCGACCATCGCCAGCATCTCGTCATACATCCTTGCGCCGGTCGTCGCGACGGCGGATGTATTCCGCCAATCCTCGGTCCCGTTCAGCCCCGATCCCGCATCGCCCAGCGACAGCAACAGAAGCGGCCGGCCCTGCGCCGCCGAATATTCCGCAAATTGCACCCCGAATGCCATCAGCGGCGACATGCGCCGGCCGCCGGCCGATCCCACGACGGGTTCGTGACAGGGCTGGGGCACGTGCCGGGTGCTCATCGTGGTGTCATAGCTTGCGGTCTGCCGCAGGCAGGGCATGTACCACACGCGCGGATCGAAATCGGTGGTCAGGTTGGAATGAGACACGAAATCGGAGGCGGCGTTCGACATGTTGCTGTCACCAAGGCACAGCACTACGTCGCAGGCGGTGGAAGCGGGATCGACCGGGGCGAGGTCGTATCCGTCGACGCCGGTGACGGGTGCATCGAAGAGATCGTCGTTCGGCTTGAGCTCGAAGCGCGGATAGGCCGCGACGATATCCGGCCCCGGCCACCACTGGAATTCCGACCGTTGATCCGTTGCATCGTGGTTGAAACCGCTCAGCACGCCATCGCCGCCCAGCCTTGCACGCAGATTCCCCGCCGAGGCGGCCGCGGCCATGTCCCAGCGGAAAAAATGCGGGTTCCCGATGGTGATCGGCGCATCAAGGGCCATGCGGACTTCGTTGGTGTTGGCGTTTCCGGCGATCTGCCGCAGGTCGTTCTGCGCAACGGTCCAGTTGGACCGCAAATCGATATGCGCGGCGTCGGAAAAATCCGCCTGGCCCGAGGTGAACAGGTTTTCAGGCGGCGACAGCGCGGTGCCCGCCGCCGGGCCATGTTGAGCGGCCAAACCAATCCCGACCCCGATCATCAAATCAGCCCCACGATACCGGTTGCGGTGGTGCCGGTGGCATGCACGCGCTGCACCCGGACCGGAAAGGCGATACCGGCAACGACGTAAAGCGTGGCCGTGCTGCCATCGACCGTGGTCACCTGCACCGTGCCCGACTGCGCGACATTCAGCGCCCGGGTGGCGGTGGGCAGATCGGCAAGGTCGTCGGGGGGAATGGAAAAGACGCCGGATGCAGGGCTTTGCAGGCCGGAACTGAAATTGGTGAACGGGTCTGGCATGGGGACTCCTTCAAGTGTCGGGGAAACCGGGGTTTGACGGATCAGAGGTTTCGGACCCAAGCGCAAAGATTTCCCTGACCGGCCGCACGCAGCCGGATCCGTTGGCGCAACGGTTCGTGCTGAAGGCTACCCAGATGACCGGTGGGGAGATTGTTGGGTTCGACCCCAGGATTTGATGGTGTGATCCTTTCGTTGGAACGGAAGGAAGCAATATGAGACAAGTTCGTCACGGTAGCGCCACGACCACGCACGCGGTCAGAGCCGCAATACGGCGATCGCGGAACCGAGCCGGGAGCTTGGTGTCAACCCCAAGACGGTGGCGCAGTTGGTCGAAACGGCCAATCGAAAAACGGCCTTGGAGTTCCTTGAACATCTGCTCGAAGCCGTGCCTTACAGGATCCACACGATCCTCACTGCTAGCGGCATCCAGCTACGCCGAGCAGCCCCGGAACCGCGACAGCGCCGCTTTCCGCAAGGGGCGGTTCGATATGATCTGCGAAGCGAACGGGATCGAGCGCCGGTTGACCAAGCCTAACCACCGGTGGACCAACGGGTAGGTCGAAAGGATGAACCGGACGACCAAGGACACACCCGTCAAGAGGTATCACTGCGAAAGCCACGGCCAGCTTCGCAGCCACCTTGCCGGCTTCTTCGACGCGGACAGCTTCGCGCGCCGCCTCAAAACGCTCAGCCGACTTTCAGAACGATCTTGCCGATATGGCCGCTGCCTTCCATGCGCGCATGGGCGTCCGCAGCATCCGAAAGGTCGAATTCGCTATCCATCACCGGGCCGATTTTCCCCGCCTCGAGAAGTGGCCAGACATTTTCCAGAAGGCTTTCGGCGATCTTTGCCTTGGCCAGATCGCTTTGCGGCCGCAACGTCGATCCGGTGATGGTCAGCCGCCTTGTCATGACCTGAACGAAATTCACTTCCACTTTCGGTCCCTGCAGGAATGCGATCTGAACCAGCCGCCCGTCATCTGCAAGGGCGCGGATATTGCGCGGGATATAGAGCCCGCCGACCATGTCGAGGATCAGGTCGGCCCCGCCTTCCCCGCGCATCACCTCGACGAAATCCTCGTCATTGTATACGATGGTGCGCTCCGCCCCCAGCCGGGCGCAGGCGGCCGCCTTTTCCTGCTTGCCGACGGTGACGAAGACGCGCGCACCGAATTCACGCGCCAGCTGGATCGCCGTGGTGCCGATCCCCGACGATCCGCCGTGGATCAGGAACCTTTCCCCCGCCTTCAACCGACCGCGCTGAAACACGTTGGACCAGACCGTGTAATAGGTTTCGCACAGGCAGGCCGCTTCCTTCATTTCCATACCGGCAGGGATCGGCAGACAATGCGCGGCCGGGGTCGCCACGTATTCGGAATAGCCGCCGCCGGGCAGCAGTGCACAGACCTGGTCGCCCGGTTTCCACTGGCTGACGCCCTCGCCCAATGCGACGATTTCGCCCGATGCTTCCAGCCCCGGCAAATCGCTGGCGGTGGGTGGCGGGGCATATTTCCCGGCACGCTGCAACGCGTCGGGGCGGTTCACCCCGGCATAGGCCACCTTGATCACCACCTGCCCCGGTTTCGGCTCGGGCACCGGGCGTTCGCAAAGCTGCAAAACCTCCGGTCCGCCCGGCTCGGTGATTTCGACCGCGCGCATGGTCTCGGTCATAGCATTCTCCCTTACTGCTCTTTGTGCCAGTGGCCCGGCATATTCTTGCGCGCCGATGCCGGCGCCTTGATCTGGTTCAGAATGGCCAGCGGCCCCGCCAGCAGCCCGCTCAGCGCCTTGTTTTCACGCAGGTTCGCCTTGGCCTTCTCGAATTGCATCACGTCGTCGATCCGCCGGTCTAGGAATTCCCAGGTCGCCTGATGATCCGGCGAATCGTCGCCCAGCCAATACAGAACCGTCGCGCCATAAACCCCGCTGAGCGTCGCGCGTTTCGTGTACCAGTTCACATCGTCGGACGTATCGCCCAGCGTGTCCCAGATCAGCCCGGCGGTTTCCCAGATCAACCGCATCCCGTCCGGTGCGTGCGTCGGCATGGAAAACAGCGTCAGGCCACGGCGCACAGCCTCCCTGTCCTCGATCGCCTCCAGCCGGAACCGCACCGCCGCCGCGATCCGGTCGCGGAACCGCATCGTGCTCAGGTCGGTGTCCTGCAGCCGCGCCGCCATCGCCGCGTCGCCGCGCTTGTGGAACGCCACCGCCAGGTCGACCGCCCCGCGCGGACAGACCGCGCGCGCCACGGCCGGATCCACCTCCGCATCCTGAATTGCGGCGCGAAACGTGTCCTCGGTCCAGCCGTCAAAGGCCACGTGCATCAGCGCGGCGTCCAGCAAACGATCCTTCAGATCCGGTGCGGTCATGGCAAGCTCCTTTCCCGATCTCCCGGTGTAGACAAGTAACGCAAGCCTTGCTATAGGACCAGCTCCTGCAACTCCATGCAACTCAACTTAGAAAGGTGGTGAAAACCACATGCAGGTTACTGTTCGCGACAACAACGTCGATCAGGCGCTCCGCGCCCTGAAGAAGAAGCTGCAGCGTGAAGGCGTCTTCCGCGAAATGAAGCTTAAGCAACATTTCGAAAAGCCGTCCGTGAAAAAAGCGCGCGAGAAAGCTGAAGCAGTCCGCCGTGCCCGTAAACTGGCACGCAAGAAAGCCCAGCGTGAAGGTCTGCTGTAAGACCTCGCTCGACAGCTTGAACAGTCAAGTTCAGACGACCCCCGCGGCCCCGCCCCGGGGGTTTGTCATTTCTGGCGGCATGCCCACGGGTCTTGGCCGCCTTTCAGGCCGCGACGCCTCCGGCGGGAGTATTTCCACCAAGAAGACGCGCATTAGCCCGATATTAACCTAGGCGCAGAATGATGGCGGCGCGGTACAGGCGGGAGAGCCGATGACCGCCCAAGGAGAAGCCGCCTTGCCCGACAAGGACACGCCACATCGTTCCGGGCAAGGCGCACCCTGCGGTTTCTTCTAGGCCCAAATACTCGAACGCCAGCCTTGCCACAGGCAACGCCGTCAGCGGGTCGCCCGTGCGTCTTCCAGGATCATGTCGCTGGCTTTTTCGGCGATCATGATGGTGGGCGAATTGGTGTTGCCGCTGGTGATCGTCGGCATCACCGAACAATCGACCACGCGCAGCCCTTCGACCCCGCGCAGGCGCAGCCGCGAATCCAGCGGCGCGCTGTCTTCGGGCCCCATGTGGACGGTGCCCGACGGGTGGAAGATGGTGGTGCCGATATCGCCCGCCGCGCGGGCCAGATCCTCATCGCTGGTCGCCGCGATACCCGGCTTCATCTCCTCGGGTGCGTATTTCGCCATCGGAGACTGTTCCATCACCCGCCGGGCAAGGCGGATCGAATCGGAGGCAACCTTGCGGTCGCCCTCGGTCGACAGGTAATTCGGCGCGATCTTCGGCTTCGCCTTCGGGTCGGTCGAGGTGATTTCCACCGTGCCACGGCTTTCGGGGCGCAGGTTGCAGACGCTGGCGGTCATCGCCGGGAAATCGTGCAGCGGCTGGCCGAAGGCTTCCAGCGTCAGCGGCTGCACGTGGAATTCCAGGTCGGGCGTCGCCAAGTCGGGGCGCGACTTGGCGAAAGCGCCAAGCTGTGACGGCGCCATCGACATCGGGCCGGAGCGCTTGAACACGTATTCCATCCCGATCTTCATCTTGCCCCAGAAACTGTTCGCCAGCGTGTTGAGCGTCTTCGCCCCCTGCAGTCTCCAGGCGCAGCGCAGCTGCAGGTGATCCTGCAGGTTGCCGCCGATCTGCCCGTTCTCGTGCCGGACCTCGATCCCGTGCTGCTGCAACAGGGCGCCGGGACC
>JAWVXM010000091.1:0-9122 GCA_033723255.1 Thalassovita sp.
ACCGGCTCGGTCCCGTCAGAGCCGCAAGCCCGCAGCAACAGCGCGGCCATGGTTTCGCGCATCGGCGCCTTGCCGACACCGCCCTTGAAACCGCGCTTGTGCAGCGGCTCGCCGGACGTATCGACGCTGAGGATCACCAGGTTGTCATCGATCCGCGCCTTGATCAGCATCCCGGCCTCTTCCGATATCGGCGCGCCCAGTTCTTCGGCAATCGCCGTTTCCAGCCGCTGTTTGGCCGCCCCCGCGTGGTAGATCTTGGATTTCCGGTTGGTCGACACCTCGACCCTGACCGACACATCCGGGCGCAGGATGTCGCCCCAGGGGAATTTCCGCGCCCGCTTGTCCAGCTGTGCCAGGTGAAAGGCCCGGAACGCCCCGATCCGTGCCAGAACCCGCGTTGCGCCGCGCAGCGCCAGATTGGCGCGCCACACATCCGCCCAGCCGCCGGTGAAGGTGACGCCGCCGGGCACCGCCGTGGCATCGGCAAAGCCCTTTTCGCGGGCCTCATCGGCCAGAACCGGTTCCAGCCCCGGGGGGGCGACGAGGAAGATTTCGAACGTGTCATCCATTGCGCCTGATTAGCGGGGATCCGGGCGGGGCGCGACAGAAATATCGCTCATCTGGTCAACAGAGGTTCGCGCCCGGCCCCGAGGGTGGGCGCATCGACACTTGTACCGGCAATTGTTCAATGCACTTGGGATGCAAAGCGCGGATACGTCTCAGCAATTCGCGCCCGCCCTGGGGGGCCGGGGTCGGACGCGAACCGGATCGCAAGCGATCCGGGAGAATTTAGCCCTTTGTCGCCGCCCTGTACCAGGCAACGATCTTCGCCCGTTCCTCGGGCTCGATATAGCTGAGGTTGGCGGGCGGCATCGCATGGCTCAGCCCAGCCTGCAGATAGATCTCGCGCGCCTGCATCGCGATCTGCTGCGGGGTTTCCAGCCGCACCCCCTTGGGCGCCCAGTGCATCCCCTCCCAGCCCGGTTCCTCGGCATGGCACATGGAACAGCGGCCCAGCACGATGTCGGTGACCTCCTCGAACCCCTCGGCCTCGGCGAAGCGCAGGGCGGGGCCGTGGGCTTCCTCCACCTCCTCGGCGCGGAACATCGGCGCGGTGGACAGCCACATGATCGCGATGAACAGCAGCGCGGTCGCCAGCCAGGTCCAGGTCGGGTTGCCCTTGCGCGCGTGAAGCGTGTTGAAATAGTGCCGGATGGTGACCCCCATCAGGAAGACAAGGCTGGCGATCACCCAGTTGTATTCGGTGGCGAAGGCCAGCGGGTAATGGCTCGACAGCATCATGAAGATGACCGGCAGCGTCAGGTAATTGTTATGGGTCGACCGCTGCTTCGCGATCTTGCCGTAAATCGCATCCGGCTTGCGCCCGGCGATCAGGTCGGCCACCACGATTTTCTGGTTCGGGATGATGATGAAGAAGACGTTCGCACTCATGATCGTGGCAGTGAAGGCGCCCAGATGCAGCATCGCGGCGCGGCCCGAAAACACCGATGTGTAGAAATAGGCCATACCCACCAGCACAACGAAAAGCGCGACCATCAGCACGGTCTGGTTGGCATGGACGAACTGCTTGCACAGCGTATTGTAAACGATCCAGCCGAAGGCGAGCGAAGCGATCGAGATCAGGATCGCCTGCCAGTTGGCCAGTTCCATCACCGACGGATCGATAAGGTAGAATTCGGCCCCCATGTAGTAAACCACCGCCAGCAGCGCGAAACCCGACAACCATGTCGAATAGCTTTCCCATTTGAACCAGACCAGCCCGTCGGGCATGTTGTCCGGCGCCACCAGGTATTTCTGAATGTGGTAGAACCCACCGCCATGCACCTGCCATTCCTCGCCATCGGCGCCCGAGGCAAGGTTGCGGTCGCGATGCAGGCCAAGGTCCAGCGCGATGAAATAGAAGGACGACCCGATCCAGGCGATCGCGGTGATCACGTGCAGCCAGCGCAACGCGAATTCCAGCCATTCACCCATGGCGACAAAATCATACATCGTGATCTCCTGCTGATCGGAGTTTCCGACAGGCTATCGCCCAGCACACTTGTTTGTTAATTCTTCAAATCAACAGAACAGTTTCAAGAAGGCTTTGAAAATGGCCTATGTAAATAACATCCGGATGTTCCTGCGCGTCTACGAATTGGGCAGCATGAGCGCCGCCGCCCGCGATCAGCGCACGTCACCCGCCGTGGCGTCATCGCGGATCGCGGAGCTGGAAAAGCATCTTGGCGTGCGGTTGTTCAACCGCACCACACGGGCGCTGCACCCGACCGAACATGGCAAGCTGTTCTATGACGGCGCCTGCAAGATCGTCGAGGCGATCGACGAGGCCGAGGCCAAGGTGATGCACGCCACCCAGTCCCCGCGCGGCACCCTTTTCGTAGCGGCTCCGCTCGGGGTGGGAAGACGCTTCATCGCGCCCTTGGTGCCGGAGTTCAAGAAACTCTACCCCGATATCGATGTGCGGCTGCGGCTGTCGGACCGGATCATCGACGTGACCGGCGAAGGGCTGGATCTGGCCTTTCAACTCGGCCCGCTGCAGGACAGCGATCTGAAGGTAAGGGTGATCGCCGACTGTCCGCGCCTGCTTTGCGCGGCCCCCGAATACATCGCCCGCCGCGGCATGCCCGAAACCGGCGACGATTTGCTTGAACAGAACCACGATTGCCTGAACCTGCGCTTTCCCGGCGCCAAGGAATTCCAATGGACACTGAAGACCGATACCGGGCCGCGCAAGTTCGAAATCACCGGCCCGTTCGAATCCGATGATGGCGATGTCCTGACCGGCTGGGCGCTGGACGGGGCGGGGATCGTGATGAAACCGATCTTCGAAATGGCCGAGCACCTGGCCTCCGGCGCGCTGCTGCCAGTGGCGGTGCAGACCCCGCCACAACCGATCCCGTTGGTCTGCCTGTCGCCAAGCCGCCGGCTGCGCGACCCAAAGGTGCAGCTTTTCGCGGAATACATGGTCAAGAACTGCAAGGAAAAGCTGGCAACCCTGCACGCTTCCTACCCGGCTGGCACGTAACCGCGCCCGTCATGAAAACCGCCCCAAACCGAAAGGCCGGGGCGGTCAGTGAAACAAGATCCGGGGCAGATCAGAAGAAGATGTCGGACAGATCGTCTTCGTCCTCGGCTGCCGGTTCGGGTTCGGCCACCGCCTGCGGCGCGGGTACTTCTTCGCCGTCATCGCTTTTCAGCTCGGCGAACATGATGTCCTGAATGTCACGCTCGGCCTGCATCGTATAGGCATTGTGGATTTCTTCCAGATGCAGGGCGAAGGTTTCCGACGTCAGCGCATCGGCCAGCGGCAGCGGCGCGACCGCCACCGGGTCATCCTCGGCCAGCTGTTCCAGTTCACGGAAAAAGGTGAAGAACGTATCGGCGCTCGACGTGATCGCCTGCGCGATCTGCGGCGCATCGTTGCTCAGGCTGGGCAGCAGCTTGCTGAGAACCTGGCGGGCCTCGGTCAGGGTCGGGTCCTCTTCGTCCATCCCCTCGATTTCGGCATCCACCGCGCCAACCTCGCGCGATGTCCAATCGGTCACCCGCTGCTTGGTCAGCTCCATCGTTTCGGCAAACTGGTTGAAGGTCACCGGCGCCTCGGAGATCACTTCGTTGATCTGCTGCGAGATCATGATCATGTCCATCGCTTCGCGGAAACCGCGGGCACAGGTGATGATGGTGTTCAGCGCCGCAAGCTGCATCTCAAAGGCGCAATCGGACAGGGTCTTGCTGCGAGACGCAAGTTCATCATCCGCGTCCTGAAGGCGATGCTGGGCTTTTTCCTGCGCCGACGCGCTGGCCGCGAAATCGAAGGCGCGCCCGCCCCGGCCGGTCCGGGCAAGATCCAGCGTCGTGTCAGTGTCCGAGAACGAAGATGCGATTTCCCGGCAACGGATCAGGAATTCCTGCTGCCGCCCGGCAAGGCTGGCAAACTGTTCACTGGCCTTGCGCGTGTCGGTCACCGCTTCGGTCACCGTCTGCTGCATCTGCGCCCGCGCCAGCAGCATCAGGCTGTGCGCTTCGGTCGATTGCGGCGGGTACAACGAGGCCCGGCTGGTAATAAAGCGCACATGTTCGGCCCGCTGGCGGCTCCGGTCGCCGACCTGCAGCGCGGAAATGACCGCAGACACGTCGCGCTCGGCAACGGCCACGTAATCGGACAGCCAAGTCGATGCGGCATGCGCCGCCTTCATCCCCTGTTCCAGGGATGTCAGCGCTGTTTCCAGCGCACGAGCCTTCGGCTTCAGCGTCGAAAACATCGCGGCCGCACGGTCTTCGACATTGCGCCCCAAATCTTCGGTGGCCGCAACGATGCTGTCGATCACCTCGAACATTTCTTTCACCAGGTCCGAAGCGTCGCTGGAAATGTCGGACAGGCTTTCCGCCAGCCGCACCAGCTGCCCACCGAGCGGGCGGTGCCGGTGCCCCTGCGCAATGATCCGTGCGTTCAGCGACACGATGTTGGAAGACTGGATGATCTTTGACAGGTCCTTGAGCGTCGACGACATTTTCCGGCTGTTGTCGCGCAGGTCCTGAACAAAGGTCTTGGCATCGTTGCTGTTGGTGTCGATCTCGTCCATCAGATCGGCCACCGCCCGCAACCGCGCATTGACCCGGCTCAGGTTCGACGGGTCAAGCAGCCGGTCCAGATCGGCCACGCCTTCACGCAACCTCTTGGTGGTGTCGAAGGCAAAGAACAGCTTGTCCAGGATTTCGCTGAGAACAGTCTCCATGCGCTGGAACGGGCCATCGTTCAGACCACGCGCATTCACTGGAACCATACGGAATTCTTTCATGTCTTAACCTTTCAGGCCCATTTTGGCGACGTGCTGCAAGTCGAAATTCATGATCTCGGATGCGATCTTGGAAAGATGCACCGCGTGTTCGGCGGCACCGCGTTCAACCGCTTCGCGCGGCATGCCGTAGACCACGCAGCTTTCTTCGTTCTGGGCAACAGTCCTGGCCCCGGCCTGGCGCATCTCAAGCAGGCATTGCGCGCCATCGTCGCCCATCCCGGTCATGATCACGCCCAGGGCGTTGCCGCCGGCTTCGATCGACAGCGACCGGAACAGAACATCCACCGACGGCTTGTGCCGGGTCACCGGCGGGCCGTCGATCACCCGGCAGGAATAGGCACGGCCCTTGCGTTCGAGGGTGATGTGGTGGCTTCCCGGCGCGATCAGGGCCAGGCCACGTTCCATCATGTCACCGTCGCGGGCTTCGCGCACTTCGATATCGCAGAGCTTGTTCAGGCGATTGGCGAAGGCCTCGGTAAATTTTTCCGGCATATGCTGGACAATCGCGAGCGGCGGACAATCCCGCGGCAGTTCCTTCAGCACTTTTGCCAAGGCTTCCGTACCACCGGTCGAAGCCCCGATCCCGATGATCGGCGGCGTCTTGATAACGGCAGGCGCCATCGGATTGCGCGCCGGCATGATCACGTCAGGCGACTGTTTTTTCTGCGGATTGAAATCCCGCGCGACCGATTTCTTTCTGGCTTTCGTCTTCGGGCTGATCCGCGCATGGGATGCCGCGCGCACCGCGTGGCACACCCGCTGAGTGCCCTCGTCATCCTTTGCCAGCGCGCCGATATCGGATTTCGACAGGACCTCGACCGCGCCCATTTCCAGCGCCTTCATCGAAGCCGCCGATCCCTGCGGGGTGTGGTTGGAACAGATCACCACCGGAATCGGGTGCTGCGCCATGATCCGGCGCAGGAAGGTCAGCCCGTCCATGCGCGGCATTTCCACGTCCAGCAAGATCACGTCGGGCATCGACTTGCGCATCTTCTCGGCCGCGTCGAACGGATCACGCGCCATGTCGATCACACGCAGATCAGGGGCGGATTCGACCATATGCTTGAGCATCGTGCGGGCGGTCAGGGAATCTTCGACGATCATCACCCGCACTTGGTCCTGGGCTCGAAAATGCACGGTCATCGATCAGACTCCTTTCCGAAAAACAGCGGCGGAACACTGAGTCAGCCTTGGATCCGTCGCCGCAGCGGATTCGGAATGGCCGACAAACAAATACCCACCCGGGCGCAGATGATCGGTAATCGCCGAAACCACGTTTTTCTGCATCGTGTCATCGAAATAAATCAGGACGTTGCGCAGGAAGATCACGTCCATGTTCTTTTCGACCGGATACGGCGTGACGGTCAGGTTCATATTGGCGAACTTCACCCGGTCGCGCAGCGTCTTGATCACGCGGGCCAATTTGCGCCCGTCACTGTCATGGCCGAGCTCGAGATATCTTTCCTTGCATGCCGCCGGAATGTCACCGATTTCATCGCGCGCATAGATCCCCTGGCGGGCCTTGGCCACCACGATCGAGGAAATATCGGTGCCGAGGATCGAGAACTGGAAGCCCGGCACCCGCTTGGCGTGCTCGGCGAAAACCATCGCCGCGGTATAGGCTTCTTCCCCGGTCGAACTTGCCGCACTCCAGAATTTCAGGCTGCGGCTTGTCGGATGCCCGGGCAGGATGTTTTTTTCCATGAAGGAAAAATGCGCATTCTCGCGAAAGAAATCCGTCTTGTTCGTCGTCAGAACATCGATGATATGCGGCAGCTCGGTCTTCAACTGACCGTCTTCGAACACCATCCTCAGATAGGTCCGCACATCCGGCACGCCCAAGGCCCGAATCCGCTTCCGTAGCCTGCCCTCGATCATTGCAGTCTTGCTTTCGGGCAGCTGGATGCCCGTTTTCTGCGTGACGATTGCACAAAGCTTTTTGCGCAACTCACGATCTACGGCAAGGATGGGCGACGACATTTTCTACCCCGGCTTACTGCGGTTCAGCAGCGCTTTCGACGCTCTTGTGGAATTCAGAAATCACCTTCGTGCTCAGCATCCGGTCCAGGTCCAGAACGGTGACGAATTTACCGTCGCGGCGGCCTACACCTTCGACCATCCGGGCATCCCAGTTCAGCAAGCCTTCCTGGGCGAAGGTTTCAATCTTGTCGCCATCAAGCCGGGTGACTTCGAAAACCTGATCGGCGCGCAGGCCGACTGGCACTTCGGTCTCGCCGCTCTTGACCCACAGAACCACGATACGGGTATCGGTGCCGTCCTCCTTGTAGGGGCGCGCCAACAGGCGGCGCAGGTCGACCACGACGATGCTTTCGCCGCGCAGGTCAATATATCCGAGCAGGAATTCGGGCGCGTGCGGCAGCTTGGAAATCGGTTTCGGATCAAGGATTTCCATCACCCGCGACACCGGCAGAGCAACGATCTCATCGCCCAGACCGCAGGTCAGGAAGGTTTTCTGAAGCTCATCTGTCTTGGGCTGCTGATCAAACATGTTCGGCGTCCTGTATTGCTTTGTCCGAGGCGAAGTCGGCTATCGAGTCAAACGACACCCGGGCAGTTTTCTTTATCCGCGAGGTCGGGGCATCCATGTTCACCCCTCCTCACGCGGCGGTTTCAGAGGCATGCGCCGCACCAAGATACTGTTCGGCGACGCGTTCAAGATCGATCAGGTTGACGAAGCGATCCTTCCAGCGGCCGATGCCCTTGATGGTCTGCGCTGGCCAGCGGGTGCCGACGGACGGAACGGCCTGTACCGTTTCTGGATCCATCGACAGAACCGCGTGCACCTTTTCGGCGATCAGGCCAAGCGTCACCGGCCCGGTTTCGAGGTTCAGTTCCAGAACCAGGATACGGGTGTCGATGTCGAACGGCTTCTGCGGCATGTTGAACAGCGGCCGCAGATCGGACACCGGGATGACCACCCCCCGCACGTTGATCAGCCCGGCGGAATAGACACCGGCCATCGGTACACGGGTGATTTTCGGCGGTTCGATGACTTCGCGCAGGATGCGGGTAGGCACGGCCAGAAGCTCACCGCCCATTTCGAAAGCGACCAGGTCCTTCAGTTCCTCTTCGGTCGACACCAATGCCAGGCTCATGCTGCGTGTTCCTTGTTCTGATTTTCTAGGCCCTGCGACCGGACCAGTTGCGCCACGTCGACGATCAGGGCAACATCGCCATCGCCAAGGATGGTCGCGCCGGAGAACACATTCAGGCGGCTGTGCATCGGCGACAGTTGCTTGATCACGGTCTGGTAGGACCCGATGATCCGGTCCACGGCCAGGCCGACCTGGCTGCCGCCGGTTTCGACCAGAACCACCTTGGGATGCTCGTTGACGGGACCGTCGCATTCGAAGATCTCGCGCAGGCGCAGGATCGAAATCAGTTCCTCGCGCAGTTCGATCACCGTGGTCGGTTCCTTACCCTTCTTCAGATCCTCGGGCTGTTCGACGATGCCGCTGACAGCGGCCAGCGGCACGGTGAAGCGTTCATCGCCCACCTGCAGCAGCAGGCCTTCGATGATCGCCAGCGTCAGTGGCAGGCGCAGGGTGAAGGTGCTGCCCTGACCAAGTTCGGATTCGATTTCCACCGACCCACGCAGGCTTTCGACGGTCGTTTTCACCACGTCGGTACCGACACCACGGCCCGACAGATCGGTGATCTGCTCGGCGGTCGAGAAGCCCGGTTCCATCAGCAGCGCGAAGATTTCGCTGCGCGTCAGAACGGCGTCTTCTGTGATCAGGCCACGTTCGATCGCGCGGCCACGGATGAACTCAGGGTCCAGACCCTTGCCGTCATCCTGCACGCTGATCAGCACATCGGCGCCGGAATAGCGCGCCTTCAGCGTGACGGTGCCGCGTTCGGGCTTGTTCGCCTCGATCCGGGCGTCGCGGCTTTCTAGCCCGTGGTCGACCGCGTTGCGAAGGATATGGACCAGAGGGTCGGACAGCTTTTCGATCACCGTCTTGTCCAGCTCGGTTTCCTCGCCTTCGATCACGAAGTCGAAATCCTTGCCGGTCTTGCCCGCCAGGTCGTGCGCCAGGCGCTGGAAGCGTCCGGTGATGGACGACAGCGGGGTCAGGCGGATCGCCATGGTGGTGTCACGCAGGCCAAGCGCAAGGCGCTGGATGGTTTCCACCACTTCCATAAGGTCCGTATTGTCCAGCTTCGATGCCAGATCCGACAGGCGAGCCTCGGCGATCACCAGTTCGCCGACCCGGTCCATGATGTCGTCCAGCCGTTCCGCGGCGACCCGCATCTGTACCTTGGCGGTGCCCGCCTTCT
>JAWVXM010000092.1:0-9108 GCA_033723255.1 Thalassovita sp.
AATGTAACCGGAGAAGCAGTCCGGCTTCCGCGACGACATCGCGGAATGGATCGTCGAAAACTGCCCCGAGACGCTGCGCCACCGTCCGGTCGACGAAGATTCCCTCGTCTGGGGCGGCCGCCCCTGGACCTTCAAGCATGACGATCAACGGATCTGGATGGAAGCCGCCATCGCCCGAGGCATGACAGCGCCGCGCTGGCCCGCCGACTATGGCGGCGCCGGTCTAAGCCGCGCGCAGGAAAAGATTTTCCGCGAAGAAATGACCAAGGCACAGGCGCCCAGCCCGCTGGAAAGCTTCGGGCTGTGGATGCTCGGCCCGGCGCTGCTGGCCTTCGGCACCGAGGAACAGAAGCGCCATTTCCTGCGCCCGATCACCCGTGGCGAAATCCGCTGGTGCCAGGGCTATTCCGAACCCGGCGCCGGCAGCGATCTGGCCAGCGTGCAGACCCGGGCCGAGGACAGGGGCGATCACTGGCTGGTCAACGGGTCGAAGATCTGGACCTCCTATGCCGATCGGGCCGACTGGATCTTCGCGCTGGTACGCACCGACCGCGACGCGCCCAAGCACAAGGGGATCAGCTTCCTGCTGATCGACATGGCCTCACCCGGGGTGACGACGAAACCGATCCGGCTGATTTCCGGCAAATCGCCGTTCTGCGAAACCTTCTTCGACAATGTGAAGGTTCCGAAATCCTATGGCGACGGCATCCCCGCCCATGTCGGCGAGGTGAACCGCGGCTGGGACGTGGCGAAACACCTGCTGACCCATGAACGCGAAATGATCGGCGGCGGCGCGGGGGGATTGCTGGGCGGCAGGTCAACCGGTGAATTCCTCGCCGGTCTGGATCCCGATATCTTGGCCGATCCGGTGATCCGGTCGCAGGCGATGGAACTCGAGGTCGACAGCCTGGCCTTCGCCATGACGATGGACCGCTACAAGGACCAGGCGCAATCGGGCCGGGGCGTCGGCAATGCCAGCGCGATGCTGAAATATTTCGGCACCGAGCTGAACAAGCGGCGCTATGAATTGCTGATGTCGGCGGCGGGCAGCGACGGCGTGGAATGGGACGGGCCGCACGGCGCGCTGGCGCCGGAATGGCTGCGCAGCAAGGCCAACTCGATCGAGGGCGGCACGTCGGAGGTGATGCTCGACATTCTTGCCAAGCGCGTCCTTGAACTGCCGTCGAAATAGGGATCCGTAACGATGACCAGTCTTCTTGAAACCGAAGACGAAACCCTGCTGCGCGACGCCGCGCGCGGGTTTCTGAGCGAAGCCTCACCCGTATCCGCCCTGCGCGCAAACCGCGATCAGGGCCGCAGCTTCGATCCCGGCCTGTGGCGGGAAATGGCCCAGATGGGATGGACCGGCGTGCTGGTGCCGGAAGAACAGGGCGGCGCCGATATGGGTCACCGCGCCGCCGGTATCCTGTGCGAGGAAATGGGCAATGTGCTGGCCGCGTCGCCGTTCATCTCCAGCGCCGTGATGGCCGCCACCATTCTGCGCGGTACGGGCAAGGGTGCGCTGGAACGGATCGCATCGGGCGAAGCGATCTATGCCCTTGCCGTGGATGAGGGCGCCAAGCACGCGCCGGCGAAAACCGCGCTGGCGGCGGAAAAATCCGGCAACGGATACCGTCTGTCTGGCGTGAAGACCTTCGTCGCCGATGGCGGCGCCGCCGACCGGGTGTTGGTTCTGGCCCGCACCGCCGGCGCGGTGGGCGAAGCGGACGGCCTGACCCTGTTCGATATCGACGCCGCCCGCGCCGGGCTGGACCGTGCGACGATCGACACCGTCGATTCCCGCGACCATGCGCGGCTTGTCTTCGATGGGCTGGAAGCGACCGGCGAAGATATCGTTGGCGAACTGGACGGCGGGCTCGATGCTCTCCGGCGCGGGCTGCAGGCCGGGCAGGCGGCTCTGGCTGCCGAACTGACCGGGTTGAGCGGCGGCGCCTATGCGATGACCGTGGGATACCTGAAGGAACGCAAGCAGTTCGACCGCACCATCGGGTCGTTCCAGGCGCTGCAGCACCGCGCCGCGCATCTGTGGAGCGAGATCGAGGTCACCGCCTCCGCCGTGGCCAATGCCGGCCGGGTGCTGGACAAAACCCCGGACGATGCCGCGCTTGCCGTTTCGGTCGCCAAGGCCCGCGCCACCGCGACCGCGAAACTGGCGGTTTCCGAGGGCGTGCAGATGCATGGCGGCATCGGCATGACGGATGAATATGACATGGGCTTTTTCATGAAACGCACCCGTGTCGGGGCCGAATGGCTGGGCGATTACGGATATCACGCCGCGCAGGTCGCGGCGGCACGGGGGTTCTGAGGGGAATGAAGGACATGATGACACCAAGCGATCTTTTCGATCTCACCGGCAAGGTGGCGCTGGTCACCGGCGGATCAAGCGGCATCGGACGGATGGCCGCCGAGGGGCTGATCGCCGCCGGTGCGCGGGTGCTGATCGCCAGCCGCAAGACCGATGCCTGCGAAGCGGTGGCGGCGGAACTGAACGGCATGGGCTATCCCGGCACGGCGGAAGGTTTCGGCGGCGACGTGGCCACCGAAGAAGGCATCGAGGCGCTGGTGGCCGAGGTCGAGAAGCGCACCGACAAGCTGCATATCCTGATGAACAACGCGGGCCGCACCTGGGGCGCGCCGTTGGGTGAACACCCCTATGCGGCATGGCAAAAGCTGCTGGACCTCAACGTCACCGGCATGTTCCACCTGACCCAGCAATTGCTGCCGCTGCTTAAGGCGGCCAGCACGCCGGACGATCCGGCGCGCGTGATCAATACCGGTTCGGTGATGGGCGAGATCCCCAAGGGCACCCGCACCTATTCCTATGCCGTATCAAAGGGCGCGGTCCATCACCTGACCCGCGTGCTGTCGAACGACCTGGCGCGCGAAGGCATCACCGTGAACGCGATCGCCCCGGGGCCGTTCGTTTCCAAGATGACCGCCTTTGCCATCGGCACAGAGGAAGGCCAGAAAAAATCGGCCGAAGGCGTGCCGCTGGGCCGGGTCGGCCGGCCCGAAGATATTGCCGGCGCGCTTCAATTCCTGTGCGGCAAGGGCGGGTCCTACCTGTCGGGCGCGATCCTGCCGCTATCGGGCGGGATGCAGTCGAACGCGCCGGGATCGCTGTTTAACGAGGAGCTCTGACATGACATTGCCATCCGGCGAAAAGCTGTCGCGAGAAGATTTCGAAGCCCTGCTGGGAAAGGAAATCGGCGTATCGGACTGGTTCAGGGTCAGCCAGAACCAGATCGACCAGTTCGCCGATTGCACCCATGACCACCAGTATATCCATGTCGATCCCGAAAAGGCCGCGCGAAGCCCCTTCGGCAGCACCATCGCGCACGGGTTCCTGACGCTGTCGCTGCTATCGGCGATGGTTTACCAGATGCCGTCGATCGAAGGCGTCACGATGGGCGTCAATTATGGCTTTGACCGGGTCCGTTTCGTGTCACCCGTGAAGGTGGGCGCACGGGTGCGGGGCCGCTTTGTTCTGGCCAAGTTCGATGAAATCCGCCCCGGCGAATTCCAGACCACGATGGATGTGACCGTGGAAATCGAAGGGCAGGAAAAGCCCGCCCTCGTGGCCCAGTGGCTGGGCCGCCGATACATGGGAGATGCAGCATGAGCGATGTACGTTTTGACGGCCGCGTGGCCATCGTGACCGGCGCGGGCGTGGGACTGGGCCGCAGCCATGCACTTGGCCTTGCCGCGCGTGGGGCGAAAGTGGTGGTCAACGATCTGGGCGTCGCCACCGACGGCACCGGGTCGGGATCGGATGCCGCCCGCGCCGTGGTCGATGAAATCCGTGCGGCGGGCGGCAAGGCCATCGCCAACGGCGCCAACGTCGCCGATGCCGCGCAGGTTCAGGCGATGGCGGATGAAGCGATCGCCGAATTCGGTCATGTCGACATCCTTGTGAACAACGCCGGCATCCTGCGCGACAAGACCTTCGCCAAGATGACGCTGGACGATTTCCGCATGGTGATGGATGTGCACCTGATGGGGTCGGTCAACACCACCCATGCCCTCTGGCGGCACATGTCCGAACGGGGATACGGGCGGATCGTCTTCACCACTTCCGCTTCCGGCCTTTACGGCAATTTCGGCCAGTCGAATTACGGTGCCGCGAAGGCGTCGATGCTGGGGCTGATGAACGTGCTGGCGCAGGAAGGTGCGAAATACAACATCCGCGCCAACATGCTGGCCCCCACCGCCGCCACTCGGATGACCGAAAACCTGCTGACGCAGGACGTTCTGGATCTGCTGCAGCCCGAAACCATCACCCCGGGTTTGCTGGCTCTGGTCAGCGAAGACGCGCCGACCAAGATGATCCTCGGTGCCGGCGCGGGCTGCTTCGCCGAAACCAAGGTCTATGAAACCGAAGGCGTGGCGTTGACCGGCGAGGCGCTGTCGCCCGAAGGCGTGCTGGCGGCGATGGACAAGATCCGCGACCCGTCAGGCCAGCAGGAAATGGAAAACGCCTTTGCCCAGACCCGCAAATACGCCCGCATGGCGGCGGCCGTCCGTGGGCTGCCGCTGCCCTGGAACGAATGAATTACCGGATAAGGATTTGACCCATGCGTGACGCAGTCATCGTTTCAACCGCCCGCACCCCGATCGGCAAGGCCTTTCGCGGTGCCTTCAACAACACCTCGGCCCAGACCCTGATCGGCCATGCCGTTTCCAACGCGGTCAGCCGCGCCGGGCTCGATGGGTCCGAGATCGAGGATTGCATCATCGGCACCGCGATCCAGCAGGGATCGACCGGCGGCAATATCGGCCGCCAGGCGGTGATCCGGGCCGGCCTGCCGGTCACCATCGCCGGCATGTCGATGGACCGCCAATGCGCCAGCGGCATGATGGCCATCGCCACCGCCGCCAAGCAGGTGGTGCATGACGGCATGGATATCGCCATCGGCGGCGGCGTGGAATCGATCAGCCTGGTGCAGAACGACAAGATGCGCACCGACTGGCTGCGCGATCCCTGGACGATGGAAAACAAGCCCGAACTGTACATGTCGATGCTGGAAACGGCCGAAATCGTCGCCGACCGCTATGGCGTCACGCGCGAAGACCAGGACGCCTATGCCCTGCAATCGCAGCAGCGCACCGCCGCCGCGCAGGACGCGGGCAAGTTCGACGATGAAATCGTGCCGCTGACCACCGTGATGAAGGTCGTGGACCGCGAAACCCGCGAAGTGTCGGACCGCGAAGTCACCCTGTCCAAGGACGAAGGCAACCGCCCCGGCACCACGATCGAAAACCTTGCCGGCCTGTCGCCCGTGTTCAAGGACGGCCAGAAGGTGCAGGAAGGCAAGTTCATCACCGCCGGCAACGCCTCGCAGCTGTCCGACGGGGCGTCCGCCAGCGTGATCATGGAAGCCAGCGTTGCCGAAAAGCGCGGGCTGGAACCACTGGGCCGTTATGTCGGCGTGATGGCGGCCGGGCTTGAACCCGATGAGATGGGCATCGGCCCGATCTACGCGGTGCCGAAACTGTTGAAGGCGCACGGGCTAGGCATGGACGATATCGGGCTGTGGGAACTCAACGAAGCCTTCGCCTGCCAGGTGCTGCAATCGGCCCGCGTTCTGGGCATCCCGAACGACATTCTGAACGTGAACGGCGGCGCGATCTCGATCGGCCACCCCTACGGCATGTCGGGCGCCCGGATGGTCGGGCACGCCCTGATCGAAGGCAAACGGCGCGGCGCGAAATACGTGGTCTGCACGATGTGCGTCGGCGGCGGCATGGGCGCTGCCGGCCTGTTCGAAGTTCTTTGACCCATATGGGGCCGCAGGGATGCGGCCCCGCCAAACAGAAGGCCCCGAAATGCCCGAACTCTACCTGATCCGCCATGCCCAGGCATCATTTGGCGCGGCGAATTACGATCTGCTCTCGGATCTTGGCCACGAACAATCGGAGGCCCTCGGCAAGGCTCTCGCCCTTCAGGGGGTAGACCCCGATGCGCTGTTCATCGGGGCGCAGCGGCGCCACCGCGAAACGCTGGAAGGCATCCTGAAAGGGCTGGGACGCGATCCACAAGAGGCCGAAATGCATGCCGGGCTGAACGAGTTCGACTTCAAGAACCTGCTCAATGCGCATTACCGCGACCGCCCTGCCCCCGAGCACATGCACAGTGAACGGAAAACCCATTTCCGCACCCTGCGCGACACCGTCCTGGCATGGCAGCGCGACGAGATTACCGACCCGCCGGAAACATGGGCCGAATTCACCACCCGGGTCGAAGCGGCGCGCCGGGCGATCATTGCGAGCGGCGCCAGGACGATCCTCGCGGTCAGCTCCGGCGGTGCCATCGGCCAGATGATCGCCGCGACGCTAAACACGCCGTCGGATCAGCAGATCCGCCTGCAATTGCAGATGAAGAACTGCGCGGTGAACCGCTTTGTCTTTTCCGAACGCAACTTCTACCTTCACGGGTTCAATGAAACCCCGCATATCACTGCTGCCAATGCCGACCCGCTGCTGACCTATAGCTGAGGACCGAGGATGACCAAGACCGATCCCACCAAGCTCGATACCGAGGCCGTCGCCGCCTATCTGGGCGCGCATCTGGACGGGTTCGAAGGGCCGATCGAGGCCGACAAGTTCGATGTCGGCCAGTCGAACCCGACCTTCCGCCTGCGCACCCCGAACAAGAACTACGTTCTGCGCCGCAAACCGCCGGGGATCCTGTTGAAATCCGCCCATGCGGTGGATCGCGAATTCCGGGTGCAAAGCGCGCTGCAGGGCACCGATGTGCCGGTGGCCAAGATGTACCTGCTCTGCGAAGACGACGGTGTGATCGGATCGGCGTTCTACGTGATGGAGGAAATCGTCGGTCGGCATTTCAACGACCCGCGCCTGCCCGACCTTGCACTGCCGGACCGGATGCCGATCATCGACGAAATGAACCGGGTTCTGGCCGCGATCCACAATGTCGACCTCGAAGCCACCGGCCTGTCCGATTACGGCCCCGAAGGCAATTACTATCGCCGACAGATAGATCGCTGGACCAAGCAGTACCGCGCCTCGGAAACCGAAACGATCCCGGCGATGGACGAACTGATCACCTGGCTCGACGTCAATATCCCGAAGACGACGGCCAGCGCACGCTTGTGCATGGCGATTACCGCATCGACAACATGCTGTTCCACACCGACCGCCCCGAATGCGCCGCGGTGCTGGATTGGGAATTGTCCACCATCGGCCATCCCTATGCCGACCTGGCCTCGGTCATAATGCAATGGCGGATGCCGCCGGGAAGCGAGGGGCGCGGACTGGCAGGAGTCGACCGGCAGGCCCAGGGTCTGATGACCGACGAGGCCTTCATCGACGCCTATTGCACCCGCCGCGACCTGGCGGGGATCGACCGGTTCGGCTTCTACCTGGCCTTCACCTTCTTCCGCATGGCCGCCATCATCCAGGGCGTGTACAAGCGGGCGCTGGACGGCAATGCCTCCAACCCGGAACGGGCGAAGATACTGGGAAGCTACGTTTCCACCTTCGCCGCGAACGGGCTGGAGGCGGCCGGGACCGCGTGATGGAAGGACAGAAAGTGACAGAAAATCAGATCGACCCCGCGCTGGACGAAGGCCCCTATGCGCTGCAGAAACATCTCGGATTCCGGCTGACCGGCTGGAATACGGATTACGCGCGCGTGGAATTGCCGATGCAGGACCACCTGGGCAACCGCTACGGCATCCCGCATGGCGGGGTGCACGCGACGATCCTGGACACCGCGATGGGGTTCGCTGGCTGCTACACCGGCATCCCGGGCGAAAAACAACTGGCGATGACGCTGTCGCTGAACGTCAATTACATCGGCCAGCTGAAAGGCAATATGCTGATCTGCGAAGGCCGGCGCACCGGGGGCGGGCGCAAGACCTTTTTCGCCGAGGCCGAGGTCACCGACGAACTTGGCACCCTGATCGCGACCGGAACCGGGGTGTTCCGCTACCGCAGCCGGTAACACTGACCCAAGACACACAGGAGGAAATCCCATGACCGAAATGATGCAGAGAATCGTTCTGGCCCGCCGCCCCCTGGGCGAACCGGTGGATGACGATTTCCGACTGGAAGAGGTGCCGCTGCCGGCGCCCGGCGAAGGCGAGGTGCTGGTCCGTATCTCCCACATGTCGCTCGACCCGTACATGCGGGGCCGTATGGACGACGCGAAATCCTATGCCAAGCCGGTCGAGGTCGGCCACACGATGGAAGGCGGCGCGGTGGGCGAGGTGATCGCCTCCAACCACCCGAATTTCGCCCCCGGCGATTTCGCCTTCGGCATGTTCGGCTGGGCCAGCCACGGCTGCCTGCCGGGGCGCGAGCTGCGCAAGCTCAATCCCTCGCACGGGCCGACCACCTATGCGCTTGGCGTGCTGGGCATGCCCGGTTTCACCGGCTGGTTCGGGCTGACCGAATATGGCCGGCCGAAGGCGGGCGAAACGCTCGTCGTTGCCGCCGCCACCGGACCGGTCGGATCGATGGTCGGGCAGATGGGCAAGGAACTGGGACTGCGTGTCGTCGGCATCGCGGGCGGAGAGGAGAAGTGCAAGCTCGCCAAGGAGACCTTCGGCTTCGACGACTGCCTTGACCACCGCGCCTATGAAGACGCCAAATCCCTGCGCGCCGCGCTGCAGGACGCCTGCCCCAATGGCATCGACATCTATTTCGAGAACGTCGCCGGCAAGGTGCTGGAAGCGGTGATCCCACTGATGAATGTCGGCGGCCGGATCCCGCTTTGCGGCATGATTTCATGGTACAATGCCGGCGCTTTGGGGGGCAATCAGCAGGGCGACAAGGATCACCTGCCCAAGCTCTGGCGCTCGATCCTGGTGAACCGGCTGCACGTGCACGGCTTCATCATCTCGGACCATTTCGACCGCTACCCGGAATTCCTTGCAGATGCCGGACCGCGCGTGGGGGCGGGCCGGATCAAGACGGTCGAAGATGTGGCCAAAGGTCTGGAAAACGCGCCGCGCGCCTTCATGAACATGCTCAAGGGCGGCAATTTCGGCAAGCAGATCGTCAAGATCGGCTGATTGAAGATAAGCCTTCGCCGGGCAAGCGGGCCGGAGGGGGGGGGGGGCG
>JAWVXM010000093.1:0-9097 GCA_033723255.1 Thalassovita sp.
AGATAGCCGGCGGCGATCTGTTCATCCGTGTCGCGCAGGAAGCTTTCCTCGGCGCCCTCCTTGGCCTCGTAGACCGAAAAAATCGTGCCGATCGAAACGTTGACGTCGATGTTGGAAGACCCGTCCAGCGGATCGATGGCAAGCGCATAGGTGCCCGTCGGGTCGATTTCATCCACCGTTTCGCGTTCTTCCGAAGCGTAGTAGCGCACGCCGGCGCCCCGCAGGGCGCGTGCAAATGCGTTGTCGGCGATCACGTCCAGCGCCTTCTGCGTGTCGCCGTCGGTATTCGACCCGAGTTCGGCGCCCAGCCGTTCCTGCAGAGGGCCACGGGCGATTTGCACGCTGAGTTCGGAACCGACACGGCAGAGCGCCTTGACCACCGGTCGCAACGGCTCCGGAATCCAATCCGCTTCGATGTAGGGCTGTTCTGTCATCGCCAAGGCCTCCCCTCCTGCGGCAGCGCTTGGGATTGTTCTTGGGCAAGATTGTGGATAAGAAAATTTAATCTTTTCAAATTTACCTTCGGAAAAGTTGAATGCAGAACCTCAAAGCCCTGACCTTCAAGCAGTTGCGCGCATTGGAAGCCGTGGTGGAACATGGCACCATCGCGGCGGCTGCGGAAGCTTTGTCCCTGTCTTCGCCGGCGGTGCATAGCCAATTGAAATTATTGGAAGAAAACTTCGGCGTGCCGCTGCTTGACCGGGATGTGACGGGGCATTTTCAGGCCACGCAGGAAGGCCGGATTCTGATCGGATCTTTCGAAAAAGCCTGGGGCGCTCTGCGCCGTGCGGCAGAGGATATCGAGGCCGTGCGACGTGGGGCCGCAGGGCGGGTCGTGCTGGGTGTGGTGAGCACCGGAAAATATTTCGCACCGGGAATCGTTGCCCGGTTGAAGGGGCTTCATCCGGAAATCGAGATTCGCCTGATCGTGGGGAATCGCAACGAGATCATCGAGGGGCTGGAGGCCGAAAGGATCGACATCGCGGTGATGGGGCGCCCGCCGCGGCAACCCGATGTCACCGCGTTGCCGCTGGGGCCGCATCCGCATGTCCTGATCGCCAAGCCCGATCATCCGCTGGTTGGCGCGGGCAAGGTGCGCAAGGCCGATATCCTGTCTCAGCATTTCCTGATGCGCGAAGAAGGGTCCGGTACCCGGATCCTGGCGATGCGCTATCTCGACCGGCTGGGGCAGGGTAAGGAATACGAATTCACCGAGATGGACAGCAATGAAACCATCAAGCAATCGGTGATTGCGGGGTTGGGCGTGGCGTTATTGTCTGCGCATACGGCGATCGACGAACTGGAATCGGGCCGGCTTGCGATCATTCAAGCCGAAGGGTTACCGATCATGCGGCACTGGTTCGTGCTGCACCGGTCAGAACAACGACTGACCGGGGTGATGCAAACGGTCTGGGATGACATCTGCGGTAATGCGCGGGGAATGATCCGAACCGAGGAGGTGGCCGCGGCGATCGCGGAATAGGGGCCCGCGCCTACGACCCGGCGAACCCGTCATTAACCTTGTTGCGGTATTCCGAGGGGCTCATGCCGATCCGCTTGCGGAACATGCGGGAAAAATAGGCCGGGTCGTCGAAGCCCAGCTCGAAACCGATCTGCCGGATGTCGATGCGGGTATAGGCCAGTTGCCGGCAGGCTTCGCGGAACACCGTCGTTTCGATATAGGACAGGGCCGAGGCTCCGGTTAGATCCCGCACCACGCGGCTGAGATGGGTGGAGGTAACGGCCAGCGCACCGGCATAATCCGACACTTTCCAGCGGTCGCGGAACCGGTCCTGCACCAGCTGTTCGAAACCGGCCATGATCTGGCCGGAGCGGGCGGGGATATCGCCCCGTTCCGGGTGCGGCAGCAGCCTTGCCACCCGCGCCATGATCTGCACCGCCAGCGCCTTGAGCATCAGCACTCGCCCGGGATCGGCCGCCGCATGTTCATGCTGGACGCTGTCGAACAGGGCGCAAAGCGCCTCATCCGCTGGCGCCATGCCCCAATGTTCCAGCCGTTCCGCCAGGTCGTTCGGCTGATCGAACAGGTCGGGCATTTCGGCGGTGGGCAGTGTCAGAACATATCCGTCGGTGCCTTTGGAGAATTCGAAACTATGCACCGTCCAGCGCGGCATGTTGACCACGACAGGCGATTCCAGCGCATGCCGGCTGCCGTCGACCCCCAGAGCCGTGGCGCCCTGCCGGATCAGGAACAGCTGGTGGACATGCGGGTGGCGATGCGCCGGGATGGTCCAGCCGCGCGGCCCGGCCCGGTCCAGGATACGTTCACAATGCAACAGGTCGGGCAACAGCCGCTGTTCGCCGTATAACGCATAAGCGGGGATTTCGGACATAGTGGCTTCCTCTCAATGTTCGAAAAGTACCAGTCTTTGTGATATTGTGCCATTCCGAATGCATGCCCCCGGCTGCTATCCGTGGCCCTGTCAGCGAAAGGGAGGAAGGAAATGCGCACCCAGGTTTGTATCATCGGCGCGGGTCCGTCGGGTCTGCTTCTGTCGCAGCTCTTGCACCGAAAGGGCATCGAATCCGTCATTCTGGAACGGAAGACCAAGGAATATGTGCTTGGCCGGATCCGTGCGGGCGTTCTGGAACACGGGTTTGCCGAATTGATGCGCGAAGCCGGCGTCGGCGAACGGATGGACCGCGAAGGTTTCATCCATGACGGCACCGTCATCGCCTATGGCGACCGCCAGTTCCGGATCGACTTCGCGGAACGGGCCAATGCATCGGTGATCGTTTACGGTCAGACCGAATTGACCCGAGACCTGTACGAGGCGCGCGAGGCGTCGGATGGTCAGATCATCTACAATGTCGAAAACGTGCGTATCCAGGATGTGGACGGCGATAAACCTTATGTCGAATACAATGTCGGCGGACAGGATCAGCGGATCGATTGCGATTACGTGGTCGGCTGCGACGGTTTCCACGGCGTGTCGCGCAAGACGATCCCGGAAACCGTGCGGACCGAATACGAAAAGATCTATCCGTTCGGCTGGCTTGGTGTACTGTCGGAAACCCCGCCGGTGCACGAGGAACTGATCTATGCCAATTCGGATCGCGGTTTCGCGCTTTGTTCGATGCGCAACGAAAACCTGTCGCGCTACTACATCCAGTGCCCGCTGGATCATAAGCCCGAAGACTGGAGCGACGAGGCGTTCTGGGAAGAACTGAAGCGGCGCATCCCGGCGGATGCGGCGGACCGCCTGATCACCGGCCCGTCGATCGAGAAATCGATCGCGCCGCTGCGGTCCTTCGTGACTGAACCGATGCGGTGGGGCAAATTGTTCCTGTGCGGTGACGCGGCCCATATCGTGCCGCCGACCGGGGCCAAGGGGCTGAACACCGCCGCCTCGGACATCTATTACCTCTACCACGCGATGGTGCAGTTCTATCACGATGGCGACGAAGAAGGGCTCGACCGTTATTCCGAAAAGGCGCTGGCGCGGATCTGGAAGGCCGAACGGTTCAGCTGGTGGATGTCCAACCTGCTGCACCTCTATCCCGACGAAGCCATCTTCGACCGCAAGATGCAGCGCGCCGAGCTGGAATTCCTCGAAAGCAACGAGTCGGCGCAGAAGGTGATGGCCGAAAACTACGTCGGCCTGCCGTTCTGAGGCTGGGTTTTCCTGCCCGATTGCAGGAACAAGAAACGGCGCCGGTCCTGACCGGCGCCGATTTTCTTAGTCGCCCAGCAGGCTGGCCATGCGGCGCAGCGCCAGCTGGTAACCTTCGACACCGAAACCTGCCATCACCCCGTCGGCCCGCAGCGACACATAGGAATGATGCCGGAAGCTTTCGCGCTGGTGCACGTTGGTGATATGGACTTCCAGCACCGGGCCTTCGAAGGTCTTCAGCGCATCGAGGATCGCCACCGAGGTATGGGTGAAGGCCGCAGGGTTGATGATGATCCCCGCCGCCTTTTCCCGCGCCTCGTGGATCCAGTCGATGATCTGGCCTTCGTGGTTCGATTGCTTCAGCTCGGTGTTCAGGTCCAGCTCCCCGCCCAGCTTCGCGCAATCGGTCGCGACGTCATCAAGCGTGATGTCGCCGTAAATTTCCGGTTCGCGCTTGCCCAGCAGGTTCAGGTTGGGGCCGTTCAGGATGTAGATCGTCTTGGTCATTTGTCTTTTCCGCCTTGGGTTCGGGCTTTTGTCGCACCGGGACCTGACCATTGCAAGCATGGGCTGCGGTGGTCGTCGGCGGCCGCTTGGTTGAAATGACGTGCGGTCAGACGAATGCCGCCTTGTACCGGCTGGGACGGCGGGCGACAGTTGACGCAGGGAAAAGCGAGGGAGGATAGGACATGCAGATCGAAGGATCGCTGGCGGTGGTCACCGGTGGGGCGAACGGGATCGGCAAGGCGCTGTGCCGGGCGCTGGCCGCCGCCGGGGCGCGGGTCGTGGTGACCGATCTGGACGGTCCGGGCGCCGAAGCGGTGGCGGCGGAAATCGGCGGGCGCGGGATGGCGCTTGATGTCAGCGACGGTGACGCGATCGCAAAGGTGATCGAAACCGTCGAGGCCGAGGAAGGCCCGATCGACCTGTTCTGTTCCAATGCCGGGATCGCCACCGGGTTCGATCCCGAATGCGCCAATGCGGGTGGTGCGTCCGACGCGGTGTGGCAGAAGGCGTGGGAGGTCAACGTGATGGCCCATATCCGCGCCGCGCGGGTGCTGGTGCCGCTGATGAAGGCGCGCGGCGGCGGCACCTTCCTGAACACCGTGTCCGCCGCCGGGCTTCTGAGCCAGGTCGGCAGCGCGGTCTATTCCACCACCAAGCACGCGGCGGTTGGGTTTGCCGAGAACCTGGCGCTGACCCACCGCGACGACGGCATCCGGGTGTCCATCCTCTGCCCGCAGGGGGTCGATACCGACATGCTGACGGGGCTGGGGGCCGGGCCGGCATCGATGGATGGCGTGCTTAGCCCCGAAGCGGTGGCCGAAGCGGCGCTGGCGGGGCTGGAGGCGGAACACTTCCTGATCCTGCCGCATGAGCAGGTGCGCGGCTACATGGAAAACAAGCTGGCCGATTACGACCGCTGGATCGGCGGTATGGCCAAGCTGCAGCGGATGATGAAGGGCTAGGCGGTGTCCGGGGTCAGTGGAAACCGACCCCGCGCGGCGCGTCGTAAAGCTGCGCCACCGCGCCGGGCCGTTCGCGGATCACCGCGCGCTGGTTGATCGATCCCTTGTCGGTCGCCTCGCCCTTGTCGAGGCTGGGCGGTTCGCGCAACATCACCAGCCGCCGCACCCGGTTCGAACTGCCGGTGGCGGCCGCCGCGAATGTGTCGAGCTTGTCCTGCAGCGCGGGCAGGTCGGCCTCGCTCACACCCTCGGCGGGGAAAGCCAGCGCGCCCAGCTCCTCTCGGTTTTCCCCCACGATCACCGCATCGCGGATCAACCCTTCGAAATGGTCGACCAGTTTCGCCCGCAGCGCCCCAACGGCGACCCAGGTGCCGGTCGCCAGCTTGAAGTTTTCCGCGATCCGCCCGTCGAAGAAGAACCCCTTGCTCAGGTCATCGGGATCGGTCGGGCGCAACGCGTCGCCCAGCAGGTAAAACCCTTCCTCGTCGAAGTGATCGGCGGTGGTCTTTTCGTCCCTGTAATAGCCGGGGGTGATCGAGGGGCTTTTCAGTCGCGCTTCCAGCTTGTCTTCGTTCGGGACCAGTTTCAGCGTGATGCCGCGTGCGGGCACGCCGACATTTCCCGGCGCGTCCTGCTGTTCGGTACACATCAGCGCGAAAGGCCCGGTTTCGGTGGCGCCAAGGGCCGTGGTCAGCAGCACATCGTGCCCCGCGACGTCCCGCGCCATGTCGCGCAACCCGTCCCAGATATGCTGCGCCATGCCGGCGCCGGCATACATCATCATGTCGAGCCGGGAGAAGAATTTCTCGGCCAGCACCCGGTCCTTGCGGAATTCCTCCAGCAGCATTTCGTAGCCGGCGGGCACGTTGAAATACCATGTCGGCGAAATTTCCCGCAGGTTGCGCAGGGTTTCCCTGATCAGATGCGGGGCGGGCTTGCCTTCGTCGATGTAATAGCTGCCGCCATTGCACAGCACCATGTTGAACACCTTGTTGCCGCTGGCGGTATGGCTCCACGGTGCCCAGTCGACGACGACGGGCGGGTGATCGCGCAGGAAGCGGAAGCAATCGGCGACCATGTCCTGATTGCGGGCCAGCATGTCATGGCTGTTGATCACCGCCTTGGGGCTGCCGGTGGAGCCGGAGGTGAACAGGTACTTCGCAACCATGTCGCCGGTCAGTTTTTCGAATGCCGCATCGGCCCTGGCCGGATCGCCTGTCAGCGTGGCGATGTCGATCAAGTCATCGGCCGGGATTGTGGCCGCGACCGCCATGCCGGGTTTGCGGATGGCGGCGACGGCCTTGGCATATCGCGCCCCGTCCGAGACGAAGATCAGCCCCGGTTGCAGAAGGTCTGCCACGCCGATCAGCTTGTCATGGGTTTCCGATATCAGCGAAAACGCGGTGGACACCGCGGCACTTGGAATGCCGACATATTGCGCCGCCAGCGCGACAAGCGCGTGGTCGAGCGAATTTTCCGACAGGATCAGCACCGGGCGGTCCTGTGACAGGCCAAGCTCCAGCAACGCCGCCCCAAGGGTCCGGACCCGCTCAAACACCTGTGCATAGCTCAGCCGCTGCCAATCGCCACCGTTCCTGCGCTGCGCAAGATAGGGCGCGTCGGGCGTGGTTTCGGCCCAGTATTTCAGCCGCGCCGGCACCGTGTCCGCCAGCCGTTCCGCCCGGCCCGGATGTTCCATCACGATGGTCCCGTCAGCACGCTTCTCGATCCGGAATTCCGGTGCCCAGAACTGGGTTGCCGCCATGAATTTGTCCTCCCGCAGGGCAGGGCGGGCATTGAGACTCGCCATGCGCCATAATTGATATATAATATAACTATAGTCGGAGGCGGGAGCAAGATTTCATGCCGGGAGGAGTTTTCCGATGACCACACAGCCGAACCTGCCGCAGCCGCATTTGCGGCATGTCTGCGATCTGTTTGTTACCCTCGATCCGATCCGCGAAATGGGACCGGGGCGCGCCGGGCAAAGGCGGATCATTCCGATCATCGGCGGACGGGTCGAAGGACCCGCGATCAACGGCTCGATCCTGAACCTCGGCGCGGACTGGCAGACCATATGGGGGGACGGCGTGGCCGAGCTCGATACCCGCTACGCCATCGAAACCGACGACGGCGCGGTGATCGAGATCCGCAATTACGGTTATCGCCACGGGCCCGAAGAGGTGATTGCCGCCATCGCCCGGGGGGAAGAGATCGACCCCGCCGCCTACTACATGCGCACCCATGCGCGGCTTGAAACCGGGGACCCGCGTTATGCCTGGGTGAATCGGACGCTGTTCACCGGCACCGGCGCGCGCAAGGACGGTCAGGTCGTGGTGTCGCTTTTCGCCATCGAGTGATCGCCGGCGCCGATATCGGCCTGGGCCACGGAGACCGATTTGACGATCGCGAAACATTCCGTGCCGGGGGCAAGCCCAAGTGCCGCGGCGGACCGTTTGGTGACGCGGGCGAGAACCTGATCGGTGCCCGCCTGCAGCTGGACCATCGCGCCGGGGCCGCTGCCGGTGCGGATCGAGGTGACCTTGCCCGGCAACACGTTCAGCGCCGATATCCGCCCCGGTTGGTCCAGCGACAGCATCACGTCATTGGCATGGATGCGCACCCGGATATTGTCCCCCAGACGCATCGAAACCCGGGGCAGGAACAGCCGCCCGCCCGCGGCGGCGAGTTCGGTCAGCCCGTCGTCGTGATGCGCCACGATGGTGCCATTCAAAACCGAACCCGCTTCGCGCAGCCCGATGGCGGGGGCGAGGGCAGGGTCCGACATCACCTCTTCGGTCGGGCCGGTTTTCAGCACCTGGCCGCGATCAAGCAGCACGACGGTCGTCGCAAGCCGCGCGACCTCGGCCACCGAATGGCTGACATAGAGGATCGGGATCTCGGTTTCGTCGCGCAGCCGTTCCAGATAGGGCAGGATCTCGGCCTTGCGCGCCTCGTCCAGCGCCGCCAGCGGTTCGTCCATCAGCAGCATCAGCGGATGCGACAGCAAGGCCCGCCCGATCGCGACCCGCTGCTTTTCACCACCCGACAGCGCACCGGGCCGACGGTCGAGCAGATCACCGATGCCCAGCATGTCGACCAGCCGCTTTTCCTCGGCATGATTGCCGTGCAGCCCCGAGAACCAGCGTCCGTAGCGCAGGTTCTGCCGCACGGTCAGGTGCGGGAACAGGCGCCCTTCCTGGAACACATATCCGACGCGGCGCTTGTACGGTGGAAGGCGCAGGCCGCTGTCGCTGTCGCACAGAACCCGGTCGCCGACCTGAACATGGGCGTGGTCGGGGCGCAGCAGGCCCGCAACCGCGTTGACCAGCGTCGTCTTGCCCGATCCCGAACTGCCGAACAGCGCGGTCACACCGGCGGGGGCATCGAAGGCTGCGTCGAGCGTGAAGTCACCGGAACGGTGGCGTATGGACACCGACAGGCTCATGCGCCGGCCACCCGTTTGGCCGCCCGCCGCGCCAGAACCTCGGACAGGATCAGCGCGCCCATCGCGATCGTGACCGACACCGCCACCAGCCGCAGCGCCGATGCCTCGCCGCCGGGTACCTGCAGGAAGGCATAGATCGCCGAGGGCAGGGTCTGGGTCTGGCCGGGGATGTTCGACACGAATGTGATGGTGGCGCCGAATTCGCCCATCGCCTTGGCGAAGCCAAGGATCGATCCGGCGATGATCCCGGGCAGGATCAGTGGCAGGGTGACGGTGAAAAAGACCCAGAACCGCGACGCGCCGAGCGTGCCCGCGGCCTGTTCAAGTTTAGGGTCGACCCCTTCCAGCGCCAGCCGGATCGCCCGCACCATCAGCGGGAACCCCATGATCCCGGCCGCCAGCGCGGCCCCTGTCCAGCGGAAGGCAAAGACCAGTCCCAAGCTGTCGGCCAGCCACGCACCCACCGGGGCGCGCCGTCCGAAGGTCAGCAACAGCAGGTAACCGGTGACCACGGGCGGCAGGATCAGCGGCAGATGCACGATCCC
>JAWVXM010000094.1:0-9042 GCA_033723255.1 Thalassovita sp.
CCAGCTGCAGGATCCTGTTCTTCAGCGTCTCGATAGCCTGCAGCGCCTGGGCTTCCTGGTCCTTCAGCGAATCGCGCTGCACTTCCAGCCGCTGCAACACCGCCGCGGCGATCGCCTCTTCCTCGCGCAGCGGCGGCAGGGCAGCGTCCTTGGATTGTCGTTCCTTCGCCGCCTGCCGCGCCGCCGTTTCGGCCTGGGCCGCCGCGGTGACCCGTTCGCGCAGTTCTTCCTCGGCCGTCAGGCGGGCCTCGTCGGCTTCGCGCCAGCGGCGATACAGCAGCATGCCCTCGGCCTTGCGCAGTTCCTCGCCGATGGCGCGGTAGCGCGCGGCCTGCCGCGCCTGCCGGTCGAGTTGCGCCAGCTGATTGGCCAGCTGGTCGACCACGTCATCGACCCGCGCCAGGTTCTGTTCGGCGCCTTTCAGCTTCAGCTCGGCCTCGTGCCGGCGCTGGTAGAGGCCGGAGATCCCCGCAGCTTCTTCCAGGATCCGGCGGCGGTTTTTCGGCTTGGCGTTGATCAGTTCGGAAATCTGTCCCTGCCGCACCAGAGCCGGGGAATGCGCCCCGGTCGAGGCATCGGCGAACAGCATCTGCACGTCGCGGGCGCGTACATCCTTTGCATTCACCTTGTAGGCGCTGCCCACATCGCGGGTGATGCGGCGAACGATTTCCAGCTGATCGTCATCGTTGAACCCGGCGGGCGCCAGACGGTCCGAATTGTCGATGACAAGGCTAACTTCGGCGAAATTGCGCGCCGGGCGGGTGGACGCGCCGGCGAAGATCACATCCTCCATGCCGCCACCGCGCATCGCCTTGGGCCGGTTTTCCCCCATCACCCAACGCAGCGCTTCAAGCAGGTTGGACTTGCCACAGCCATTCGGCCCGACCACGCCGGTCAGACCTTCCTTGATCAGAAGGTCCGTCGGGTCGACGAAGCTTTTGAAGCCGGTGAGTCTGAGTCGGGTAAAGAGCAATTTCTGCCTGTCCGCTGATTCCGAAGTGGGTTTGATCCTGTGCCCGCAATGCGCATCGAGTCAATGAAAACACCCTTCATCTGGACAGAAGAGGGGAGTTATCCACAAAATATTGCGCAGAATTCCCCATATAGAAGCGCGATTTCGCCGCTTTCGGACCTTTTGATAGCGCAAAACGATCTTGACCGGTGCAGGCAGAAAAGGCGAAAAGAGCGGGGTATGGTTCCCAATCACAGGTGCAAAGCACCCGGGATGAAAAGGGAATGCGGAGCGGGCGACCCAAACCGGGGCCCGAAGCCGCAGCCGCCCCCGCGACTGTCAGCGGTGAGCGTTTGCCGGAAACCACTGGGCGACAGCCCGGGAAGGTGGCGAATGCGATGACCCGTCAGCCAGGAGACCTGCCATGCGTGACAGAAACCCAAGCCGTCGGGGATGACGGAAGAGGAGACAAGACATGATCAAAGCTTTTGCAGGCGCCCGCGTCGACAGCGACATCCTGAGCATCGCTCTGGCCAGTTTCATCGGGCTTGGCCTGATTTTCGCGGCGGGGTTCAGCCACGCCCAGCTGATGCATGATGTGGCGCATGATTCGCGGCACGCCATCGCGTTCCCCTGCCACTGATCGCGTTCTGCGACTGACGCGATGAACCGACATCTCTTGACCAGCGCGATGATCGCTGGTGTGACCGCAGGTTTTCTTGCGGCCCTTATGCAATTGACCTTCACGGTTCCCCTGCTGATGGAAGGGGAACTGTTTGAAACCGGCGCACGGATTCATTTCAGCGCGACCGGCACGCCACAGTCGGATGCCGGTTCCCCCGCGATCTGGGACGATATCGGGAGGCATGTCGGCACGCTCGGCATGAACCTGGTCAGCTATTCCGGATTCGCCTTCCTGCTGGTGGCAGGCTTCGCGCTGGCCGAACGGTTCGGCCACACCGTCACGCCGCGCAACGGCGCGATCTGGGGCCTGTGCGGCTTTATCGCGATCAACCTGGCGCCGTCCTTCGGGCTGCCGCCGGAAATGCCGGGGGCGATCAGCGCCGATCTTGCCATGCGACAGGCGTGGTGGATCGGCTGCGTCGGCGCCACGATCATCGCGCTGTCACTGTTCGCCTTCGGGCGCGGCCTGTGGCCGATGATCGCCGGAAGTGTGCTGATCGTCCTGCCGCACCTGATCGGCGCACCCACGATTGAAACCTATTACGGCGTGGCCGCCCCCGAACTCGCGGCGCATTTCGTGGCCCGCTCTCTCGGCGTCGCCGCGGCATCCTGGGTGCTGCTGGGGCTGTTCGCCGCGGCGCTCTACAGCAAGCGAGACTAGGCCGGGATGCGCCCCAACAGGCAAAACCGCAACTGGCCAAGAGGGCGCGCATCTTCGATGATGCCGTCCTCGGACGCCGCATATAGCCGCGCGAAGGTGACCAGTTCCTCGGCCTGGGTTTCCGGGTCGACGCCTGCGAACAGATACGCCGCCTTGCCCGGCGCCCGCATCGCGACACTGACGGGCTTGCCACAGACGTTCATGCAATCGGTGACCCGCAGTTCGGTTTGCGCACCGACCCGGTCGCGCAGATACCCCGCCAGACGCGCGCCCCGTGCGGGCGCATCACCGGACCGACACCCGGCACAAATCGTCAGAACATCCGCCATTGCTTTCCTTCTTTGCCCGTTTGGGTCAAACATGCCGCGAAATACCGGAGACTAAGATGCCTGCCAAGATACCCGCAACCGTTGTGACCGGCTTCCTCGGCGCCGGCAAGACCACCCTGATCCGCCACATGCTGTCCAACGCCGAGGGCAAGCGGATCGCGCTCATCATCAACGAATTCGGCGATCTCGGCGTCGACGGCGATATCCTGAAAGGCTGCGGCGATGAAACCTGCAGCGAAGACGATATCATGGAATTGTCCAACGGCTGCATCTGCTGCACCGTGGCCGAGGATTTCATCCCGACGCTGCAGAAGCTGCTCGATCGCGACCAGGCCCCCGATCACATCGTGATCGAAACCTCCGGCCTGGCGCTGCCGCAACCGCTGGTCCGTGCCTTCAACTGGCCGGAAATCAGCACCCGCGTGACGGTCGACGGCGTGGTGACCGTGGTCGATGGCAAGGCGGTTGTCGAAGGCCGTTTCGCCCACGACATCGCTGCGGTGGATGCGCAGCGCAAGCTGGATGAAAACCTCGACCATGAAACGCCGCTGTCGGAACTGTTCCACGATCAGGTCACCTGCGCCGACATGATCGTGGTGAACAAGGCCGACCTGCTGAGCGAGGAAGAGGCCGAGGCGCTGACCGCGAAGCTGCGCGACGAAAGCCGCGACGGCGTGCAGGTGGTGAAATCGACGATGGGAGCGCTGCCGGCGGATGTGCTGCTGGGTCAGGGCGTGGGCGCCGAAGACGACATGTCGGCCCGCCACGAAAGCCATCACCATCATCATCACCACGACGACGGTGACCATGATGACGATCATCACCACCACCACCATGACCATGATCACGACGATTTCGAAAGCTTCGTCGTCAGCCGTGACGAGATCACCGACCCCAAGGCCTTTGCCGATCTGGTGGCCCAGGTGATCCGCGATCACGACATCCTGCGCCTGAAGGGATTTGCCGCCGTGGCGGGCAAACCGATGCGGCTGACGCTGCAGGCGGTGGGGCCGCGCGTCGACAGCTATTTCGATCAACCCTTCGGCACCGCACCGCGCGAAACACGGCTGGTGGTGATCGGTCAGTCCGGCCTCGACCGGGACGCGATCGAAACGGCGCTGCGCGCCTGATCCGGGGGCGACGGGCCTAGCCCTTGTCGCTGGTATCGTCGGCCTTGCGCGCTTCCGCCGCCTTCTTCATCCGTTCCAGCAGCTTGGCCTTGTCCTCGCGGCCGGACGCACCGGAGCGCTTGCTGTCGTCATGGCGCGGCTTGTTCTTTCCGTAAGTGGGTTTCACCCCGCCCATTTTGCTGTAATCCATGACCTGACCCTTTCCGCTGGCTGCGCGGCATTTGCCGCAACGCGCCACAGAATACAAGCAAAGGCTTCCCGATGCACCTTCTCGCCGCCACGCCCGGATCGATCGACGACGGCAAGGAACCCGTCGACCTTGGCCAATCGCCCGCCGATATGGTGTTCATTTCCGCCGCCGACACGGAATTGGCGGCGCTGTCGCAGGCGCGTTCCGAGATGGAGAACGCCCCGTCGCTGCGGCTGGCCAACCTGACCCACCTGCAGCACCCGATGTCGGTCGACCTGCACCTGGACAATTGCGCCACGAAATCGCGGCTGGTGGTCGCCCGCATCCTGGGTGGCGCGGGATACTGGAAATACGGGTTCGAACAATATGCCGCCCGGCTGCGAGAGGCGGGCGTTCCCTTCGTCGCCCTGCCCGGCGATGACAAGCCCGATGCCGATCTGCGCGCGCTGTCCACCGTCGCGAATGAAGATTACGACGCGCTGTGGTCCTACCTTGTCGAGGGTGGACCGGAAAACAGCGTCAACTTCCTGTCCTATTGCCAGTGGATGCTTGCGGACCACCCCGATACCGGCGCCCCCGAAGCCGCCAAGCCGCTGCTGCGCGCCGGGGTCTATTGGCCCGGCGCGGGAGTGGCCGACCTGAGCGCGGCGCGGGCGAACTGGACCGACGGCGCGCCCGTCGTGCCGGTGGTGTTCTATCGCGCGCTGGTGCAGGGGGCCGGGCTGAACCCGGTCAACCGGCTGGTGAAATCCCTGCTGCGGCAGCGGCTGAACCCGCTGCCGGTCTTCGTCGCCTCGCTGAAGGATCCGGTTTCGGTCGCGACGCTGGAAACCCTGTTCACCGCCGCACCGCCCTCGGTGATCCTCAACGCCACCGCCTTCGCCGTGGGCAGCCCCCAGAGCGGCGACCAGAGCCCGGCAAACCCGCTGGTGATGCCCGCTGCCAATGCCGCGCCGGTGTTCCAGATCGTGCTGGCCGGCTCGACCGAGGAGGCTTGGGCCACCGGGCTGACCGGCCTGTCGGCCCGCGACATCGCGATGAACGTCGCCCTGCCGGAAGTGGACGGCCGCGTGCTGGCCCGCGCGATCAGCTTCAAGGACGAAGCCTATTTCGACGAGGCCACCGAATGCCCGATCGCCACCTACCGGGCCCAGGGCGACCGGATCGATTTCACCGCGCGGCTTGCCGCCAACTGGGCCCGGCTGCGCCACACGCCCGCGCCAGATCGCAAGGTCGCGCTGGTGCTGGCCAACTATCCCAACAAGGACGGGCGGCTGGCCAATGGCGTCGGTCTCGATACGCCCGCCGCCACCGTCCATGTGCTCAATCTGCTGCGGCAAACCGGCTACGGTGTTGAAGGCGCCCCCTCCGACGGTGACGCGCTGATGCGGGCGATCCTGAGCGGCCCCACCAACTGGCTGACCGACCGAGCCGACCGCGACGGCGGCGTACGGATGCCACTGTCCGACTACCTGCAGCATTACGACCAGTTGCCCTGGGAATTGCGCGAACAGATCGAAACCCGCTGGGGCAAGCCCGAAGACGATCCTTTCTTCGTTCCCCAAATACTCGGTTCCGACGCCGCCACAGGCGCTGCCTTCGCCCTGTCGATCCTGACCTATGGCAATGCCGTGATCGGCATCCAGCCCGCGCGCGGCTACAATATCGACCCGACCGACACCTACCATTCGCCCGACCTGGTACCGCCGCACAACTATCTGGCCTTTTATTTCTGGCTGCGTCACGGCTTCGGCGCCCATGCCATCGCGCATATGGGCAAGCACGGCAATCTGGAATGGCTGCCCGGCAAGGCGCTGGCGCTGTCACAAAGCTGCTGGCCCGAGGCCGTGTTCGGCCCCACCCCGCATGTCTATCCCTTCATCGTCAACGATCCCGGCGAAGGCACTCAGGCCAAGCGCCGGGCGCAGGCGGTGATCATCGATCACCTGACCCCGCCGTTGACCCGGGCGGAAACCTACGGCGCCTTGAAAGACCTCGAAGCGCTGGTCGATGAATATTTCGAAGCCGCCGGCGTCGATCCGCGCCGGATCGACCATCTGCGCCGGGAAATCCTCTCGCTCAGCGCCACCACGGGTCTCGATCAGGATGTCGGCATGAAGGGCGAGGACGAGGAAACCGATCTCGCCAAGCTCGACGCCTATCTGTGCGAATTGAAGGAGGCGCAGATCCGCGACGGGCTGCACGTGTTCGGCCAGTCTCCGCAAGGCCGGCTTCAGCGCGATCTGGCGATTGCGCTGGCACGGGTGCCGCGTGGCGAAGGCGGGGGCGAAGACGCGTCGCTGATCCGGGCGCTGGCGGCGGATCTCGGGCTGGGCTTCGATCCGCTCGATTGCGAATTCGCCGATCCTTGGGAAGGGCCGAAACCCGATCTGCTGACCTGGCTGGACGAAAGCACATGGCGCAGCACAGGGGATACCGTTGAACGGCTCGAACTGCTGGCGGCGGCGCTCGTGGACGGAGAAGGGCAGGCACCGGGCGAAAGCTCGCAAACCGTGCTGGCCCATATCCGCGATCACATCCTGCCCACCGTCACCGCCTGCGGCCCGGCCGAAGGCAACGGCTTCCTGACCGCGCTCGACGGGCGCTTCGTGGCCCCCGGCCCTTCCGGCGCGCCAACCCGCGGGCGGCTCGACACATTGCCGACCGGGCGCAATTTCTACAGCGTTGACAGCCGCGCGGTGCCAACCCCCACCGCCTGGGCACTGGGTTGGAAATCCGCCAACCTGCTGATCGAAAAGCACCTGCAGACCCACGGCGATTGGCCGCGCACGATGCTGCTGACCGCATGGGGCACCGCGAATATGCGGACAGGCGGTGACGACATCGCGCAGGCCCTGGCGCTGATGGGGGTGAAGCCCAAATGGGACAGCGCCAACCGCCGCGTCACCGGGTTCGAAATCCTGCCCGCAAGCGTCCTGGGCCGGCCCCGCGTCGACGTCACCCTGCGCATTTCGGGCTTCTTCCGCGATGCCTTCCCGCAGCTGATCGCGCTTGTCGACAGCGCCGCGCGCGCGGTGATGGCGCTGGATGAACCCGAGGATCAGAACCCCGCCGCCGCGCGCGCCCGCGCGGGCGAGGGGCAGGCACGGGTCTATGGGTCGAAACCGGGGGCCTACGGCGCCGGTCTGCAGGCGCTGATCGACGAACGGATCTGGGCCGACAAATCCGATCTGGCCGAAGCCTATCTGGAATGGGGCGGTTATGCCTATGGCGCCGGAACCGAAGGCGCGCGCGACCGCGACGGGTTTGAACAGCGGCTGCACCAGACCGAGGCCATCGTGCAGAACCAGGACAACCGCGAACACGACCTGCTGGACAGCGACGATTATTACCAGTTCGAAGGCGGCGCCGCGGCGGCGGTCAGCACGTTGCAGGGGCAGGATCGCCCGATCTATCACAACGACCATTCCCGCCCCGAACGCCCGGTGATCCGCACGCTGGAGGATGAAATCGGCCGGGTGCTGCGATCCCGTGTGGTCAACCCGAAATGGATCGAAGGCGTCAAGCGGCACGGCTACAAGGGCGCGTTCGAAATCGCCGCGACGGTCGATTACCTGTTCGCCTTCGCCGCCACGACAGGCGCGGTGAAGAACCACCATTTCGACCTGGTCCATGTCGCATTCCTGGAAGACGAAGACACCCGCGATTTCATTGCCGATCACAATGCGCCTGCCCTGCGTGAAATCGCCGAACGGCTGCAGGAAGCGATCGACCGGGGATTGTGGGTGCCCAAATCCAATTCCGCGCGGGCGGGGATCGAAAGCCTGCTGCAATGACGGATCGGGCGTCACAGAGCAGCCCTTTCCTATCGGGGCAATGGATACTAGGTTTTGCCAGACCAATGAGACAGGGAAACAATCAATGAGCGCCGACAGCGACCGCCACGCGACGAAAATGGCCAAGAAAAAGGCCGCCCGCGACAAGATCATGGCCACCAAGACCGACGAAAAGGGCCTGATCATCGTCCATACCGGCAAGGGCAAAGGCAAAAGCTCGGCCGCGTTCGGGATGATCTTCCGCTGCATCGCCCATGACATGAAATGCGCGGTGGTGCAGTTCATCAAGGGCGGCATGAGCACCGGCGAACGCGATCTGATCCTGTCGAAATTCAACGATATCTGCGAATTCCACACGATGGGCGAAGGCTTCACCTGGGAAACCCAGGACCGCGACCGCGACGTGGAAATGGCGCAGGCGGCGTGGGAAAAGGCCAAGGACCTGATCCGCGATCCGGCGAACAAGATGGTTCTGCTGGACGAGATCAATATCGCGCTGCGCTACGACTATATCGACATCAACGATGTGGTACGGTTCCTGAGCGAGGAAAAGCCGCCGATGACCCATGTGGTCCTGACCGGGCGTAACGCCAAGGAAGAGCTGATCGAAATCGCCGATCTGGTCACCGAGATGGAACTGATCAAGCATCCGTTCCGGTCCGGCATCAAGGCACAGATCGGCGTCGAGTTCTGATTACCTGACTGCGGGGCAGGCCTGCACCAGCAATCTTGCCACACGCCTCAGGTGGTCATAAGGTTTGACCAATTAACCAATTGGATCCCGATGCCGTTTCAAAAAGTCCAACCCGAAAAACTGTCCGATGCCGTCACCCGGCAGATCGAACTGCTGATCCTGCGGGGCATCCTGCGCCCCGGGGAACGCCTGCCCTCCGAACGCGAATTGTCCGAACGGCTGGGCGTGTCGCGGCCATCGCTGCGCGAAGCGGTTTCCGATCTGCAGAAGCGCGGGTTGCTGACCTCGCGCGTGGGGTCGGGCATCTATGTCGCCGATGTTCTCGGGTCCGCCTTTTCCGAGGCCCTGGTCAGACTCTTCGCCAGCCACGAAGAAGCCGTGTTCGATTACATTTCCTTCCGCCGTGACATGGAAGGGCTGGCCGCCGAACGGGCCGCGCGGCTGGGATCGGATACCGACCTGCAAGTGGTCCAGACCATCTTCGACAAGATGGAAGCCGCCCACAGGAAGCGCAATCCCGAGGACGAGGCGCAGCTTGATGCCGATTTCCACCTGTCGATCATCGAAGCCAGCCACAACGTGATCATGCTGCACATGATGCGGTC
>JAWVXM010000095.1:0-9019 GCA_033723255.1 Thalassovita sp.
CACGGATATGGTCATACCCCAGCAAATGAAGCGTGGCATGCACGATCAGGTGGGCGACGTGATCGGCGAAGGGTTTGCCCGCCTCGTCGGCCTCGCGCGCGCAGGTCTCGAACGCGATGGCGATATCGCCCAGCTCCTCCGGCATCCCCTCGGGGGCGGCATCGGGCAGGTCGGGGCGATCGCCATCGGCGTCGGCGCCGCGTTCCTCCGACGGCCAGCTCAGCACGTTGGTGGGCCGGGGCTTGTCGCGGAAATCAGCGTTCAGTTCGGCGATGCGGGCATCGTCACAGCCCAGCACGGCGATCTCGAACCCGTCCGGATCGAGCCCGAGATGGGACAGCGCCGCGCGCGCCGCGCGCTCGGCGAGCGTTTCGAGATCCGCCTCTTCCCAGCGGTCGTCCTCAAGGATCGTATCGGTCAGCATCCTGCGCCCTTCCTGCCGGTGGGACCCCGCCCCCACATTCTTCCGTTGATTGCACTTTTGAAAGCGGCGGGGCAAGCACCAAGGGGACGTCTCTCATTTCGTTTCAGAAAAGAACCGGCCGACGTCATCCGCGATGTCATCAGCCATAAGTGCCGCCTCGCATCACCGCGCGAGGGAAGATCCGGGAAATCGGCGCTGCCACCGGCCGCGGTTTCGCCGGGCATCCGCGATGTGACGGACCCGCCCGAACCTATGCGAGGGCCGCAACAAACACCCGGCATTCGCGCTTTTCAGGATGCGAAACATTGACCTGCACAGCCGGTCATGCAGTGATCGCTGATGATGGCAAAACATTAAGAAAACGGGGAAACAATATGTCTGATCATATCCGGACAGGACGGCTCGAGGGCAAGACCGCGGTAATCACAGGCGGCGCGGCCGGGATGGGGCGGGCAGCGGCGCTGGCCTTCGCCCGCGAAGGCGCGACCGTGTCGATCCTCGACATCCAGCAAGAGGCCGGGCAGGAAACCGTCCGGATGATCGAGGATGCCGGCGGCAAGGCCGCCTTCTTTCACTGCGACGTGACCAAGGCGGACCAGATCGACGCCGCCTTTGATGCGGCGGTGGAAACCTTCGGCCCCTACAACGTCCTGTTCAACCACGCCGGTTCGATCATCGTGAAGCCGCTGCACGAAACGACGGAAGAGGAATATGACTGGCTGATGGATCTGAACGTGAAATCGGCCTTCCTGGTGACCCGCCGCGCGGTCAAGGAAATGGCGGCCTCCGGCGGCGGGTCGATCGTGATCACCTCGTCGATCGCGGCCGAACTGGGCTATGCGCTGGAAAGCGTCTACTGCATGTCCAAGGGGGCCGTTCTGCAGCTGTCGCGCACCATCTCGACCGAATACCGCGATGCCGGCATCCGCTGCAACGCGGTCTGCCCGGGTTTCGTGGAAACCGCGCACGGGCTGAAGGAAATCGCCGAACTGGACGCGGCGGGTCAGGAATGGGAAGACAGCGGCATGGCCGCCACCCAGGGCCGCATCTGCTATCCCGAGGAAGTCGCCAATACCGTGGTGTTCCTTGCCTCCGACGACGCGAGCTTCGTCAACGGCACCGCGACCTATGTCGACAATGGCTGGCACGCCAAGGGCTGACTCGGCGCCCAAATCGTTGATCATGGCGCAACAGCCTGCCCGGCAGATGACGGCGTGCCGCCGTCAGGATCTCAGGCGGCTGTTGTCCGGGTCCCATGCGGGTTCGTCGGGCAGCACCATCGCTGGGCTCGTCTGGCCATAGCCGGTGACCTGAAGTTCAGTGCCCGGCTCTGCCAGATCAGCCCGCACCATGCCCAGGCCGAGACAGGCCCCAACCCGGTGCCCCCAGCCCGACGAGGTCAGTTCGCCCACCACCTGACCATCGTGGATCAGCGACGCCATGTAGGGCGGATCGAACTCGGCCGCCTCGATCTTCAGGGTGACGAAACGCTTCGCAAGCCCCTGTTCGGCCTGCGGCTGCAGCGCCGCCTTGCCGCGGAAATCAGCCTTGCCGAAATCGACGAAACGGCCCAGCCCGGCCTCGAGGATGGTGTAATCGGTGGAAAGATCCTGCTTCCAGCCGCGATACCCTTTCTCAATCCGCAGGGAATCGAGCGCGAACATGCCGAACGGCCGCAGGCCCAGCGGCGCGCCGGCCTGCATCACCGCGTCATGGATGGCCGGCATGTCGTCAAACCGCGCGTGGATTTCCCAGCCCAGTTCGCCGGCAAAGCTGACCCGCATCAGCCGCACGTCGGCGCCGCCAAGCCGAGTCTCCTGAACGCTCAACCAGGGCCGCGAAAGGTCGGCCTCGGTCAGCGGCGCGAGGATTTCGCGGCTCCTGGGGCCGGTTACGATCAGGCAGGACCAGTCGTCGGTCTCGTCGATCAGCTCCAGCCCCGGCTTCAGCCGGTCCCGCAGCCAGTCCTGGTCATGCAACTGCGCCGTGGCGGCGGTGATCAGCCAGAATTCGTCCTCGGCCAGCCGGGCCAGCGACATCTCGGTGACGATCCGTCCCTTGTCGTCGGCGAAATAGCCAAGGCCGACGCGCCCGACCTTCGGCACCCGCCCGGTGATCTGCCGCGCCAGCCAGTCCGCCGCCCCTGCCCCGCTGAGCCGGAAGCGCGAAAACCCCGGCAGGTCGAGGATACCGGCAGCGTCGCGCACCGCCGCGCATTCCTCGGCCACCGCCTCGGCCCAGGGTCCGTCGCGGCGCCAGGTTTGGCTGCCCTCTTCGCTGGTGTCGTCGCCGGGGCGGGCGAACCACGCCGCGCGTTCCCAGCCGTTCCAGGCGCCGAAAACCGCGCCCGCCCCCTTGATCCGGTCATGCAGGGGCCCGTGTTTCTTGTCGCGCCCCTCGGGCCAGAAATGATGCGGGAAATGCATCGCGTATTCATGGCCGTACACTTCCATGCCCTTGGCGATGCAATAATCCTGATCCTCGAACCCGGTGAAGCGGCGCGGATCGCAGGACCACATGTCCCATTCGGTCGCCCCTTCGGTGATCCATTCGGCCAAAACCTTGCCGGCGCCGCCGCCCTGGCAGATGCCGAAGGTGAAGACGCAGGCTTCGAAGGCGTTCGGCATCCCCGGCATCGGCCCGATCAGCGGGTTGCCGTCGGGCGTATAGGGAATCGGGCCGTTGATCACCCGAGTCAGGTTGGCCTGTTCCAGCAAAGGCACGCGGGCCATCGCATCGCCGATATGCCATTCCAGCCGGTCCAGGTCGTCGGGGTAAAGCTGGAAGCTGAAATCTTCGGGGAAGGGATCGTCGGGTGTCACCCAATGCGCCTTGCAGTTGCCCTCGTAGGGGCCGAGGTTGAGCCCGTATTTTTCCTGCCGCAGGTAGTAGGAGCTGTCCACGTCGCGCAGCAGCGGCAGCTTGTGCCCGGCATCGCGCGACCATGTTTCCAACTCGGGGATGGTGTCGAACAGCAGGTATTGGTGGCTCATCACCATCATCGGCACCTCGCGACCGAACAGCCGCCCGACCTGCTGGGCGTAATAGCCGGCGGCGTTGACGACATATTCACAGCGGATCTCGCCCTTGGGCGTTTCCAGAACCCATTCACCACCCTCGCGCCGCGCGCCGGTGACCGGGCAGAACCGTTCGATATGCGCCCCTTCCATCCGCGCCCCCTTTGCCAAGGCCTGGGTCAGCTGCGCCGGGTCGATATCGCCGTCATAGGGATCGTACAGCCCGCCGCTCAGATCATGTGTTTCAAGGAAGGGATAAACCGCGCGCAATTCCTCCGGGGTCATCACCTCAAGATCCATCCCCTGATGGCGCCCCATCGACTTGACGCGCTGGAATTCCTGCAGCCGTTCCGCGCTGTGACCAAGGCGCACCGACCCGGTCACATGGTAATTCATCGGGTAATCCACTTCCTCGCCCAGCTGCCGGTAAAGCTCGGCCGAATAGCGCTGCATGTTCATGATCGACCAGCTGGAGGAAAACGTCGGAACATTGCCCGCCGCATGCCAGGTCGACCCTGCGGTCAATTCGTTCTTTTCCAGCAGCACGCAATCGCGCCAGCCGGCCTTGGCCAGGTGGTAAAGAGCCGAAGCGCCAACCACGCCGCCACCAATGATCACCACACGTGCTGAAGACGGAAGTTCCGACATCAGGTCATCTCCTTGCATTGCCTTGATCCGCAGGGTGACACCGATAAGGCAATAAAAACAGTGAAAAATCCTCGAGGGACAAAATGCACGGGGGCGGCGCGCAACGAATGGGCGCCGCACACGCCCCACCGCATTTTGCCCGGAAGAAGGGATCAGCCCTCGTCCGCCTCGTAGGCTTCGATGATCGCGGCGACAAGGGGGTGGCGCACCACGTCCTTGGCGGTGAAATAGTTGAAGCTGATCTTGGGGATGTGCTTCAGCAGCCGCTCGGCATCGTGCAGGCCCGAGGACACGCCGCGCGGCAGGTCGACCTGGCTGCGGTCGCCGGTGATCACCATGCGCGTACCTTCGCCCAGACGGGTCAGGAACATCTTCATCTGCATCGAAGTGGCGTTCTGCGCCTCGTCCAGAACCACGAAGGCGTTCGACAGCGTGCGGCCGCGCATGAAGGCCAGGGGCGCGATCTCGATGCGCTTTTCCTCGATCAGCTTGGCCACCTGCTTCCCGGGCAGGAAATCGTTCAGCGCGTCGTAGAGCGGCTGCATGTAGGGATCGACCTTTTCCTTCATGTCACCGGGCAGATAGCCGAGCTTTTCGCCCGCCTCGACCGCCGGGCGCGCCAGAATGATCCGGTCGACCGCGCCGTCGATGAACATCGACACACCGACCGCGACCGCCAGGTAGGTCTTGCCGGTACCGGCCGGGCCGATGCCGAAGGCCAGCTCGTTGCTGAACAGGTTCTGCACATAGGCTTTCTGCGCCTCGGTGCGCGGCTCGACCAGTTTCTTGCGCGTCTTGATTTCGACCTTGCCGCCACGGAACATTTCCAGCTGGTCGCCGTCGCGGCTGCCGGCTGCATGTTCCGACCCGCCCAGGCGGATTTCCCGGTCGATATCGCCGCTTTCCACCGCGCGCCCGGCCTCGAGCCGTTCGTACAGCCCGCGCAGCACGGTTTCGCATTCCTCTACCGCGCCGGTTTCGCCATGCACCGACAACTGGTTGCCGCGCCGCAGGATATGCACGCCCAGCTTCTGCTCGATCGCGGCCAGGTTGCGGTCATATTCGCCGCAAAGGTCGATCAGCAGGCGATTGTCGGGAAATTCCAGCACCGCTTCGCTGAGGTTTTCGGGATCGGTGGGCGGGATCAACACGCTGTCGGACAAGCACGACTCCTTGCATCTGTCTGCATCTTTAGGGTGCCAACTTCGGGGGCTGCACGCAAGATGGTGTGTCCGATTGTCGTCAAACCGGCATGAAAAAACCGCCGGCGATGAGACCGGCGGTCTGATTCTGGCAGCGATTGCCTGCGATCAGTTCGGATCGGGAATTTTCGACCCGCCCTTGAAATCCCCGGCGGTATAGGTCGGCGGCGCGACGCCAGAACAGATCGGCTTGCCGTAACGGTCGAGCCGGCGCACCTGGTAACCTTCGAGCCCGTCATCCGCGATCCAGGTGTCGCAGCCTTCGGGATCGACATAAACGCCCCATTTGAGTTGCGACAGGTGCTTCTTGTCGATCCCGCGGTCAACCGACTTGTCGGGCGGATAGCCCCCCACCCCGAAACCTTCGTCGGAGCAGGCAGAGAGGGCGACAGCCGAAGCGATGAGAAGAAGGGTGAGTTTCCGGTTCATGCCTGTTCTCTCTCTTACTGGACGCAGATGATTTCGACGCGGCGGTTCTGCTGCATGCCGGCCGCCGTACTGTTCGAAGCACGCGGCATCCGTTCGCCATAGCCGCGGATATCGATGACATTGGCCCCGGTATCATTGGCGATCTTGGCCACTGCGTTGGCGCGGTTGTAGCTCAGTCGCATGTTGTATTCGTCCGAAGCACGGCTATCGGTATGGCCGACGATGATGTAGCCGAAGGCCGTCGCCTGCTGGAAAAATTCTGCAAGCCGTTTGCGCCCCGTTGCGTTGATGCTGTATTTGTCGGTGGCGAACAGCTGATCGCTGTTCATCACCCCGCACAGATCCGCCTCCCGGCAATAGGGGATGCCGTCGCGGTTGACGTGGTTCACGGCATAACCTTCGGCACCGTCATCCATCACCCAGGCTTCGCAGCCATCGGGGGTGATCGAGATGGTCGGAATATATTGCCCCTTGTCGCGCCCCTGCTGGGACGGCGTATCGCGGCTGAAACGGCTCGCATTCTGCTGCGCCTGGCTGGCCTCGGCGGAAACCAAGAATACCAGCGCGGCAGTGGCTACGCCGCCGACAATCGCTTTAACTGCTTCGGAGATCATTTTCGCCACAGCCCTGTCCCTCGTGTTGTTACTCCCGGGTCCCAAGGAAACTGGCAGAAATCAACGCGGGCCCCGACGCGAATGAATGTGGCGACTTTAGCACCTTTATGTGGCTAGTGAAGGAAAATTAACTAGATATTGCGTCGAATTCGGAAACAATCCCAATTTACGCCCGACAATAGCATCCCAGCCGCGCATAGTCGCCGAGCCAGGCCGCCGTCACCGGTGGCGCCCCGTGGCCGGACTCAGACGATCACGCCAGCCAGAGAATTCGCCCCGCTTTCGACGATTCGGACCCGCGCGATATCGCCGACCGCCACCCCGGCATCGGCGACATGCACAGCGTGCAGGTAATCGGACTTGCCCACCATCTGGCCGTCCATCCGGCCCGGTTTTTCGAACAGGACCGACACCTCGCGCCCGACCATGCCATCCTGCACCGCGCGCTGCTGTTCGGTGATCAGCGCCTGCAGACGCTGCAGCCGTTCGCTGGCGACCGCCTCGTCGACCTGCGCACGTTCCGCTGCGGGGGTGCCCGGACGGGTGGAATATTTGAAGCTGAAAGCCTGACCGTAATTCACTTCGCGGATCAGGTTCATGGTGTCTTCGAAATCCGCGTCGGTCTCTTCCGGGAAACCGACGATGAAATCGCCCGAGATCAGGATATCGGGCCGCGCCGCGCGGATCCGTTCGATCAGCTTCAGGTAGCTTTCGGCGGTGTGGCTGCGGTTCATCCGCTTCAGGATCCGGTCGCTGCCCGACTGCACCGGCAGGTGCAGATAGGGCATCAGCTTTTCGCATTCCCCATGCGCAGCGATCAGGTCGTCGGACATGTCGTTCGGGTGCGAGGTGGTGAAGCGGATCCGTTCCAGCCCGTCGATATCGTTCAGCGCCCAGATCAGCCGCGCCAGCGACCATGCGCCATCCGGGCCGTCGCCGTGATAGGCGTTGACGTTCTGACCCAACAGGGTGATTTCACGCACGCCGCGTTCAACCAGGTCGCGCGCCTCGCCCAGCACCCGTTCCACCGGGCGGCTGACCTCGGCCCCGCGCGTATAGGGCACCACGCAGAAGGCACAGAACTTGTCACAGCCTTCCTGCACCGTCAGGAACGCCGCCGGCGCCCGCCGCGCCTTGGGGCGGGTTTTGAGCTTCTCGAACTTGTCTTCTTCGGGGAAATCGATATCGAGCGCCTTTTCCCCCTGCCGCGCCTTCGCTTCCATCGCCGGCAGGCGGTGATAGCTCTGCGGCCCCACCACCATGTCGACCAGCGGCTGGCGGCGCATGATCTCTTCGCCCTCTGCCTGGGCCACGCAGCCCGCGACGCCGATCTTAAGATCGGGCTTTTCGTCCTTCAGCCCGCGGAACCGGCCCAGTTCGGAATAAACCTTCTCGGCCGCCTTTTCGCGGATGTGACAGGTGTTCAGCAGGATCATGTCGGCATCGTCGGGGCTGTCGGTTTCGACATAGCCCGCCCCGCCCATCGCCTCGGCCATGCGCTCGCTGTCATAGACATTCATCTGACAGCCATAGGTCTTGATATAGAGTTTCTTCGGCTCGCTCATCGGGCTGATCCTGTCCGCGGTTTCAAGCGGCGTCCTATACCAGAACCGCCGCGACTTGCAATGCGGGCGGATTTGGCCGAACTTGGCGCCGAGGCAAGGCAGAGACCCAGTGATGCATTACGACAGCCTGTCGGATTTTCTTTCCCGCGGCCGCGCGGCGTTCCGCGAAGGCCCGCTTGCGATGCTCTTCGTCGAGGATGACGCCGAGATCGACACCACGATCCGCCACCATCAGAACAGCGGCTTCCGTTCTACCCTCGTGTTCATGCCCGACGAATTCGACCTTGCCGAAGACGTGGTCGATACGGTGCACAGGATCCGCTACGACGCGCTGGCCGAACATGCCGTGACCGATGCCGTCAACGCGGTGATCAAGGCCGCGCCCGACCTGTGGATGTTCTACTGTTTCAACGCCGAATACCTGTTCTACCCGTTCTGCGAAACCCGCACCGTGGGCGAAATGCTGACCTTCCATTCCGAGGAACGGCGCGGCGCGATGCTGAACTATGTCATCGATCTCTATTCCGCCGATCTGGATACCAACCCCAACGCGGTGTCGCTGGACGATGCGCATCTGGACAAGTCGGGCTATTACGCGCTGGCGCGCAACGACCCGGACAATCACAACTATCCCAAGGAACGGCAGCTGGATTTCTTCGGCGGGCTGCGCTGGCGGTACGAGGAACATATCCCGGCCAAGCGGCGCAAGATCGACCGGATCGCGCTGTTCAAATCGAAGCCGGGGCTGACACTGCGCGACGATCACACGTTCAACGACGAAGAATACAACACCTATGCCTGCCCGTGGCATCACAACCTGACCGCCGCGATCTGTTCCTTCCGCACCGCCAAGGCGCTGAAGCGCAACCCCGGATCGCGCTTCGAGATCGATAATTTCCGCTGGCACAATTCAACGCCGTTCGAATGGCATTCGCGGCAGTTGCTGGATCTGGGCCTGATGGAACCCGGTCAGTGGTTCTGAACCGGCGCGATCCGTCTTTGGATCTGACCGTGTCGTGGGGGGGGGGCGGGCGCGCCGGGCCACAAGCGGAATAACCCCACCCCAAATGACAACGGGTTTGCGCCCGCGGGGGGGGTGGAGCCAAGCACAAACCCCCAC
>JAWVXM010000096.1:0-9001 GCA_033723255.1 Thalassovita sp.
CGATTGTCGAACGCGACCGAGAAGGCCCGCAACCTGCTCGGCCTCGATCCGGAATTCTGGCGGCACAAGACCCAAGCATGCGCAGCTGCAGGCTTATTTTCCGACGGCCTCCTGCGCGATCTCGTCCAGCAAGGACTGGACTTCCTGCATGGCGCCCTCGGGGTAATTGCGGAAACCCACGATTACCTCTCCGCCCTTGTCGGCCACGAAGATGCCATAGGGGCAATAGGCGATGTTCATAAGGTCAGCCTCAATGACGTTCCGCGACGTGACTGCCGAACAGAAAACGAATACATCCGCCGCCTCGAACAGCTGGACATCGCTTCCCACGTCGGCGCCGGTTCGATTCAGCATCGCGCCGACGTGACTGACATAGTCAACGACCAGCCCACGCCCGATGATAGCGCTTTCGACCGCGAATGCCGCGTCCTCGAAACTGGACTCGGTGGTGTAGGTTGTCACGCCCTCGGCGAGCACAGGCGCTGCCATTGTCAGGGCGGCTAGGGTTACGGCAATGCGTTTCATCTTATCCTCCCATAATAATCAATTCGTTCACGATACCGCCACCGCCCGAAAACAACCTTGACCTACATCAACCACCGCCCCCCGGAACGCCTCCCATCCGCCGCTTGTGCCCCGGGTACGGCATTTGTACAAAACCCCCGTACAAATTGCGTATATGGCGACAAAACTTTGCACGGTCGGCCGAAATGGCCGGGCTGTCCGGAAGGGGGGAAAATGGCGAAATTCCTGTTGGTCCACGGGGCCGGGCACGGGGCCTGGTGCTGGCGTGACGTGATCCCGGCGCTGGAACGCCTGGGCCATTCGGCCTGGGCCATCGACCTGCCCGGGCACGGCGAAGACAAGACGCCTTATCAGGATGTTACGCTTGATCTCTATGCCGGTGCGGTGCTCGACGCGCTGACCGAACCGGCAATCGTGGTCGGCCATTCGATGGGCGGCTACCCGATCACACTGGCGGCCGAACGCGACCCGGCGAAGTTCCACCACCTGGTCTATCTCTGCGCCTATGTCCCCAAACCCGGATTGTCCCTCTCCCAGATGCGGATGGAAGCCCCCTACCAGCCGCTGCTGCCCGCGATCCGGATGACCGAGGACCGCAAGGGCTGGACCGCCGATCCCGACATGATCCGCGACGTGTTCTATCACGACTGCCCCGAGGGCACCGTGGAATATGCCCGCGACCGGCTGTGCATACAGGCCACGCAACCGACATCCGTTCCGGTCGAAACCGGCGCGAATTATGAAAGCGTGCCAAGAAGTTACATCCGCTGCGCCGATGACCGGACGATCCCGCCGGAATACCAGGTGACGATGACCGAGCACTGGCCCGAGGACCATGTCTTTACCATGGGCTGCGCCCATTCGCCCTTCTTCGCCGACCCGGTCGGGCTGGCGCGGATCCTCGACACGATTGCAAAGGGATAAGCCATGGCCGCTTCCGTCTTCAGCTCCGAACTCTATAACCGCCTGTTCCCGGTGGGTGACGCCGGACGGTTGTTCACCGACAGCGCCGAGGTGCGCGCCATGCTGCTGGTCGAAGGCGCGCTGGCCAAGGTGCAGGGGCAGATGGGCGTGATCCCCGAGGTTTCGGCCCAGTTCATCCACCGGTCTTCGATGGAACTGCAGATCGATCCCGGCGGACTGGCCGATGCGACCGGCCAGAACGGTGTCAGCGTTCCGGGATTGGTGGCGGCCTTCCGCAAGCTGATGGAAGCCCCCGAACATGCGCAATACGCGCATTGGGGCGCGACATCGCAGGACATCATCGACACCGGCCTGACGTTGCGGTTGCGCCAATACCTGTCGCTGCTGGAAACCGGGCTGAAGCAGATGCTCGGATCGCTGGGACAACTGGCCGAAAAACATGCCGATCTGCCGATGGCGGGGCGGACATGGGGGCAGCACGCGACCCCGATCACCTTTGGATCGACCGTCGCCCGTTGGGGCGCGCCGCTTCTCGAACTGCTGAACGAAATGCCGGCGCTGCGCGATCAGGTTCTGTGGGTGTCGCTTTCCGGCGCCGCCGGCACCGGATCGGAACTCGGGCCGCAGGCGGTGGACATGCGCAAGGCGCTGGCCGAGGCGCTGAACCTGCGCGATCCGGTGCGCAGCTGGCATGCCGATCGCGGGCCGGTTCTGGCGCTCGCCGGCTGGCTGAGCCGGCTGGCGGCGGCGCTTGGCAAGTTCGGCGAAGACCTGCTGCTGGCCACACAGACCGGCATCGCCGAGGTCAGCCTCGGCGGTGGTGGCAGTTCCTCGACCATGCCGCAGAAACAGAACCCGGTCGCCCCCTCGGCCATCGTCGCGCTGGCGCGGCAGGCGGTCGGGCTGAACGCGATCCTGCAAGGCGCCGGGCTGCACCGGCAGGACCGCGACGGCGCGGCCTGGTTCACCGAATGGATGACGCTGCCGCAGCTCTGCCTTTCGGTGGCCTCGGCGCTGGAACATGGCAAGGCGCTGGCCGCTTCGCTGACCCCCGACGCCGATGCGATGGCGGCGGCGCTTGGCGGCTATCAGGGTCTGATCCATGCCGAGGCGCTGTCTTTCCGGCTGACCCAGAAGATGCCGCGCCCCGACGCGCAGGCGGCGGTGAAGGCGCTGTGCAGGGAAGCCGCGGCAAGCGGCGCGGAACTGTCCGATCTTGCCCGGGCGGCCTATCCCGACTTGCCTCTGCACGATATTTTCGACCCGGCGCGGCAGACCGGCAGCGCCCCGGACGACGCCCGCGCCTTCGCCCGGGCTGTCGTTGCACTCTGAACTGGCCCGCCAGACGAATTGACGTAGCGTCGCCACCGCTGCGACCATCCGGCTCCGATTTCGCGCTTGCGGTGATTTCCGCCCCTGTTGCAGGTTTCGGACAAACGAGGAGGGAATTCGCATGTCCAAAGTCAAAGCCGCCGTCTGCCATGAATATGGTGCCCCGCTGGTGATCGAGGAAATCGAACTGCGCGCACCGCAAATGGGCGAGGTCGAGGTGACGCTGGACGCGGTCGCGATCTGCCATTCCGATATTTCCTACTGGGAAGGCGGCTTCGGCGGCGCGCTTCCCGCCGTTTACGGCCACGAAGCCGCCGGGCGTGTGACCTCGGTCGGCGACGGGGTGCAGGGGTTCGACGTGGGCGACAGCGTCGCGGTGACGCTGATCCGGGCCTGCGGCCACTGCGACAGCTGCGGCAGCGGCAAGCCGACGATCTGCGAAACCCGCTATGACGGCATGAAGGGGCCGCTGTCGACCGTCGATGGCGAACCGATCTACCAGGCGATGGAAACCGGCGCCTTCGCCGAAAAGGTCGTCGTCGACCAGAGCCAGATCGTGAAGATCCCCGGCGACATGGCCAAGGACGTGGCGTCGCTGCTGTCCTGCGGAGTGATCACCGGGATCGGGGCGGCGGTCAACGCCGCCAATGTGCGACCGGGGCAGGACGTGGTGGTGATCGGCGCCGGCGGGGTCGGGCTGAATGCAATCCAGGGCGCGCGCATCGCGGGTGCCCGTCGCATCGTCGCCGTCGACATGAATGCCGACAAGTTGGAGGCGGCGAAGGAATTCGGCGCCACCGACGGCGTGCTGGCCAGCGACGCCAAACCGTGGAGCGCGGTGAAGAAACTTCTGGGCCGCGGCGCCGACGTGGTTCTGGTGACCGTGGGTATCGCCGCCGTTTACGACATGGCGCCGCGCTATATCGGCAATGGCGGCAAGGTGATCATGGTCGGCATGCCGCATTTCGACCAGACTTCGAAATATTCGCCGCTGATCATGGCCGATGGTGGGCAAGCGATCGTGGGGTCGAAAATGGGCGATGTGGTGATCAAGCGCGATATCCCCTGGATGGTCGACCTGTACAGCCAAGGCCGTCTGAAGCTGGACGAACTGATTTCCGGGCGCTGGAGCCTGGAACAGATCAACGAAGCCATCGCCGACACGAAAACCGGCGCCGCGCGTCGTAACGTGATCGTTTTCGATCGCGGCTGAGCCGGCCCGGCGCCCAAAAACGCCCAGTTTTTATGCACATTCCCCGGAAATTTTCCCGGGAGACCCCGTGCTGAACCGCGATACGCCCAATTCACAGATGACGCCGCCACAACATGCGGGGTGACCTCGCACTCCGAAAAAAGACGTGTTATGAAACACGCAAAGACGAGGATTTGATTTAGACGTGAACAAGCAACCCCCTCCCGCCCCGCCATCGGAAATGGCCCGCAGCGCGGAATCCGCCGCGGCCTATCTCAAGACCCTGGCCCATGAAGGCCGGTTGATGATCCTGTGCCATCTCGGTTCGGGCGAGAAATCCGTTGGAGAACTTGAGAGCCTGCTGGGAATTCGGCAGGCGGCGGTCAGCCAGATGCTGGCACGGCTGCGCGAAGAGGGGCTGGTCACCACCCGGCGCGACGGCAAGACGATCTATTATTCGCTGGCCGATGACAGCACCTACGAGATGATCAGCCTGCTTTACCGGCAGTTCTGCGGCCCGGCCGATAATCCCGAGGACAAGACCTCCTGCTGATCTCGGGACGATCTGCGATCACCGGCTTCCATCGCCATTGACAAGGGCGCCGACACCGCGTGCGGGGCGGCTTAGGGATGCCCGGACCTGCCTTGCGTCAGATCCGGTCCTGGCTCAACTCCTCGGCAATCGCGCCCAGTTCTCCCCGCAGCCATCTATGCATCGCCGAATGGTGGGTGCGCGAGGTCCAGTACAGGTCGATGTCGAACGGCGCCGGGAACGGGCAGGCCCCGAACACCACCCGATCTCCAAAGGCGCGTGCGATACGCTGCGGCACCGTCGAAATCAGGTCCGTTCCGGACAGGATCTCGGGCAAATCGGCCGGACTGGGAACCTCCATCACCGCGTTCAGGGCCAGCCCCGCCGCCTCGACCTCGACCAGGTAGCGCGACCGCCAGTTGCCGCCATAGGTCACCAGCACCTGCGGCGCCGCGGCGAATGCTTCCGGGCTCAGCGCCCTGTCTGCCAGCGGATGCCCCGGCGCCATCACGACGACGTAATGATCCCCGGCCAGGCGGCGGCCAAAAAAGCCGCCTTCGGTAATCTGCACCGGCCCCGCAAGGAGGTCGCTTTCCCCGCGCGCCAGCTGGTCCTTGCCCTGCACGGTCGACGAGATGATATCGAGCTTCAGCCCCGGCGCCTGCTCCCTGAGCCTGCGCACCAGAGGCGGCACCAACACAACCCGCTCATAGAAATTGCAGGACAGGGAAATCGTCGCGCGGGCACTGGCCGGATCGAAATCGCGCGGTTCCGTCAGGGCTGCGAATTCATCGACCATCTGCCCGGCCGTCGCGACGATTTCGTCGCAGCGGTCGGTGGCGACGATGCCCGCCCCCTGACGCACGAAAAGCGGATCCCCGAACACCTTGCGCAGCCGGTCGATGGCATAGCTGACGGTGGACTGGTTCACCCCAAGGGCCTCGGCCGCGCGGGTAAAGGACCTGTGCGCATGAACAAGGCGCAACACTTTCAGCGCCGCGAAATCCACGGTCATCGGATCAAGAGATGGCAAAGAGGTCTCCATCGAGTTTTTCGATTTGGTAAATCAAATTCATCAGATTGTCGAATACTTGTGCGGTTCATAAGCTGCCCCGCACATTCACGTTCTGGGGAGGAAACGATGGTCGCCACAATCAACAACCTCGCACCGCTGGATGAATCGATCACGATTCAACAGCTGACGCTTGATCCTTATCCGATCTACAAGCGTCTGCGTGCCGAGGCACCGGTTTTGCGTGTCAAATCGGTGGGGCGTACCCTGTTGACCAAGGCCGCAGACACCAAGCACGTCAAGGACACCCCCGAACTGTTCAGCGCGAATGATCCCAACACGCCGATGCAGCGGGCGTTCCGTGCCCATACCCTGATGCGCAAGGATGGCGAGGAACACGCCCGCGAACGCGGCGCGATGGCGCCGTCCTTCAGCGCCAAGAACATCACCCAATGCTGGACCCCGATCTATACCGAGATCGCGGAACATTTCGTCAGCTCCCTGCCGCGCGGCGAAACCGTGGATCTTTTCCCGGCCCTGGCAGGCCCCTATGCGGCGCGCGCCCTGACCCGGCTTCTGGGCATTCCCGAGGCCAGCGATGACGACATGCAGCGCTGGAGCCAGATCCTGATCGACGGGGCGGGGAACTTCGGCTGGTCGGACGAACTGTTCGCCGAATGCGACTCGGCCAACGATGAAATGGACGCGCTGTTCGCCAAGGCGGCGGAACGGCACCGCAAGGATCCGAACCCGTCGGCCATGTCGGTGATGCTGAATGCCGAGGACCCGATTCCGCTGTCGCAGATCTTTGCCAATGTGAAAATCGCCATCGGCGGCGGCATCAACGAACCGCGTGACGCGCTGCTAACCATCATTTACGGGCTGCTGACCAATCCCGATCAGTTCGAAGCCTGCAAGAAGGACGGCATGTGGCTGCAGGCCTTCGAGGAAGGCGTGCGGTGGGTGGCACCGATCCAGGCCTCGTCGCGGCTGGTCACCGAAGATACCGAAATTCGCGGCTGTTTCATCCCCAAGGGCGATACCGTGATGACGATCCAGGCCTCGGCCAACCATGACGAGGAACTGTTCGAGGACGGTCACCTGTTCAACATCTTCCGCCCCAAGCAGCAGCACCAGGCCTTTGGCAACGGCGCGCATTTCTGTCAGGGTACCCACGTGGCGCGCCGGATGCTGGCCAATATCATGCTGCCGATGCTGTTCGATCGCTTTCCGAACATGACCCTGCCCGACCCGTCAAAGGTCGACTTCTACGGTTTCGGCTTCCGCGGCCCGCGGCATCTGCCCGTGACTTTGAACTGACACTCACGGAACCGCCGCCTTGCCAGGAGGAGGGCAATGCGGCAAAATTTCAAACCGCATGCCGGGTGAGCCGGCAGCTATCTTGGGAGGAAAAATGAAAAAACGTAACCTGCTGAAGACAGCAGCCGCAGCGGCGCTGGCCATGAGCCTGTCGCCGGTATCGGCATTTGCGCAGGATGTCACCCTGACCCTGCACCAGTTTCTGCCGCCGCCCGCGACGGTACCGAAGCACATCCTGAAGCCCTGGGCCGCGCGCGTCGAGGAACGTACCGGCGGCAAGCTGCAGATCCAGCATTATGACGCGATGTCGCTGGGCGGACGGCCGCCGGATCTTATGGACCAGGCGATCGACGGCGTGGCCGATATCGTGATGACCGTGGTGGGCTACACTCCGGGCCGGTTCCCGCGCACCGAGGTGTTCGAACTGCCCTTCATGATGACCGATCCCGTCGCCACTTCGAAGGCGTTCCAGGACATGGTTGAAACTGACCTGCAGAACAGTGAATACAGTTCCGTCAAGGTTCTGGGCGCATGGGTGCACGGCCCCGGCCTGATCCACACCAAGAACGGCGTCACCAAGCTTGAAGACCTCGAAGGCAACAAGCTGCGTGGCCCGACCCGGGTGATCAACGACCTGCTGGGCGAACTGGGGGCCACCCCGGTCGGCATGCCGCTGCCCGCGATTCCCGAGGCGCTGTCCAAGGGCGTGATCGATGGCACCGTGATCCCGTGGGAAGTCACCCCGGCGATCAAGCTGTCGGAACTGATCCACAATCACACCGAGATTTCGGGCGACGAGGCGCTTTACACCGCGACCATCGTCATGGTGATGAACCGCGAAAAGTATGACAGCCTGCCCGAAGATATCCGGGCGGCCATCGACGCGGAATCGGGTCAGGCACTGGCCGAATTCGCAGCCCAGGTCATGTATGAATATGACAAGCCGGGCCGCGACATCGCCGTTGCCGCCGGCAACACGATCGTCACCCTGGACGAAGCCGAAGTGGCCCGGTTCAAGGAAAAGGCGCAGCCCGTGATCGCCCGCTGGGTTTCCGACATGGAAAGCAAGGGCATCGACGGCAATGCCCTGATCGACCAGGCGAAGGCCCTGATCAAGAAGCACGGCGGCTGACGCCGTCTTCCACTCCCGTGGACCTGAACAGCCGCCCCAGGGGCGGCTGTTCTTGTTGTCGCGGCCGGATAATTCCGCTTGCAAACCGGCATCCCGCGACGGATTTTCCGGGCATGATCCGAACCACACGCCTTATCTGCGCCCTGCTGGCGCTGCTTCTGCCGATCCCTGCCCTGTCCGGGCAGATCACGGTCTTTGCCGCCGCCAGCCTGAAAACCGCGCTGGACGAGGTCGCCACGGAATGGCAGGCGCAAAGCGAAGACCGGCTGATTCTGTCCTTCGCCGGCAGTTCCGCGCTGGCCCGCCAGATCGAAGCCGGCGCCCCGGCCGATCTGTTCCTGTCCGCCAACACCGCATGGATGGATCATCTGCAAGAACAAGGCCTGCTGAAACCGGGCAGCCGCAGCGATCTGCTGGGCAACCGGATCGTCCTGATCGCATCGGCAGGCGCCCCCGCCCAGCCTCTGAATTCCACGCTGGTTGATGCATTGGATGGCGGGCACTTGGCGATGGCGCTTGTTCAGGCCGTGCCCGCCGGGATCTATGGCAGGGCGGCGCTGGAACATCTGGGGCTTTGGGCCGATCTTGCGCCGCGGGTGGCACAGGCCGATAACGTGCGCGCCGCACTGGCGCTGGTCGCCACGGGCGAAACGCCATTCGGCGTCGTCTATGCCACCGATGCGCTGGCCGAACCTCGGGTAGAGGTGGTGGCGGAATTTCCCGCAGCCAGCCATCCGGCGATCACCTACCCGGTCGCGATCATCGCCGAAAGTCGGGCACCGGGAACCGATGCATTCCTCGAATACCTGAAAGGCCCGGTTGCCAAGGCGATTTTCCTGCGCCACGGTTTCACCGAACCGCCGCAACCCGAGTGACCCGCCGCAGATGGATTTCCTGAGCCCCGAAGAATGGACCGCCGTTGCGCTGTCGCTGCGCGTGTCGTTCTGGGCCACGCTGGTGGCGCTGCCGCTGGCGATCTGGGTCGCCTTCGTGCTGGCACGGCGGGAATTCTGGGGCAAGCAGCTGCTGAAC